>JASHPT010000144.1 GCA_030037955.1 Thermoplasmata archaeon
ATCCGACGGCGGGGCGAGAATCTCGCGCCCTACGATGTCGAGAGCGTGCTGAACCAGCACCCGAGCGTCTTCGAGTCGGTGGTGGTCGGGGTGCCGGCGGAGGTCGGCGAGGAGGACGTGAAGGCGTTCATCCAGCTCAAACCCGGGCTCACGATCGCTCCCGAGGAGCTCTTCCGGTTCGCGGCGGACCGCCTGCCCGAGTTCATGGTCCCTCGATACATCGAATTCATCGACGAGATCCCGCGGACCTCCAACCAGAAACCGCAGCGGCGACTGCTCAAGGGGCACCGGTCCGACCACGAGGTCGAGCGGCCGCCCCGCCGCTGAACCGTCGTTCGGCGGCGCCACGCTTACCTATCTGGGAGCGTCGGGGAACGGGGAGCGGCCCCGAGATGGCGTCCAGCGTGATCGACGACGTTCTGTCGGTAAGGGACGGGCGCCTCTACGTCGAGGACGTGGCCGCCACCGAGCTGGCCGCGAGGTTCGGGACTCCGGTCTACGTGATCTCCGAAACCGGGCTCCGAACCCGGATCCGCCGGTTTTCCCGGGCTTTCGCGGAGCGCTGGCCCGAGGGCACGGTTCACGTGCTCCCCTCCCTCAAGGCGAACTTCGGACTCGCCTTGCGCCACATCCTGACCCAGGAGGGGGTCGGCTGCGATACCTTTGGATTGGCCGAGCTCCAGGTAGCCCTCGACGCCCGGGTCCCGCCCGAGCTGATCTCCGTCAACGGCTCGAGCAAGGACCGGAGCCTGGTCGAACGGGCGCTACGGGCCGGTGCCCGGATTACCCTCGATAGCGAGCGCGAGGTCCAGCTCGTTCGTCAGGTCGCGCGCGATCTGGGCCTCCAAGCCAAGGTCCGGTTCCGGCTTCGGCCGGATTATTCCGACCTCGAGTTTGCATCGGACTTTGCCCCGGACATCTCCGTCCGGGAGGCCGCTCAGGCGTACAAGCCGGGCATCCCGACCGAGGCGCTCTTGCGCATCGGACCCGATGCGGTGATGGCCCCGGAACTCGACGTCCGGGGGGTCATGGTCCATCTTGGACGCCACAGCAGCGACCTGGAGGTTTGGCGTCGAATGGCCGCCGGGGTGGGGGCTCTAGTTGGTGAGCTCTCGCGGGCGTGGAACGGTTGGCAGCCGCGAGAGATCGACCTCGGAGGCGGATTTCCTTCGCGACGGGATCCGACCGGCCGGGGGGCACAGCATGCTCGCCACGACGACCGTGTTGGGCCCGTCCCCGAGATTGAACAGTATGCGGAGGCTCTCACAAGTGCCCTCCGGGAGTCCCTGAGGCAGAGTGGGGTCCCTACTCGGGACAAGGTGCTGGAGGTGGAGCCCGGGCGGAGCCTCTACGCCGATGTTGGAGTCCAACTCGCAACCGTCCGGAACATCAAGACGCAATCGCGACCCGTGGCACGCACCTGGGTCGAAACGGACACGTCCGAGATGTTCCTGCTCGACACGCTTATCGAGCATAACCGGTGGGAAACCGTAGTCGTCGAGCGCGCCGCGGCCGAATCGACCTTGACCGCCGACATCGTGGGCATCTCCTGCGGCTTCGATGTCATCGTCCCGGACGCTCGGCTGCCCGAGGTCCACGAAGGCGACCACGTCGCCTTTCTCTCCACGGGCGCCTACCAGGACGCGACGGCCGCCAACTTCAACGCGATGCCCCGTCCCGGGACCGTACTGGTCCACGGCTCCGACGCCGAGGTAATCCGTCGGCCTGAGACGGTGGAGGACGTGTTCCGCCGCGACGTCGTCCCGCCGCGCGTCGCCGCGGGGGCCCGAAGCGGAGCGGCATGAGAGCCCAAGGCATCGACCACGTCTCGGTCTCGGTAAGCGACATCGACCGATCGCTCGAGTTCTATCATGGGCTGCTCGGGGTGCCCCTCCTGGGTCGAGGGGAGGACGACGGGCCTCCCCTCGCGCCGGAGATGGGTGGTGCCCGCAGCCGCTTCCGCTACGCGGACCTCGACATCGGGCGGGGGCAGGTCCTGGAACTCTTGCAGTGGCTCGTCCCAGCTGCCACTGGACGCCGCGCGCCCGTGCACGAACCGGGAAGCGGCCACGTCGGGCTCCGTGTCGACAACCTGGACGAAGCCTTGCATGTCCTCGCGAGCGCCGGCGTGCACGCCCAGTTCGAGCCGGTCCGACTGGAGGGCCCCGGCTGGTGGGCGGGCGCACGAGTAGTCTACATCGCCGACCCGGACGGGGCTACGGTCGAGCTTGTCGAGTGGCCGTCGTCCGAGGGCCGTCAGCTACCCGGATGACCCGCGACCGTACCGTCTCGGCCTCAGGGACGATTCCCGACACTCGCCCTGAGAGCCCCGTAGCGGATGACTCGACAGACGAAGGTCGACGAAAACTGTAAGCCCCGGGACCACTTCGGGCGGCCGATGGCCATGAAGTGCGAAGGATGCGGTGCCGAATTGGCTCCCAATGCGAAGACCTGCACTGCGTGCGGGCGTGCGACCACGTTCGGTCAACGGGCCGGCGCGGAAACTGAACATGTCGCGGAGAAGACCGGCGAGGTCGCCGGCAAGGTCGGGCGCGGCATCGTCGGCGGCGTCAAAGGCTTCGCGGCCGGTGCGAAGAAGGGCTTCAAGGGCTCGGACGAGGAGAAGCCGCAGTAGCGTCTCCGGGGCCTCGGCGCCGGGCGGTCGGCCGAGGGATACGGGCAGAACTGAATACAGGGACGCGAGTGCGCCCCGCATGGCGGGTCGCACGCTGTACCGAGACGCAGCCCTCGCCGATGGGTCCGGGCCCGAGCTCAAGATCGGGGTCAGCATCCTCGTAGATGCCGGCCGCATTGTGTGGATCCTGCCGACGGAAAACGAACCCCAGGGAGATGCCGAGGCGAAGGTCGTGGATGCCGGCGGAGCTACGGTGGTTCCGGGCCTGGTCGACTGCCACAGTCATATCACGCTGCCCGGGGGTTCTCACTGGATCGACCGCGGCTCGGATCCCCCCGAGCGGTTGCTCGAGGAGGCCGAGCTCAACGGGGAGCTGCTGCGGCAGTCGGGCGTCCGATGGGCCCGGGACGTGGGGTCGCCCATGACGACCGACCCGCTGGACGGGCGACGCCGCGGCCTGGCCCTGGGTGTGCGGGACCGCTGGCGGAACCGGATGGATCGACCCTACGTCCGCGCCGCGGGTACTTGGGTGCAGCGAGCGGGGACGATTCCCGGGGGCGTTGCCGCCGAGGCATCGACGCCCGACGAGCTGCTGACGCTCAGCCGGCAGCAGCTGGATGACGGAGCGGACCTCATCAAGCTCTATCTTGACGGCCCCAAGCCGGAGGAGGCGCCGTGGACCGGCGACGACGTGCGTCGCGTCGTCACGATGGCCCACGCGCGGAACGCCAAGGTGACGGCTCACTCGACCACGCTGCCGGGAGCCCGGGTGTGCGTCGACGGCGGCGTCGACTCGATCGAGCACGGCATGTCGTTGGACGAGGAAGTGGCCCGACGCATGGTGGCCCAGGGCACGTTCCTCGTCTCCACGCTTGCCGTGTTCCGCTCCTGGGCGACCTTCGCACAGACGACGAATCAGCCGCGCTTTGTGTCCGACGAGGCCCGGAAGCGGATCGCGCAGCGACGGGAGGGGGCGTACGAGAGCCTGCGGATCGCTCACCGTGCCGGAGTGAAGATCGCCACCGGGACGGATTTCGGGGGCGGCTCGCTCCGCGCGAATCAACTGGCGTGGGAAGTGGAGGCGCTAGTCCAGGCGGGACTCCAGCCGTGGGAGGCACTGGCCTCGGCCACGCGACGCGGGGGCGAGCTTCTCGGCGAGCCCGAAGCAGGCGTGCTCCATGCGGGCGGCCCGGCCGACTTCTTCCTCGTTCACGGGGACCCCCTGACCGACCCGGCGGCACTCTGGCGCGTTTGGCGCGTCGCCTGGGGCGCCTGAGGGCGGACGAGGGCCGGAGGAAGGCTGGCGTTACGCCGGGCTCGGGGGGTTTTGCGCCGACGGCTCGTCGCGGTGAATGATCGCCTTTCGAGTACGGTAGTACCCCCAAGCCAGGAGCACGGCGGGCACCGCGCCTACGAGCTCTACCAGTTGGGCTTTCGTCTCGAGCGCGGTGATAGGCGCCAGGTTGAGGGTACCGGTGGAGGTGGCCTGCGAAATCGCACTCGAGACCGCCGGGAGGACAATGACGATGACGACGACGGAGGTCGCGATCTGCGCCACGAGCCCCGCCCACAGGATCTGGCGGGCCCGCCGGTCGGCGAGCTGGTAGACGAGCAGAATCTCCCCGATGACGGTGAGGATCCCCAGGGTTGCGGTTGCGGCTTCGAGGAACGTGAAGTCGCTCGAGATCTGAGCTCCGATCTGAGCGATCGTAACCCCGGGCATTACGGCCGCGGCGACGATGCTGATGGCGTAGATGACCGCCGCGACGAAAGTTCCCACCAGGCCGATGAGAATGAGTGCAACGCCGGCCCCCACCGAGCGTCGGTGCCGCTCGCCGAACCCGCGACGCCCGAGGAAGATGAGGAGGGCTCCGACCAGGACGAGTATCCCGCCCAGAATGTCGATGTCGGGAATCCAGAGCAGGAGGAACCCGATGATGGCGAGCAAGAGGCCCAGCAGCGTCTGGTCGAACTCCTTTGCCTCCACGGCAGGTGGCCTCCACGAGGACCACGGACCTCCCGGGGGTGGGGGTGGCGGGGGAGGCAGCGGGGGCGGAAGTGGACCGGGCGCCGAACTCAGCGGCGGGGCCCCAGCCGTGCCGACGGCAGTGCTCCCGGCCGCCGTCGGCGCCCCACACGCGGAACAGAACTGCGCCCCCACGGGGCTCATCGCCCCGCACCGGGGGCACGGCGCCGAGGGGCCGGAGGCAGGCTGCAACGGAGGAGGTCGTACCTCGTCTTTCGATATAGAAGGCGCGCTGCCGGCGGACCCTCCACAGCCGGTACCGGGTGGAGCCGGGCGGGGAGCTTAACCCACGGTCGACAATCCGGGGGCCGAGGCAGGCACCGATGTCGTCGATCCTGTTGGAAGCCGCGGAACGCGCGAACCGATACGTGGAGGCGCTCCCGACGCGGAACGTCGCCCCAACGCCCGAGGCGCTCGCCGCGCTGGACCGGCTCACCGGCGCTCTCGGCTCGGAAGGAGTGCCGGAGGACCGCGTCATTGCCGAACTCGACGAGGTCGGCGGCCCGGCCACCGTCGCGAACGCCGGTGGACGCTACTTCGGGTTCGTGATCGGGGGCGGTCTGCCGGTGTCCGTGGCCGCCAACTGGCTTGCCGGCGCGTGGAACCAGAACACCGCGATGGAAGTCATGTCCCCGGTCGGGGTGCGCCTGGAACGAACCGCTCTGGAGTGGATCCGCGACCTCGTCGGCCTGGGGCCGGAGGTACGGGGGGCGTTCGTCACGGGCGACACTGTCGCAAACTTTTCTGCTCTCCTGGCCGCTCGGCAGTCGGTCCTCGAGCGCGTCGGGCACGACGTCGCTCGGCAGGGCATGGCCGGAGCTCCCCCGGTCAGCGTGGTCGTCGGCGAGGAGGTCCACGTCTCCATGCTACGGGCCATTGCCCTGGCTGGGCTAGGGCGGGACCGGGTCGTGCGGGTGCCTGTGGATGACCAGGGACGGATGCGGGCAGACCGGCTTCCGGAGTTCCAGGGCCCGACCATCGTCTGCACGCAGGCGGGGAACGTGAACTCGGGGGCGTTCGACCCGGTCCCCGAGATCTCTCGCGCGGCCCACGCGGCCGGCGCTTGGGTCCATGTCGATGGCGCCTTCGGGCTCTGGGCCCGGGCGTCGCCGCGGTACCGAGGGCTGGCTGAGGGTGTCGAGTCGGCCGACTCCTGGGCTCTCGATGGGCACAAGTGGCTCAATGTACCCTACGACAGCGGAGCGGTCTTCCTTCGAGACTGGACGGCCCTGAGGGCTTCCCTCGCATCCGGGCCGGCCGCATACCTTCCGAGCGGCGGTTCCGTCGAGCCGTTCGAGCTGGTTCCCGAGATGTCTCGACGTGCCCGGGGGATTGACGCGTGGGCCGCCCTGCGCCACCTGGGCCGGTCCGGCGTGGCTGACCTGGTCGATCGCTGTTGCGCCCATGCGCTGCGCTTCGCACGCCGGCTCGAGGACGCCGGCTTCCGGATCCTGAATGACGTCGTGCTCAACCAGGTCCTCGTCTCCTTCGGCGACGAGGCAACAACCCGACGGATCATCGCCGAACTCCAGCGGGACGGAACCTGCTGGTGCGGCGGGACGGTCTGGCACGGCACGGCGGCCATGAGGATCAGCGTCAGCTCCTGGGCCACCACGACGGACGATGTGGACCGGTCGGTCGCGGCGATGATCCGGCTCGCTGGCCGGTGAATCCAGTCGGACGCCGGGAGCAGGGTGGGCCTCCCTCTCGAGAACGGAAGAGGTATCTGCCGGGGACGGCTTGACGGGAACTGTGTCGGCGCCGCCGCCACCGATCGAGTGGGTGGAGGGCCCGCGGCTCTGGTGGGTCTACCGGCTTCTGCTTCCCTTCGGAGGTCTCGGGATCGCTGTCGGCCTGGAGGCGTACTATCTCTCGATTTCCTGGCACTTCTTGGCGTGTATGTGCGGCGCTTCCCCCGGCGTGTTCCCCGGTTTCCAGGTTGTCATCCTAGCCGTCATCTCCCTGGGCCTGGGGAGCCAGGCGATCTACTACCTAGTTCCATCGACCCGAAGGATCGGAATCGCCCCGACCGGTCTGCTGGTCGACGTTGGGCTCCGACGGTTCGACTACGGCTGGGGACAAGTCTGCAAGGTGACCCGCACGCGGCTCTCGGTGGTACCCGGGGGCAGCTACCGACTCTCTGTCCAACAAGGGGAGCGTCTGGCTCGCCTGTACGCGCTCCCATAGACCCCGAGGGCCACCAACCCCGGACGGCGACGGTCCGTCGCGGCGCGTCCGAACGGCCAGTTAGCCGGTAGGGCTCCGGCCGGGGGTGCCGACGCGCCTGCCGACGAAGTAGACCAGGTTCAGCGCGACCTCGAGAAGGAGAATGAGGAGCGCTCCCCAGCGAGTGTAGGCAACCAGCAGTAACGGGATGATGCCTTGGAACCCGACGACGCTGAGCAGAAACAACGTCGTGCCGAGCTTGTCCACGAAGCTGAACACTCGGGACAGGCCTCCCGCGACCTCGAGGAACGCGAGCATCGCGACGCTGCTGAGCGCTCCCACGAAGGCCACGTAGGTCGTGAGGATCTGGTAGTACTGGTCCGGCGAGAGCGGCCCCAGTGCGACGTGGAACGACCTCGGTGAATTCAGGATGAGAACGAGAGCGGTCAGTACCAGGCCGGTGAAGAAGCCCATCACGGACAGGGCCTGCTGATGGAGGACACTCCCCCGGGAATCCGACATCTCGCTGGTTTCCACGCGACGGCTGCCCTAGAGGAACCCGGACATCAGCCGGGCGACTTCTGCCGGCTGCTCGACCATCGGAAAGTGGCCGGCACTCTCGACCGCGGCGAACTGCGCGCCGGGAATGGTCCGGGCCGCAGCCTCGGCGGTTTGCCACGGGAACTGGACGTCTTGCCGACCCGACAGCACGAGCGTTGGAACTGCGATCTTGGGTAGTACGTCGCTCACCGAAGCGTCGGGCCGACGTAGCGCGAAGGCGGTGTCCATGAGGCCGCGCCGGCGTTCTCGGGGAGCCCAGGACGAGACCATCGCCTCGATCCACCGCCGGTCCGCGTGCTGAGCATCGAAGAACACGGCACGGGTGAGCAGCTTGCGGACACTGCCTGGACCGGGCGCGCGGAAGAAGCAAGGCAGCAGGAACGGTAGGTACATTCGTGCGGTTCGGCCCGGCAACCGAGCCGTCAGCCCGGCTGCGTCAAGAAGCACGAGCCGGCTTACCCTGGCCGGTCGGTCGAGCGCGGCCATGACCGCGAGCGTACCTCCCATCGAGCTCCCTACGAGCGTGAAGGACGGCAGGTCCAGGGTGTCGATCAATGAGGCTACCGCGCCCCGGTAGCCTGGCAGGGTTCGAGCCCCCTTGGGCACCATCGACGACCTGCCCTGACAGGGAAGGTCGACCGCCACCCACGGGTGCCCCGTGCCCAGCGTGCGAAGCACAGGCAACCAGACCTCCGACCAAGTGGGCCAGCCATGGAGCAGCACCAGCGGCCGTTGACCGCCGCTGCCGCCGCGGATGCAGCGGAATCGGACCCCTGCGGCCTCGATGAAGCGCTCGTCGACGCCGGCCGGCAGCGTCCCGGAGGGCGTCGTACGGGACCAGGGTTCCTCGGGTGTTATATCGCCCATACCGGACTGGGACGGCTCGCGTTCAGCCCGCAGTTATTCGGGGATGGTCATAAGATGTGAGAGCACGGACCTTTCGCCCCGATGCCGACAGCGCACGGGTTTCGGGTGGGGTATATCCCAACCGTCCGCTTGTGTCCGCCGCGACGAGATCCCGAGCACAGGAGCCGTTGACACGAATGCCTGGAGCGAGCAATCGGCGGTGGCTGGTGGGCAAGCGGCTTGATGGGGAGGTCAGCGAGGCCAATTTTGAGTGGTCGGAGGGGCAGGTCCCTGCACCCGGGGAGGGCCAGTACCTTCTGCACAACCTGTGGTACTCGTTCGACCCTACGCAGGTCTTCCTGGTGGGTGAGGCGGGCCGTCCCGAGACCGAGTCGGGCGCGATTCCCCTCGGTGAGGTGATGCGGGGATTCGCTGTGTCGGAGGTCGTTGAGTCACGGCATCCGGGATTCCAGCCGGGAGATCTCGTCCACAGCCATGTGGGCTGGGAAGACTACTCCGTCGGAGACGGCACCGGGTGGGCTCCGGCCTACCGGATTCCTAGCGACGTTCCACCCAACTGGGGGGCCGGCGTGTTCGGAATCACCGGGGTGGCAGCGTACTTTGGCGTCACCGAGGTCGCGAAGGGGAAGCCGGGGGAGACGTTCGTCATCTCCGGAGCGGCCGGCGGGGTTGGGTCTATCGCGACCCAGCTGGCCAAGCTCCGGGGCCTCCGGGTCGTTGCCATCGCTGGCGGCGACCGCAAATGCGCCTGGCTCCGAGAGGAATCCGGCGCCGACGTCGTGATCGACCATCGGAAGGAGGACGTCGCGCAGCGTCTCAAGGAGGCTTGCCCCGACGGCATCGACATCTACTTCGATAATGCCGGCGGACCGACCCTGGATCTCGTGCTCGACCGGCTGCGGAACGGCGGCCGGGTCATCCTGTGTGGCGCTACGTCCCGGTACCGGGCCAACCCCCCGCTTCCCGGGCCCGCGAACTACCTTCAGCTCATTATGCTGAACGCGCGGATGGAGGGCCTCCTCGCGCGCGACTACCTGCCGAGGGTTCCAGAAGTGGTCGGGGCCCTGCTCCCGCTCCTTCGTTCCGGCCGGCTCAAGTCGAAGGAGGATGTACTGGTCGGTCTCCGGAACGCCCCGACGGGACTGGCCCGCCTCTATTCCGGCGCCAACGTTGGCAAGCAGCTACTCCAGATGGATGCACCGAAGCCTTCGTGAAGGGTCCACGTCGGGTCGCTCCCGTCGCGCAGCCTCGGGTAGTCAGATATGGCGCCGAGGGTTAACAGACGTGCCGGGGTGGAGTTGCGATGCGTGACGTGGTGATACAGATGCACATGACCCTCGACGGGTATGCGGATAGCAAGGATGGGTTCGTCCCCATCACCGACCGCGCGTACTGGCGGGAGCTGGGCGCTGCACTGGAGGAGACCGGCGCGGCGGACGTGGATACCCTTCTCCTGGGCCGCGGGACCTACAAGCAGTTCGTAGCCTTCTGGCCCAAGGTGGCGAAGGACCCCTCGGCGCCGTCGGACTGGAAGGACCAGGCCCGGTTCCTTCACGAAACACCGAAGGTTGTCTTCTCGCGAACGATTCCCCGAGCCGACTGGGAGAACACGAGAGTGGTCCGGGGCGATGTTTCTCGGGAGATCGCTCGCTTGAAGCGAGCTCCCGGTAAGAACATGCTCGTGCCGGGCGGCGTCGACTTTCCGAAGGCTCTCATCGAGCGGGACCTCGTGGACGAGTACCTGCTCTCGGTCGTGCCGCTGATCCTGGGCGCCGGTCGGAATCGGCTCTTTGGGAGTCTCGAGCGCCCGCGGTCGTTGGAACACATCCGGTCCTGGAACTTTGCGAACGGAGTGGTCCTCCACCAGTACCGTCGCTCGCGCAAGTCCTCCTGAGGACGCGACGTGCGCTCCCTCAGGGCAGCGGCGGTCTGGCCAGAGGCTCCTCGAAGGCTCAGCGCCGGGAGCCACGAAGCTCGCGGACCAGGAGCTTCCGCAGCTCCTTCACATTCGTGGTCAAGTACACCAGGTCGGAGTGGAAGAGTGCCACGCCCTTGTTGA
>JASHPT010000145.1 GCA_030037955.1 Thermoplasmata archaeon
GGAGGAGGCGATCGCCTTCTTCCGAGGGACCCGGGGCTCGCATCTTCTCATCGCGCAGAAACCGATTCGCCGGGCGAAGGGCAGCCGGCGCCGTAGGGCGAAACGCCCGTAGCGGCGGGTGCCGCGTCGATCCCGCGCAGAGGGGGCGGACCGATCAGGGGGCGCCCGCGGGCCGCACCGCTCGGTTCTGGAGCTCCGCGAACTCTGCGGCGAGGTCCGGTCGCGCTGTCGCGAGGTTCATCCGCGCCAGGTCCGCGAGGCGACGCCGCAGGGCGTCCTGGTCTCCCCGGACGAGGTCGAGCTGGGCGAGGCGGAGCGTCACATCGATCTCGTGAAGCCGGTTGTGCAGCGCCGACAGCATCCGATGCGCTTCGGTGAGGTCGGCCTCGGCGGCACCGAGGTCGCCCAGGTCCATGGCGATCTGCCCGCGGACCTTGATCGACACTGCCTGTCCGACGCGGTCTCCGATGCGGCTCAGGGTGGTGACCGCCTGGGTGGCGTTCTCCGCCGCCTCCTGGAGCCGACGCTCAAAGCGGAGCAGCTCCGCCGAGTGATAGAACGCCCAGCCGACGCGACGGGGGTCCTGGGCCTGAGCGGCGAGCCGGATCGTCTTCCGCAGCTCGAGCAGGGCCTCCTGACGGATCTGCGGCGTGGAGCGGTTGTCGGCGAGCATGTTTCCCAGGAAGAGATGTCCCGCCGCCGACTCGGCGAGCGTCCCGAACCGATCGAAGGCCACCGCGACCTGCCGGGCCTCGAGCAAGGCCTCGTCCGCCTGGCCGATCATGGCGAGGCAGCCGGCCCTCCAGAGCTTCGCGTACGCCAGGGCCCGCTCGTCGCCCGCCTCCAGCGCGAGCCGGATCACTTCCGCGTTCTGGTCGAGCGCCTCGGCATACCGACCGGCGTAGTAGAGCGAGTAGCGGAGCTGCGCGTGAGCGCCCACCCGTACGCCCGGCGCCTCCCCCAGGGTCGGCGAGGTCAGCACGCGCTCGGCGATGCCCGTGGCCTCCTCCACGTTGCCCTCCGCCGTCAGGACCCGTACCAGGAAGATCTCGAGAGAGTTGCGAATCCGCGGGGTGAAGCCGGGCGCGGACGCGTTGTTCCGGAGGAAGCTCCGTACCTGCTGTTCGGCTTCCTCGAGGCGGCCGAGTTCAAGGGAGACCCGAGACAGTTCGAGGACGAGCTCCGCCTCCGACTCGAGGTCCGTCGCGGACGAGCCTCGTTGGTCCTCCAGCGCATGGGCCAGGAATTCGCGCGCCACGTCGGGCGCCGAGGCGCGCTCTGCTATCTCCGCCGCGATACGGTTGTACTCGACCGATTTCTGGTCTCCCTCTCCCAAGTAGAAGTCCCGGGCGAGCCCGAAGATGCGGTTCTGGTCGGCGACGGCCGACGCTTCGCGGGCCTCCCCCGCCCGCTGGTGGAGGACGCGACGCGTCTCCTCCTCCAGGTGACCGTAGGCCCGTTCCCGGAGTCGGTCCTCCGGGAACTGGAGGCTGCCGTCGGCATGCTGCATCAGGGCCCCCCGAGCCATGAGACCGTCGATGGCGGGCCCGATGGAGTCGGGCTCGGCTGTACTGACCTTCGAGAGCAGCTCCATCGTGAACTCCGGGCCCAGGATCGACGCCTCGTCGAGAATTCGCTGCATCTCCGGACTCGTCGTGGCTTTCCCGGGGGTCGGGATGCCGTGGACCTCGAGACCGGCTGCCCGTCGGCGTGCGAACTGCTCGATGAGGGCAGGGTTCCCGCCGGACTCCGCCAGCCGCTCGGCAGCCTCCACGGTCGATGGCGCATGGGACGGAGTGAGGTCGTGGAGGAATTCCTCCACCTCCGGGCCCGCCAGCGGCCGGACCGAGACCAGCTCGGGTCGCAACGCGCGTTCGAGCTGCTCGAGCCGCTTCCGACCCACGGCCGAGAGGGACGCCGGGGGACGCGTGGTCCCGAGGATCCACAGAGGTCGTTTGTCTAGATGCTCCGCCAGGTACTGCACGGCGGCCAGCGACGACTCGTCGGCTCGGTTGAGGTCCTCCAGGACCAGCACGAGGGGTCCCTTCTCGGCGAGGTCTAGGAGTTGGCTCGCGATCCGTGCGAGCATCTCGTCCCGGGCTCTCCGCCCACGCTCCTCGGTCTCGTCGAGAGCCTTGAGGAGCCGCTGCTCGATTCCCGTGCGCGCCGACGCGTCCGCCTCCGCAAGCCGAGGAGCGAAATCGAGGAGCGACCGGTCGACGCTGGGAAGACTGGCACCGTCCGGTGTGGCCGATGGTTCGGCCCGATACGTTTCGAGCGCCGAGCGGATGAGAGAGAACGGGGCGGGGTCGTCGATCGGCGGAGCCCGGCCCGCAATCACTCGGACCCCTTGCCCGCGGGCGTCCCGGGCGACCTCCGCGGTAAGTACCGACTTACCGACACCCGCACCACCGACCAGGAAGGTGACGCCGCCCCGGCCCGCTCGCAACTCCTCCAGCCGGTGGCGGAGGGCCTCGACCGCCGGCCGCCGTCCAATGAACCGAGAACCGGAGCTCTCCCCCTCCGGCATTCTTCCCCGGTCCCGGATGCAAGTCCGACCTATTTACCGACCTCTCTGACGTGGAGCCCTTCCCGCCGGGGCGGGTCCGCTCGACGGAGCGGGCCGCGGTAGGCGTAAGTGCCGCGGGAACCTCACCCGCGGGCTGCCGTGCTTGCGTGGTACTACCCGCCAGAGGATCGTCCACCGTACTACCTCTGGTGGATTGCCGGGTTGGGGATCGCGGCGCTGGTGATCGGGGTCGCCCTGTGGGTGATCCTCTCCCCCGCCGGTCTGGAGTGGGAGGGCCTCGGCATATTCTTCGTCGGCCTGGTCCAGCTCGGCATTGCGGGCACCTTCGCCCTTCTCGAGTATCGGTGGGCCGCACCCAAGACGGTCCGATCGGAGGCGGCCCGGAACGCGACGCTCGCGCTCCTTCCGGTCCTCATCCTTGTCATTGCGGCGGTGGCCGTGAGCGTGGAGACCACGGGCTCGACGCTGCCCCCGGTCGCCCACGCGACGATTCGGGTATCGGAGACGGTCTGGGAGGTCACGAACGCTTCCTCCACGAATTGCACCGTGGGCCTCGTGATCAATTCGGGCTTCAGCGCCCCGGCCGGCGGTCGTGCCACCGTCAGCGCGTCGATCCCCGTGTCCGGCTCGGCGGGATGTCCGGGGTTCCTCGTCCAGGAGGCAGTGATGGCGGGCGGTGTGTCGATTCTGCACTCGGACCTCCCCCAGTTCTTTACACCGGGCGGCACGAACGAGGTGACCCTCGAGATTCAGTTCCCTCCGGTGAGCGCCACGGAGGTCCTCTTCGTACTGCTCCTGGCCGACTGAGCGGCGGTCGCCTCAAGTCTGACCGGAAGCGGTCTCGCCGTTACGGCAGGCCCAGCGTGATGGACAACGGACCGGTGTAGGCCGAGGCCGGGGCGCGAACCGTCACGTTGGTGTACTGGATGGGCTGGTTCACCAGGGAGAAGCCTACGACCTGGAACGGTGCGCTGACCGTTGCGCCGTTGAAGTTGTAGCAGATCGAGTTGCAGGTCAACGTGAGCGTGAACGTCGAAGACGCATGCACCGAGAATCCCGTCTCACTGGACAGAAACCCCCCCGCGGCATACCAGTTGACCGTGGTGATGTGGGAAATGCCCTGGGCGCTTTCGTAGGCGCCGACATCGGCCGCGACCAGGACCCCGAGGACCGCGATCGCAACCGCGACGACCGCCCAGAGCTGCCGGGCCGTGAGGGACGGTCCGTGGAAAGAGACGTGGCCCACTTCCGCGACGGTCGAGCCCCGGATCGGGCCGTAATCGGGTGCCGGGGGGGACGACCCTGCGTGACGCCGACCGCCGAACAGAGACGACAGCCTTCCGCTGAGACTCATGTGACGCCCGAGCGCCTCAAGAGGCCTCTATAGGCGTAGTTATTGTGCCGACCCCGTACTTATGCCGGTCGCTCGAGCTGTCGCGGGTGGACGGCCGTTGCCGGGATGCGACCCGGGTTAGGCGGTCCGACGGAACCGGCCTGGGTCGAAGAGCCGGAGGTCGAAGCCGGTCTCCTCGTGATGCACCAATCGGGTGGCGACCTCCCCGACGACACTCGTGAACTTGAATCCGTGACCGGAGCAGGCCGAGACCAGCACCACCTCCGGGTGCTCGGGGTGTAGGCCCAGCAGGAAGTTGTGATCCGGAGCGTTCGTGTAGAGGCAGGAAACGGACTCCGTTTCCCGCGGGATCAGCGGCTTGAGCGACGCTTCCACGAAGGAACGAACGGGTCCGGCTTCGTCATCCCGGAGAACGCGGTCCGCGGTCTCGGGCGTCGAAGCGACTCGTCCGTGCCACGACCCGACCTTCACCCCGTCCCCGAAGTCCGGAATTCCGTAGGTCTCGGCTTCGGTTCCCCGGTCCCAGACAAACACCGGCATCCGCTCCGGGGAGACGGCGTCCCGGTCCCGCGGGGGAAACCAGAGCATGAACTGCCGCTCGATCTCCAGGGGAAGCCGCAGGTCCGAGACGAGTTGGGACGTCCAGGCCCCGGAAGTGATCACCAGGCTCCTGCTCCGGTACTCGGCCCGTCGGGTGCGGACGATGGCCTCGTCCCCCGAAATGTCCCAACCGGCCACCCTCTCGCCGTAGTGGAGCTCTGCGCCGCGGTCTACCGCAAGGGCGGCGTATGTTCGGATGCACGTCTCGGGGAACAGAACCCCGGCATCCGGGTCCCAGAGCGCGACCTCGTCGTCCCGCAGGCCGAACTGGGGAAATCGCTGCCGCGCATCGTCCCCCGACAGGAGTGTATGCGTGAGGTGGCACTCCGTTGCCGTCGCCTGAGCCCCTCGTACTGTCGGGCAATCCGGTCGGCCAATCACGAGGCCGCCGGTTTGCCGGATGATGCGTTCTCCGGTCGCCGCCTCGAGGTCTCGCCAGAGACGCTGGGCTCGCTGGACCAGGGGGACATACGCGGCTCCTTCAAAGTAGGCGGTCCGGTAGATCCTGGAACGTCCGTGGGAGGATCCGTGGGGATGTGCCGGGCCGAATTGCTCAAGCCCGAGGACCGAGGCTCCGGACTGAGCGAGGTAGTAGGCCGCGGAGGACCCGGCGCCGCCGAGTCCCACCACGATGGTGTCGTAGATCGGCACGGTCGAGTCGACCTCGCGGAGAGGCCCGTAGCCCTAAGAGTTGTGGAGGGTGGGCCGTACGGCCTCACGGATCCCGCTCTCCGGCCCGGAGGATGGCCAACCGCTTCCGAGAGCTTTCACCTATAGAGCCGCTCGTTCGCCCGAAATCGGCTCTTGGGTACGTTATAGCGACCAGTGGCTGACGTATAACCCCCCTATGACCGCTGCACGAGTTATGTGGGTGGCGGGGCTGGCCACGCTGATCGTTGTCGCGGCGGTGGCCGTCTCCGCCTCGGGTCTGATGGCGTCGATGATTCCGTCGAGCCGTGCGTCAACCGCTCCGGCACACGATGGGTCGCTGTGGAATCCCACCACCGGCCCCTACAGCGTCAACTTCACCGAAACCGGACTTCCGAGTGGCACGGTCTGGGTCGTCCACCTCCATGAGGAATGGAGCTCCTGGCAGAGCAATGCCGCTCCGGCGGGCCGCGGGTGGTACGGGTGGCATCCCTCGGACGTCAACGCGTCGAACACGAGTTCGATCGGCTTCTCCGTCGGCAACGGGACCTACGACTTCTCGGTCTCGGCCTGGGGAAGCGCCAGCGTCGACTATGCCGCGACACCCAGTTACGGAAACCTCACCGTCAACGGGACCGGCATCTCGGTGGCGATCAGCTTCGCTCCGATCCAGCTCTACACCGTGACGTTCTCCGAATCCGGTCTCCCCTCCGGAACGTTCTGGGCGGTCTTCCTCCACGGGGACCAGTGGGGCAGCAACGGACCCGGAGCCTCCTACGGCTGGTACTACCCGAACCACAGCGGCTTTGGGTGGAACGGCTCGAGCTCAGACTCGGTTACGTTCTCTCTGCCGAACGGGACGTACGACTTCGGAGTCCCGCCCGCGGGCTCGAACGGGAGCCTGTACCTGGCGTCTCCCTCGTCGGGGAACTTCACCGTCTCGGGCGGCGCGGTGTCCGTGGCCGTGAGCTTCAGCCTGCTCCAGCTCTACAACGTGACGTTCGTAGAGTCCGGGCTGCCGTCCGGAACCTTCTGGGCCGTCCAGCTCCTCGGCGGCTGGGGTGAGTCCGGCTGGAACGGCTCGACCACCGACTCGATCAACTTCACGGTGCCGAACGGAACGTACTATTTCGGCGTGGGGCCGGCCTGGAGCTCGGGGACGGGCTACGTCGCGTCCCCGGCGTTCGGCAACGTCATCGTCGACGGCGCCACCGTGACGATCGACGTCACCTTCACCGAAGCCAGCACTCACTCGTGGGGTCAGTCGTACTGGGAGTGAACCGGATCGGGAGCGACCCGGCCCGGGCCGTTCCTCTCGGCATCGGGCTGCCGCGACCTGCGCCGATTCCCGGCCGCCGGCTTCGGCAGCCTTTTCTCCTAGCGGTCCGTGAGCGCCTCCCCAGGGCGGTACTGAGGGGAGTGCGTCGATGACACTGCGTCAGGACTTCTCGACCTTCATCACGAAGGGGAACGTGATCCAGCTGGCCGTGGCCTTCGTGATGGGCGTTGCGTTTTCCGCCGTGGTCACCGGCTTTACGACCGGCATCGTCTCGCCGCTGGTCGGAGAGGCAGGAGGAACGGGCAACCTCGCCGACCGCAACACGACCGTGGGTCACGCGACCTTCCTCTGGGGTGCGTTCCTGAACGACATCATCAACTTCCTGATCGTGGCGGCGGTCCTGTTCTTCCTGATCGTCTACCCGCTCTTACGCTACGAGCGACATAAGGCAGCGAAAGCGCCGGCGGCCGCTGCGACCACCAAGGAGTGCCCCTACTGCCACGAGACCATCCCGCTGGCGGCTACCCGGTGCGGGCACTGCACCTCTCAGCTGCCCGAGACGCCCCCTGCGGCGGCTGCGAGCCCTGCGGCCACTCCCCCGGCCAAGTCGAACTAGCGGCGTCCGCGGGTCCGGGGGAGCAGGACCCGCAGTCGAGGGTCGACGTCCAGGTCGTTCCGCCGGTTCGGTCGCTTCGCTCGTTGTACGAAGGAGAAATCCAGGTCCTGAACCAGAGTACCGGTTCGCGAACCCAGGTGACGCATTCGACCGAACGGGTCGACGATGCTCGACTGGCCCGGGAACACGGCTCCGCGCTCGCGGCCGACCCGGTTGGAGACGGCCACGAACATCCCATGGGAGGTGGCGGTGGCGATGGCGAGGTGGGTGTAGGGCTGCAGAGGAGACTCGTTCGACACCTTCTCCTCGGCCCAGGCCATGGGAACCAGGAGTAGCTCGGTGCCGAGCCGGGCGTAGTAGGACCCGAGCTCGGGAAACTGGAGGTCGTAGCAGACCTCGACCCCGACTCGGTGCCCCAGGTGGGAGAAGACCAGCGGCCGACTCCCGGGCTCGAAGAGTTCGCGCTCGTAGTTCCACAAGTGGATCTTCCGAAAGACCGACGTCTGGAGTGGCCCGACCACGAACGCACTGTTGAACAGCTGGCCGGCGGCGCGTTCGGCGAAGCCCCCCACGATCACGCGTCGGTGGCGCTTCGCGACGGGTTCCAACTCCCGCAGCACGCGACGGGAGTCGGTGTACGGGTGGATCTCCCGCCGAGACTTGTACATGTACCCGCAGGAGATCAGCTCCGGAACCACGACGACATCCGCGTCCGTCGACTCGGCAAGATGGTGGATGGTCTCCCAGTTGGCGTCGTGTCCCGGGAACTCCGGCGCGAACTGCGCGACCGCCACCCGCATCGCGGGAGCGCAGCCCGCGGATGTAGAAAAGGAATCGACCGACGTCAGAACTTCGGCTCCGCGGAATCCGTGACGAGCAACGTCGTGCGGATTAAATAGCAAGACTCGTTCCCCGGCCCGTGCTCGAACGGCCGGTACGGCTTTCGGGACCCGGCAGCGAATTCTCTGCCCGGGTTCGCCGTTACCGGGTCGAGCCGTGATACCCGGACCGGGGGCATCGAGATGGATACCGCAGCGGCACCAGCGACGGCTATGGAATCGGAGAAGACGGTCTTCGCGCGCAAGACGAGCGGCCTCGTCAAGGACCTCGGCGCCTTCGAGTCCTTTTCGATCAACCTGATCTCTCTCGGGCCCGGCCCGGCCTTCGGGCTGTTCCTGATCATCCTGCTGTTCGTCACCGGCGCGAACCTGATGCAGGCGGTCCTGCTCGCCGCGCTCATCGGGATTCCGATCATCGTGACCTACGCGCTCATCGGGATCGAGATGCCGAGGTCCGGGGGCGAGTATGTGTATGCGTCGCGCCAGCTGCATCCGTACTTCGGCATCCTCTCGGCCTTTGGTCGCCTGCTCAACGTCATCTGTTACGCGGCAGTCCTTCCGTACTGGTTCTCCACCCTGAGCGTGGGCCCCGGCGTTGCGGTCTGGGGCGCCTTCACCAACAATACGACGCTGCTCAACGAGGGCAACAGCATCAGCCTCGGCATCGGGAACCCTCTCTACATCACGATCATCGGCATCCTGGTCACCCTCGTCGCGATGGCCCTCTGGATCGTGCTCAAGCCCAAGATCGCGTTCCAGATCTTCTCGGGCCTGCTGATCCTCGAGTTGATCGGGATCCTGGTCTCGGTGGGCTTGCTGCTGGCGATGGGTCACACCGGTTTCGTCAACGCCGTGAACTCCTACACCGGCGACCCGACCTACTACCAGGACGTGTCGGCGTTCGGTGCCGCGAACTTCGGCTCCTACGGCTCGAGCCTGACGAATACGATCCTCTTCGTCCCGTTACTGTTCGCATTCTACTACATGTTCGGGACCGCGCCCAGCTACATCGCGGGCGAGTTCAAGCGGTCGTCCCGGAGCATCACGTTCGGAATGGCAATCTCGTTCCTGCTCTCGGTCGCGTTCGCCGTCCTGATCGTGTGGACCTTCGAATCGGTCGTCGGGATGAACTTCCTCAACGGCTCGGTGGCGTTCACCGATTACTACCCGGCGATCGTGGCACCGCCGGCGAACATCGCCTATCTGCCGTTCGCGATGGGGCTGACCTCGGCCCCGGCCTTCGCGGCCCACGGGAGCTCGATCCTGCTGGGCCTGATCATGCTCTCCTCCGCCGCGTGGTACCTGCTCTGGCTGATCCTCGGGTTCTACATCTTCTCGCGATTCATGCTCTCGATGTCGCTCGACCGGATGGTCCCGAAGTTCCTCGGGAACGTGACCCGGTCCACGCATCAGCCATGGGTCGGGATCCTGGTCATCGGCGCCGCGGGCATCATCCTGCTTCCGATCCTGGCCTACAACTACGACGCGCTCTACACGCCGCTGGTCTTCCTCCTGTTCTTCCTGCCGATGATCACCGTGATGCTGACGTCGCTCTCGCTCGCCCGACTGGGGATCCGGAACCGCAAGCCGCTCAGCATCATCGCCGGGCTGGCCTCGTTCGTCGTGACGCTCGTGGCGGCCTACCTGGTCTCGACGCTCCCGCTGCTCGGCGGGGCCGCCGGGTTTACGGCGTCCAACAAGGAGACCGGCGCGGTCGTCATCGTCGGGGTCTTCATCGGCGCCGGCATCCTCTACCTGGCCTCTCGATGGTACAACCAGCGGACCCGCGGCATCGACGTCGGGCTGGCGTTCAAGGAGTTGCCTCCGGACTGACGCGGACGGCCGGCAGTCCATGACCGACCCCCAGGGCTTGGGCCGGTCGCCCCGCTTCGCCCAGATCGCGTCCTTCGCGCGGCTCCCGCAGTCCCAGGACCTCTCCGCGGCGAAGGGCGTCTTCATCGGCGTGCCCTGGGACGACGCCACCAGCTTCCGGAGCGGCTGTCGGGAAGGACCGTCGGCGATCCGGAATCACTCCCGGCTCGTTCGGTCCTACAACATGTTCGCCCAGGTCTACCCGTTCCGGGTCCTGGACATCGTCGACTACGGCGACGTCGACCCGGTGCCCGGCTATCTCGACGACACCTTCACGCGCATCCAGGAGGCCTACACCCCGGTCTTCCGCGCCGGCGTGGTGCCCTTCACGGCCGGCGGCGACCACTCGATCACGCTCCCGATCCTGCGTTCCCAGAAGGCCGCGACCGGGCAGGCGGTGAGCCTGCTCCACTTCGACGCTCACTACGATACCTGGGAAGCCTACTGGGGGACGAAGCGCTACACGCACGGTACCTGGGTGAAACGCGCGTACGAGGAGGGCCTCATCACGCCCGGCAATGTCTTCCAGGTCGGCATCCGAAGTCCCCTCTACGACGCCGCCGACGTTCCCAACAACGCGGCGATCGTCCACCGTACCTACACCACCGAGGACGTGGACGCGCAGGGCTACCGGCCGATCATGGACGAGATCGCCCACGAGGTCGGGGGTCGCCCGGTGTATGTCTCCCTCGACATCGATGTCCTCGACCCGGCCTTCGCGCCGGGGACCGGGACCCCGGAGCCGGGCGGCCTCACCAGCCGGGAGCTCCAGCACCTGCTCCGCGAGCTCCACCGCATGAATGTCGTGGGGTTCGACGTGGTCGAGGTGGCTCCCCAGTACGACCACATGGGCCAGGTCACCGCGCTCGCGGCGGCCAACGCCCTGTTCGAGACGATGTCCGCCGTCGCCAAGCACCGGAGTGCCCGGCCCTCCTAGTGGAGTTCGTCGACCTCTTCGTACCAGGGCTCTCGCGTGCCCTTGGCCTGTCGCTTCTCCCACCGACGCGTTTTCGGAAGCTCGGCCAGGAAGTCCAGGTACTCCTGGAGGTGCCGCCGGGCGCGGGTCGCGATCTCGGTGACCGCCGGGTCGCCGTTCGTCGGCAGTTGGCCGATCAGTTCCTGGCTCCTCCGCAGATTCTGGTCCGCATCGTACCAGAATCCCCAGTCGTTCCCGAGAAGCCCGGCCATGTAGCTCCGGTCCAGGGAGGCCACGTGGAACGCCATGGCGCCCGCGGCGAGGTCCATGAGGTCGCGTGGCGTGGTCTTGTGGATCTGGAGCTTTCCGAGCATCAGGTCCTCGGGGGCGAGCGTCACGCCAGCGGGGAACCGTTCCTTGAGCGGAATTTCGTGGCTGAACCGCAGCACATCGTAGAAGACGTCGATGGAGAACGACGGGTGGAAGTAGACGTTCCGGTACATTCCGAAGAGCGCGTTCGTCTCGGTGTCCTCGGTGTACCCGAGCTCCTTCACCATCAGGCGGAAGACCTTGCTGCCGAACTTCTCGAGGCTCGCGAGGTCCAGGTCCTTGAACAGCGGCGTGGCGCGCGCCGTTCCGTCCCTCAGGAGATAGACCGCACGGGCCCCTGGGTCCTGGCGTAGCCGATAGTAGAGGCCCACCGAGCCACACGCCCGCAGGAGGATCCCGCGCTCGGTCGCCAGACGCACGA
>JASHPT010000146.1 GCA_030037955.1 Thermoplasmata archaeon
GCCGGAGGTCGAGCCAGGTTCCATCGCACGGCCCCGGGATGACCGAACGACCCTGCCCCGTGCAGGAGAACGATGGGACCACTCGCCGCGGCGACGATCTCGGAACTCAGGCGCTCCAGAATCTTGGGTCTCAGGCGGGCGGCCTCTCGCTTCCGGGTGAGAATGCTCCCGCCCAGCTTGACCACGACGGGAGAGGCGTCCGACATCGGCGGTGCGTAGGGGGAGGGCCAATTAGGTCTTGCCCGGTCGGGCCGGCGCGTGTCTCAGTGCGGACCCTGCGAGCCGGCGCGGGGGCTCATCAGCATGAGGAAGCCGACCGCCGCGGGAAGGATCCCAATCCACCAGACCCAGTTGACGAGGCCCCCCGCCAGTCGGATGAGCGCTCCGGTCACCAGGAAGATGCCGACGCCGCACAGGACTGCGGCCAGGACCACCCAGGGGATCGAGAGGGTGTTGTGTTCCTCGGCCGATTCCTTCCCGGGCTTGGCGTACTCGCTCACGCCCGAGCCACCGGGCCCTGCGCTCAAATGGGTTGTGTCCCAACCGGGGCTGACCCGCCGGGCCGCCCCGGTCGAGTCCCGAGAACCCCCGGCCAGCCTCATGTAGGTCCGACGCGCTCGGAGTACCGGTCACGGGCCGACCCATGGACAGCAACCGACCCAAGCTCTCCGTCGTCCTCGCGGCGGTGGCCGGTGGCTTCGTCGTGATTGACGGGGCCGTCCTATGGAGTGAAGGCTCCTTTCTCAACCTCATCCATCCGGGACTGGGGAACTTCTCGCTCTTCTACGGGCAGACGGAGGCCCTGGCCGGATTCGCGCTGATCGGTCTCGCATTCGTCCTGGGCCTGTTTCCCCGGTACCATCTGTTCACGGGCCTCGCCATCGTTGCCATCGCCCTCCTGAGCGTCTTCGGGGGCGGCGGCTTCTTTGTCGGGGTCCCCCTCGGCATCGTCGGAGGGGTCCTGGGCATGCTGTTCCGGGTGGAGTACTATCCCTCTCCCCAGGAGTACACGCCCGAGGAAGAGCCGTCGCTCTCCGCGGCGGCCCCCCCCAGCCAGACGGCCCGGCCCTGAGCCCGTTACGCTCCCACCCTCTGCCCCGAGCGCGGCCGCTCACCGAGGGTGAGCTTCAGCCTTAAACGGGTGCCCGGTACCGGGGCCCGAGAGTACGGCTGCGGTACCCCGGGCGCGCACGCGGCTGCCTCCAGGGAAGTCATGGACGGACCGAAGCGTCCTGAGGGTACCGGCTGACCGATGGGGGCCGCTTCGACGCCCGCGGCGCCTCCGGCCCCGCGACCATCCTCCCCGACCCGCGTCCTACGGAACCCGAGCTACCGGAACCTGTTCTCCGCGGCGGCAGCGTCGCAGCTCGGAGCCGCCGTTTTCGTGGTAACGGTCGCCTGGGTCGTCTACCATGAGACCGGCAGTGCCCTCGACATCACCTACGTTGGCGTCGCATCCGTAGTCCCCGGGGTGGCGGTCGGCCTCCTCGCCGGGGTGCTCGCGGACCGGTACAACCGGCGTACGCTGATGATCATCTCGGACTCGATTCGGGCGATAACGCTGACACTGTTCACCGTTTACCTCGCGACCGTCGGCTTCCGCCTCTCGGTCGTGCTGGCAGTCGTCGTCGTGGTCTACGGCTTCACGGCGACGTTCAATCCGGCGAGCAGTGCCATCCTCCCACGGATGATGCCCGGGGAGGATCTGGAGGATGCCAATGGACTCCTCACGGCGACCGGCCAGGGGACCCAGGTCATCGGGTCGGCGGCCGGAGGATTGATCCTGGCATTCGCGGGGTCAGTTCCGGGCTTCGCCGTCAACGCCCTCACCTACGTCCTCTCTGCCATCTTCCTGACCCAGATCGCCTCGAGCGTGGGGGCCACCGTGCGGGCTCCGTCGACGCCTACGAGCCCGCACTCGTTCTCGAGTGACCTGCGGGAAGGGATCGGGTACATCCGAGACCACCTGCCGCTCCTCGAAGTGGTCCTGGGAGCGATCCCGGTGAACTTCCTCGCCTCGATGACCTTCTCGTTCCTGGTCGTCTACAACGCCAAGATCCTGACGGACAACACGTCCGAGTTCGCGTTCCTGGTGGCCGGCATCGCCGGCGGAGTCGCACTGGGGGCGGTGGCCGTGGGCCGACTCCGGGCCCGCCGGTTCGCCGGGCCCTCACTGGCGATCGGCATCGCGGTCGCCGGGGGCCTGGTCGTGGGGCTCGCCCTCTCGCATGAGTTCCTGGTCTCGCTCGCGCTGGTCGTGGCGATCGGAGCGGTCACCGGATTCATCAACACGGTCTATGTCGCGACGCTACAGATCATCGTGCCGAACGCGGTCCTGGGACGGGTACTGAGTGTCCAGCAGGTCGGCGGTCTGGTGGCGACCCCGGTTGGGATCATCCTCGGGGGGCTGGTCATCACGGCGCTCGGCGTCCAGTTCGACTTCCTCGTCGCCGGCATCGCGCTCGTCGTGAACGGACTCGCACTCATCCCGTTGAAGGGGATCTGGAACCTGCGGGTACAGTGAGCCCGGCCTGGCGAGGGGCGTCGCACGCGCGGCGCTAGAGGAGGATGATGGCCACCCCGATGAGCACGTAGAGGCCGGCGACGCCCAGGTAGGCCATCATCAGCAGGAACTGCTGCCGGTGCACGTACTCCATGTCGGCCATGCCGAACGGGAGATGGTGGCGCACGACCTCCCGAATGTGCGACTTCGCGCCGAAGTCCGACCACGCGCCGGCAAAGGTGACGAAGATGGCCCCGATGAACAGGAGCAGCGGGACCGTCTGGCCGTAGTTGATGTACCCCAGGAGGGCCGGCGGGGCGCACACCCCGAGGATCAGCACGAGCGCGTAGATCGGCAGGAGCGTGAAGTACCACCGCGCCTGACGCGCCGCCGCCTCGGCCTCCTGGATCCCGAGGTCGGGGGTCAGCGGCTCGGCGACGCCCATCGCCGGCTCCCGGAGGCCGGTCAGCCGGCCCCGGGCGGCGGGGTCTCGGGCGTCGGATGGAGTCGGTGGAGCTCGTCCTGGGTGAAGTGGCAGAGGTACCAGTGGGTGCCCTGTCCCTGGCGCGGCGGGGGCTCGGTGACGCACTTGTCCTGGCGGTAGACGCAGCGAGCGGAGAACCGGCAGCCCTGGGGCACGTCGATCGCGTTCCCGATCTCCCCGCGGATCTCGAGCTCCCCGGGGTTCCAGCGCGGCGTCGGCATCGGGACGGCCTGGATCAATGCCTTCGTGTACGGATGGAGGGGCGCCCGGATGACCTCCTCGCTCGGGCCCATCTCCACGCCGGCACCCAGGTACATGACAAGGATCCGGTCGGCGACGTAGCGGGCCGAGGCGATGTCGTGCGTGACGTAGACGATCGTCGTGCCGCGGTCGAGCCGCAGGCGCTTCAACAGGTTGAGGAAGCCGGCGCGCAACGAGACATCCAGGCTGGAGATCGGCTCGTCCGCGACCAGGAACCGGGGGTCCGTGACGAGCGACCGCGCGGCCGAGACCCGCTGACGCTCCCCGCCGGAAAGCTCGTGCGGGTACCGGTCGAGGTAGTTGCTCGGCGGACGCAGCTGGGCGATCGTGAGCGCATTCTGGATCCGCTCGAGGACCTTGGCGGGGTCGGAGGCCAGCCGGTGGGCGATGAGCGGCTCTTCGATGATGTCGTAGATCGTGAGGTTCGGGTCGAGCGAGTCGTACGGGTCCTGGAAGATCATCTGGGTGAGACGCCGGAACGCCTGGAAGGCCGTGCCGCCTTCCCCGAGACGGCTCACGTCGGCCCGGTCCCGGGCCATGTCGACGAGTCGCTCCGCCTCGGAGAGCGTGATACCGGCCCGGGCGACGACGGTCTTGGGGTCGGCGTCCGCCAGCTCCATCGAGTCGCGGTACCCGGCGGCTCGCAGACGCTCCGCCACGGCGGCGTCCACGCCGGCCCGCCGACGCGCCGCTTCGACGAGCGAGCCGGCTGCCGAGGGGGGGAACCCCGTGATGCGTGCGACCTCCGGCACCGGAGCGGCGGCCAGGCTGATCACATCGTCATAGCCGGCGGCGATGAGCTTGCTCGCCGGTTTCTCGGACTCGGCCACGCCCGGCGAGAAGACCACCCGGCGCTCCTCCGCCGCCACCAGGCCGGCGACCTGGCCGGCGCCGCCGAACCGGAAGACCAGCCGGCCGCCGGACGGCGGGAGCAGGTTCAGCATCACCCGGCCGATCGTCGTCTTGCCGGAGCCGCTCTCGCCGACGATGCCGAGTACCTCGCCGGGGTAAATGTCGAAGTCGACGTGATCCACGGCGTGGACGAAGCGCTTCACCCCCGGGCGGCTGAACAGCGCGCCGGCCTGGCTCCCGCGGAGGTTGAAGTACTTCGTGACGCCGACGCCCTTCATCAGCGGGGCCCGGGTGTACAGCTCGGTCGGCGCCTCCATGGGAGGCAGGGCAAGCTCCGAGGTCACCGTCGTCTGGAGCGTCCCGGCCGCCAGCTCGCGAGCGAAGTGACAGGCGCTCAAGTGTCCCGGTTCGACCTCGATCGCCGCCGGTTCGTCGGTCCGACAGATATCCTGGACGTACCGGCACCGGCTCGCGAAGCGGCAGCCGGGCGGCGGGGAGATCAGGTCCGGCGGAGCGCCCGGAATGCCGCCGATCGCGGCCCGCGCTCGGGCCAGGGACGGGTAACTGTCCGTGAGCGCCCGGGTGTACGGGTTCGCCGACCGCAGGTAGATGTCCTCGGCCGTCCCGACCTCCATCACCCGCCCGGCATACATCACCACGACACGCGACGCGAGCTGGGCGATCACGCCGATGTCGTGCGAGATCACGATCATCGATTCGATCTCGGACTTCCGGAGCTCCTTGAGCTCGTGGATCAGCCGGGCCTGGATGACGACGTCGAGGCCTGTCGTCGGCTCGTCGGCGATGACGAGCTTGGGATGGAGGGCCAGCGCCATCGCGATGACCGCCCGCTGCTTCATCCCGCCCGAGAGCTCGTGCGGGTAGGCCTTCAGTACCGCCGGGTCCAGCCCCGCCCGGCGAACCGCGTCGACGACGCGTTCCTGGATCTCCTCCGCGTTGTACGTCGTGTGGAGGTGGAACACCTCGGCGATCTGCTTGCGGATCGTGTAGACCGGGTTGAAGGCATTCATCGACCCCTGGAAGACCATCGAGATGCCCTGCCAGCGGATGTGGGCGAGCTTCTCTGTCAGGATCCGTCGTTGGCGCCGGGACATCCGGATCAGGTCTCGGCCGGAGATGCCGGGCCCGGTGATCGGCTCCCCCTGGAAGCGGACCTGGCCCTCGACCGACGCGTTCGGCGGAAGGAGTGCCATGATCGAGAGCGCGAGCGTGGTCTTTCCCGAGCCGCTCTCCCCCAGGATCCCGATCGTCTCGCCGGACCGCAGCTGCAGGTTGATCCGGTCGAGCGCCGAGACGACCCCGTCCTCGGTCTGGAACTTGACCGAGAAGTTCTCGATGTCGATGATCGGGCCCCGGGCCTCGCCCGAGGGCAGAGGCGCCGACGCCGGGGCCGAGGACGCGGAGAGCGACGTTTCTCCTTCCTCCTACCGGGCCCGGATCCTGGGGTTAACGACCTCGTCCAATCCTCGAGATACGAACACGAAGGCGAACACGAACATCGTCAGGGCGATGGTGGGCGGCCAGACCCAGAAGGGGGCTCGGACGAGCAGGTAGTAGTTCCCGAACATCGGCTGGAGCATGCCGCCCCAGGTCGAGATCGTGAGCGGCGCCACGCCCAGGAACTGGAGGGTGGAGAGCGCCGTCGCGGCTCCGCCGACCGACAGGGCCGTGAAGTAGGCGAGCAGCGGCGTCATGTTGGGCAGCATGTGCCGCCGCAGGATCTGCAGCGTGCGCGCGCCCGAGGCGCGAGCCGCCTCGACGAACGTACGGGATTTCACCTGACGGACGACGCCGATGAGCGTGAAGGCGGTATATGGCCACCCGACGAAGGTCAGGACCAGCACGACGTTCGCGAACGAGGCGCCTAAGATGGAGGCGATGACGATGAGCAGGGCGAGACCGGGCAGCAGGAACAGGACCAGGGTCACCGTCTCGACGACGGTCGCCACCCAGTTCGAGATGTATCCGATGAACATCGCGACCAGGACCGCGATCAGCATGATGCCGGCCGTGACGGCGAGACCGATCTCCCAGTCCCAGACGAAGCTCTGGATCCACTGGCTCCAGACGTCCTGCCCGTAGATGTTCGTCCCGAACAGGTAGGCGTTCCCGGAGGGCGCCTTCAGCGTCGGTGGAATGGGGTTCTCGTCCACCCCGGAGGTCGAGAAGGCGACGAGCCGGCCACCGGTCGTTGTGAAGGCGAAGGCCGACTTGCCGTACTTGCTGTTGAGGAAGAACAGCGGCTGGGAGATCGCCGCGGCGGCCGGGCTCATCGTCGCCCGCCACTCGATCGGGTCTTTCCCGAGGGTGGCGCTGACGGCGATCGAGTTGCCGGTGGTGCTCGTGAGGATCATCAGGTTCGAGTCGACGTCGTAGATCGGCGAGAACCCGTACGTGCCGAATCCGGCCGGCGCCGGGACGGCGTTGGCCGACGAGGCCTGGATGCCCGGGCCATCCAGGATGTAGGTCGTGGAGGCCGTGCTGATGGCCACGTAGCTCGGATAGCCACTGCTGCCTTCCTCGGTACCGATGCCGACGACCGGTGCGGGGACCGAAGTGACCTCCTCCGTTGTGCCGTTCGACAGGTAGGCGTAGTCGACGCTGGGGGTCGAGCCGGTCAGGGCGACCATCGCCAGGTCGGCCGCGGACGGGCCGATCTCATAGGCAAAGGGGACCACGGGGGCGAGGCCAACATCGACCGGAGCGGAGAAGTTGGCCTGCCAGAGCAGGTCGCCGGTCGCCGGGGCGTAGGAGAGCAGGCTGTCGTTCTGGGCGATCAGCACCTGCGTCGAGGTCAGCCCTTGGGGCGGAGGGTAGAAGCTGCCGACGAACACCGCCTGCGACGGCAGACCCGAGCCCGGCAGCGTGACCTGCCAGACCACCTGGAACGGCTGGGTGTAGAGCGCCGTCAGCGTGTAGAGACCGCCGGACTCGGTCACGGCGTAGACGTAGCCGGTCTTGAACCCGTTCTGCGTGTAGGCCGTGGACTCGTAGAACGGCCCCCACGGAGGGAGAGAGACGCCGTTCGTCGAGTCGGTCGTCGGCGCCTCGACCAGCGTCCCGTTGAGGGTCACGGTCGCCGTGTTGGTGGCCTTCGGGACGCCAACCCCGGGGGCGTTCGAGCCGGTCCAGTTGATCTGCGTGAGCACGAGCTGGCTCGACCCGCCCCAGGTCGACCCCAGCACCAGGAACTCGGAGTACTGGAACGTGAACCGGGACGCAAACGCGGTGTACGAGGCGAACGGATAGCTGGTCGCGGCGAACGTTCGGGCGTCCGAGGGGAAGTCTTCGGACAGGATGGGAAGGACTCGACCGAGCGGGGTCGTCGGGCTCCCTCCGAGCCCGATGGCGGTGACGGTGCCGTTCGTCGCCGTCGTGTAGATCACGTAACTGCCGGCCGAGGCGATGGTCGTGCCGGAGGGCGGGAGCGGCGTGGTGCTGGCCGGTGGGGCGTAGGGAAGCGGTGTGGAGAGCTCCTGGCTCGCGATCGTCGTGTCTTCCTGCGGAGCGAAGAATGTGATCGCGTTGTGGAAGGTCAGGACCGGGGATAGCAGGGTGATCGCGGCGAAGATGATCAGGATCCAGAACCCCGCCTTCCCGAACTTCGAACGGTAGTAGATCCCCCAGAGCTTCCGCCAGCGGCCCAGCCGGTGTCGGAGCCGTTGCCGGCGGAAGCGCCGGTACTCCTCCGCGGTCGACCCACCGGTACCGATCATCGTGTGACTTCTCCTACAGGCTGATCCGTGGGTCGAGCCAGGCGTGGATGAAGTCGACCAACGAGTACGCCACGATGACGATCAGGGCGAGGAAGAACAGGGCGCCTTCGGCGAGCGGGTAGTCCAGGTTCAGGATCGCATTGTACGTCAGGTTGCCGATCCCCGGGATCGAGTAGATGATCTCGGTGATGACCGCGCCGCTCGCGATCGTCGCGAAGTCGAGCGCCATCCGGGTCGACACCGGGATCATCGCGTTCCGGGCGGCGTGCCGGAACATGATCGACCCCTCCTTGACGCCCTTCGCACGGGCAGTCATGATGAAGTCCTCACCCAGGACCGATACCATAGCGGCCCGCATCGTCAGGAGGTTTCCGGAGGCGCCGATCACCGCCAGTGTCGCCATGGGAAGCGTCAGCGCGACCGCGACATACGCCAGGCTCGATAACGTCGGATGCGTGATGTCCGTGAGCGGGAAGACGGACCGGACGGGCTCTAACTTGTAGTAGGCCACGAAGTAGAGATAGAGAATGATGGCCAGGATGAAGTACGGAATCGAGTTCAGGATCAATCCTCCCGAGACCAGGGTTCCCTCGGAGCGCTTCCCCCGGGTCCAGATGGACACGACGCCGAGGGGCAGCCCGATCACGTAGGACAGCACCGTGGCGCTCCCGATGAGCAGCAGGGTGTAGGGCAGCGCCTGGAGGATCAGCTGCCAGACGGTGGTCTCCCGGAAGTAGTCGTAGCCGAAGTTGAACGTCAGGATGTCGGCCATGTAGGTGATGAAGTTCTTGTAGTTCCACTTCCCACCACTGAGCCCCAGTTGCGCCTCGATGCGGTGCAGCTGAGCCTGCGTAGAACCGTGGGTTCGAGCTCCGAACAGGAAGATCTGAGCCGGGTTCCCCGGCATCAGGCGGAAGATGACGTAGAGAATCACCGCCATGACGAGGACGAGCGCAACGGCCTGGACGATCTTTCGGGCGATTAGGAAGATGTTCACGGTCGCCCCCCGTCGTGAATCCGGAGGCCGTGGGAGCTACTTATGGAATTATACCTCATGTCCAGAGGCTCCCAATCTTGGAAGAGGCCTGTCGCACAGATTCGCCGCTCGAAATCCCGCCCGCTCGTGAACTCGGGAAGCACCGTCCGCGCCCCATCCTTTCGATAGGCAGGTCGCGGGCGGCGCCCCGTCTTGGTTGCGAGCTTAGCCGTCCCCCGTGTGCCGTTCTGGTCCTTTAGCTGCCCCCGCTGGGCGGCGGACCCGAAGACCCGCCGGAGCCCGGTCCCGTCGAGGTCGAGGTTCCCGTGCTGCCCGTGCCCATCGTGGTCGAGGATGAGCTGCTGCCCATCGTAGTCCCAGACTTCGGGGGCGCCTTGCCCCGCGACGTCGCCCAGAGGGCGGCGAAGATGACGGTCAGCACGATGAACAGCCCGATCAGGCCGTAGTAGAGGTCCAGGTTCGTGCTGGTCGAGGTGGTGGTGCTCGCCGGCACTACGTAGACCACCTGGGTCGTGTTCGCGGTGCCGCTACCAACCGCGTACTCGATGGTGATGGTCAGGACGGCCGGCACCGACGTGGACGGTACGGTCAGCGTACCCTGGAGGATCCCGTCCTCGGAGGTTGTACCCGACGCGGGCGAGATCGTGCCGTAACTGGTCGTAATCGAGTCGATCGTGACCGCTGGCAGAACCGGTCCCGCGGCAGAGTTCTCGGTCGAGTTGATGTAGACAGCGTACGTTGAACCGCCTCGCACCGACACCACGCCATTCGATGAGATCGCTGACCCCGTGATGTAGATCGCCGCATATGGCGTAGGCGACGCAGGTGTCGACAGCTGGGTCGACACGATCTGACCGTCCGCAGTAGTGGAGTTGAGAACCCCCGTCGCATTCGTCACGTACGCCGAGATCTCCCAGTCATCCGCCGGTATCAGGTACTGGTCAGTGTACGGGATTGCCTCGTAGACCACCGACGTACCCGATATGACCGCAGTGTAGAGACCCGGCGAGAAGGTCGCCACCGCCTCTCCATTGGTTCCGGTGATCAGCTGCAGCCCCGGCAGGAACAGGGAGGCGAAATAGTCGTTCGGGGTCGCCACCTCGACGCCAGTGCCGAACTCGCTGGAGAAGTAGCCGCGGTTAGCGCCGAACTCGTTCTGAGCGTAGAGCGTCACCGTCGCGCCGCTGACAGGATCACCGGTCGTGGTGTTCGTCACCGTAGCCGTGACTTGTACCGACCCGGAGGGCCCCACGGTCGTCGCGCTTTCAGACAATGTGACCGTCATTGCCGGGGGTTGGTCGACGGTCAGCGGGATCTCTGCAGGCTCCAAGACACCATAGCCATCTCCGTTCGCTACGGCGTCGAAAGACGAGGTGACCTCAGCGAGCGAACCATAGAGCTCAGTCCCCGCCACCGGGGACGTGGTTTGATACTCACCGATGAACAACCAGGTCTGGAATGGGCTCCCATCGGCAGTCAGGTTGGAGGTCCCATTCGCCTGGACGTCCAGGGAGATTATTCCGTTGCTACCGGTCACTCCAGAGATTGCGGTCAGGTTGTAGTCCGGCACCCCTGCGACCTGAACACTTGCGTACCAGTAGTTGTACGGCGGATAGGGTACGGTGAAGTAGTCGCTCGTTGCGCTGATCGTCTGCTGGGATGGAGTCCCACGCGTAAGGTTCACGGCACCGCTCAAGGCTTCCACCGTGTACGCGTAATTCGAAATCGCTGCCCCCGTGAGCGGGTTGTATACCTGTATGTTCAGGGCTTGGGTGCCACCACCGGGCGTCAACGTAGTGTCATTGGTGGCATGGAATGCGACCGGATAGGGAGTTACGTCGATAAACGTCCAGCCCAAACCTGCCTGTATCGTGCTGATATCGGCGGCGGGGGGCGAAGCTGCAGCGGTGATGTTGACCTCCCCACCGTAGTCCGCGGTCCAGATACCGGTATTCGTACTGAGGACCTGGAACTCCCAAGTATAGACACCGGCAGAGTTCGTAACGCCAGAATCCGAGGAGATGTTGAGGAGCATGCCCGTCGGAAGGTTCCCCAGTGCAACGTTCATCCCTGGCTCGGGCTCCCCATACTGGTTCCGTACCTGGACCGTGATGTTTCCGTACTGCCCGTCCACGTAGTTGGTCGTAGGTGCGACCACTCCGACCTTAAGCTGGGTTGGAACCGCGGACGGCGGAACCACCTTGGTCGGGCTCTTCAGCTCGAAGCTGAGGTAGTTGAAGTAGATGTAGCCCGAGTACGGGAGCGAGTTCTCCTCGAGGCCCGTGAAGGTCGCGTTGTCGAACGGCAGGATCAGCGTCGGGTAGCCCGTGTTGATGATCACGGACTCGTCCGCCGCGATGCCCTCGATCTCATCGGCCAGGTTGATCCGCTGGGCCAGGTTCGTGATCGAGTTGAGCTCGGTCGTCAGGTTGGCCAGCAGCCCGTCGATCTGGTCGCCGGTGTAGGATGTCCCGTTCCAGGTCATGGCCGAGAAGGGGCCGTTGTAGAATCCCGACCCGATGCCCACCGACGCGTTGTACACCTCGATGAGGTAGGACGTGGGGTCGCCGGCGATTCCCGTGATGCCCAGGCTGACCGCGCTGTATCCGTAGTAGAAGAACGGAGGCAGCAGGGAGGCGAACGCCTCCTGGGTGACCGTCGTCGGGATGCCGATGGAGGTCCACTCCTGCGCCACAATCTCGTCTGCCTCGACACCGAGCGGGTCCTCGCTCGCGACCGTGGTCTGGATGTTCAGCGTGACCGCGGCGCCGTTGTAGAGCCAGTCGCCCGAGGGATTCTTCGTCATCAGGGGGACGCTTGCCAGCATCGACTCAGCGAGCGTGGGGTTGTACGGATACTGATTCGACGTGAAGTTGTGCCAGATCGCATCGGCCGCCGGAATCACTGGCTGGCCGAGCGTGGTGTAGCCCTCATCGACAACGGACGCCAGGTACGCCTTGTCGGTTCCGTAGTTGAGCGCCTGTCGAACCGTCGTGATGTTGAACGGCGCGTTCGTCGTTTCCGGCAGGAACCCTCCGGTGTTGGGGATGGCCGGCTGGCCCGTTCCCCACGAGTTGATCTGGATGAACCCGAACGCTCCGGACGGCTGGTAGAAAATGAACGCGTTCGGATCCGTGTCGATCGTCGGAATGTACGTCGGGTCGACGCCATTCTCGATCGTGTCGGCCTGACCGAGCAAGAACGCGGTCACCGCATCCGACTCCGACAGATAGAGCGGGGTGTAGATCTCGTAGATCTTCGGAGTAAACTGCTCGAGCGAGGGAGTGTACTGGGTCCAGTAGTGAGGGTTCACGTAGAGTTCCCAGTAGTCGCCGACCACCCAGCTGCCCTGCGGCTCACCGTAGCTGTTGGTGAACATGAACGGGCCGCTGCCGATGAGGTCGTTGGACTGACCGGTCGCGGGGTTGTAGCCGACGTTCCACACGTCGTACCCAGCGTTCGGACCACTCGCCGGGCAGCTTCCCGTGAAATTCCACGCGTAGGTCGTCTCCGCGGAACAGTCGTGGGGCGCCCAGGTGTGGTACGGGATGATCGGGTTGCCGAGCGTCGCCGTCACGAAGGTCGCGGACTGGCCGCTCAGCATGAACTCCGCCGTGAGGTTGGTGAGCGGAATGACGTTGACGACGTTCGCCCACGCGGACGAGTAGTCGAACGAGGACGAGAGGATCAGCCAGCTGATGATGAGGTCAGCCGACTGCATCGTGTAGGTGTTCATCGTCACCGACGGCCAGGAGTACTGGTAGGTGAACGGAGAACCGTCCAGGCTGAACGACGTGTAGTTCGAGTACACGTAGGTCGAGCTCGCGTCGCCGGTCGTCCAGTCGGACCATTGGATGTTCGGACGAAGGGTCACGTTCCATGTGTAAGCTACGTGTTCCATCGCACCCGTGAGCGGGTCGAAGGTCATCTGGTTCGATGCGGTCTCGGTGTAGCTCGACGCGGCCCAAGGAATGTAAGTCTGGTTCGGCGCAAAAGCGTCAGCGGCATCATACAGCTCGTCCAGGAGCAGACCGCTGTACAGGTCAGAGTACCGCCAAACATTCAGATATTCGACGTCGGTGGTCGCGGCGTTGATGTACTCACCGCCGGTATAGTTCGGCTCTTCCTGGGTCGTCGTCGGATACGTCCACGGGGTGGACGAGGACGCAATCTTCACGGGCGCCGCGGCCCGAGCGAGGAGGCCCCCGCCGACGACTCCGGTCGCAAAGACGGAAGCGACCATGATCACAACCACCGCGACGGCGATTCCGATGGTGAACGATCGCCGCCGGCTCGCGCGCGTCTCTGTGGGTACTACTTGATTCTCCATGCTCTCAAACCCCGGACTGCTGCCCCTGCAAACCTATCCCGACCACGCGCCCCTACCGGGTGTGGTGAGGCCCCACGGTAGTCGCCAAGACTGCCGCGCGCCCACCCATCCGCAAGTTGCACATTGGTGCGTGACGCGGGGCGTAAACATTCACTATACTTATACTCCGATGTTGCGGCCTGTCGCAGCCCCGAGGGTCGAAAGTGGTCCACTCGGCGTCGTCGGAACCCCGGGAAGTCCTGTCCCGCGGGGCGCAGATTTGTGTGCGGAGATCCCGGTGACCCAAGCCGATCGACAGCTCCCGACCGCTAACAGCCGGACGTCGTCGCCTCGCTTCGGTCGACGACGCACTTACGCGATACAGCACCGCCTGGGCGCCGCCACTCAAACGAATGCCGGACGCAGGAAGTCGAGAGAGACCTCCGTCGCGGACGGGCCAGCGAGCGATGCCAACGGCGACGGACCGCTGACCTAAAGACGAACTCCGCAGGACACATTTCCAAGCCGTCCCTACTGTTAAATAGGGCAGACAGGATTGCGGCTTTCTGCTGACATCTGTCAGACAAACGGCTGCGCAGCCGAGGACAAATGGGGCAGTTTCGCAGGTAGGACGACCTCTCGATGCACCTCAAGCGGATTCGAACTCGGAACTTCAAGTCCTTCTCCGGGGTGACGGAGATCCCGTTCACCCCAGGCTTCACCGGCATCGCCGGGCCCAACGGGATGGGGAAGTCGAACATCGCGGACGCCGTGCTGTTCGTGCTCGGGCCGACGAGCTCGAAGGCGCTCCGGGCCGACCGACTCACACACCTGCTCTTCAACGGCGGCTCGACCAAGAAGCCGGCCACCGACTGCGAGGTCGCGCTCCAGTTCGACAACAAGGACCGGCTGTTGCCGGTCGACGCCGACGAGGTCGAGCTGTCGCGGTACGTCAAGATCGCTCCGTCGGACCCCGACGGGTACTATTCGTACTTCTACGTGAACGGGCGACGCTCGACCCAGACCGAGCTCGACAACATCCTGGCCCACGCCCGGCTCTCCGGGGACGGCTACAACATCGTCCAGCAGGGCGACGTGAACCGGATCGTCAGCATGGGTCCGGTTCCCCGTCGCGGACTGGTCGAACGGCTTGCCGGTATCTCTCAGTACGACGATGAGCTCCAGCGGGCCGCCACTCGTCGCACCGAGCTGGAACAGAACCTGGACCGCATCAACACGTTGCTGACCGAGATCCGTTCGCACATCGAAGCGCTCGAAGGCCAGCGGGTTCAGGCGATCCAGTTCAAGCAGCTCCAGGACGAGAAGCGGCACGCCGAGGCCCGCCTCGCCCGGGCCGGCGCCTTGCTGGCCCGTCAGGAAGCCGAGACCTGCGAGGCTCAGGTCCAGAAGATCATCGACCAGATCGCCAGGCTGCGGACCGAAGTCGCTCGCCTGGAAGGGCAACGCGACCAGCTGGCGTCGAAGATCTCCGAGGTGGAGGTCGAAATCGCCCGGCGGTCCGGCGAGGACGCGCAGAAGTTCAAGCAGGAGCTGGACGGTCGCCGCATGGCCTTCGCCACCCTCGAGGAACGGGTACGGTCGACCGAGGAGGACCTAGGTCAGCTCAAGGGGAAGGTCGAGACCCTTGCCTCTGAGGTCCAACGAGCCGAGAAGGAGGCCGGCCGGCTGGCGGGTCAGGAGAAGACCCTGCAGACCTCGCTCCGTCAGTCCGAAGGCGCCCTCGAAACGGCCCGGAAATCCCTCGAACAGGTGACGGGCCAGACCGAGAACTCCCGCGGGAAGCTCCTGGAGATTCGCAAGCAGAGCCTGCTCAGTCAAAAGAAACTCGAGGAGCGAGACGCCGCGTGGCAGTCGGCGATCCGCGACCGCGAAAGCGCTCGGGGCGCCGTGACGACGGCGGAGCAGGAGAAGGCCCGTTCCGAGGACGAGCTCGAGTCCCGTGCCGTCGAAGTTCGGGACCTCGAACTCCGGGTGAAGCAGGCCGGCCCCGGCAAGTCCGCAGGCCCCACGACCGCGGCGGTCCAGTCCCAGTTCCTCGAACTGAAGTCGACGGAGAAGCGCACGAGTGACGCGGCCGAGGCGCTCGGCCGCGAAGTTCAGGAGCTGAACCGCCGGTATCTTGCGCTCGACGCCCGGCTGAAGGCCGCGGCGCGCCCGGGCGCCGGTGCCGGCCCGGCGGCCGCCGTTGACTTTCTCCTCTCCCAGCGCAACCTGGGACGTGTCTCCGGTATCCGTGGGACCGTCGAAGAACTCTCCGACTTCGATGCCAAGCATCAGACGGCGCTCACGGTCGCCGCGGGCTCGCGCTTCCAGGCGCTCGTCGTGGAGACGGATGCCGTGGCCGAACAGTGCATCAAACTGCTCCGGGAAGAGAAGCGAGGTCGGGCGACCTTCCTTCCGCTCAACAAGATGCTCCCGGGCCGGCCCCACGGCAAGTCGCTCATCGCCGCGAAGGCCGATGGTGCCGTAGGGTTCGCCCTGGATCTGCTTCGATTCGACGAGGCGTTGCGGCCGGTGTTCTGGTACGTGTTCGGCGAGACCGTGGTCATGGACAGTCTCTCGGCCGCTCGGACGCAGATGGGCGGAGTGCGGCTCGTCACGCTGCAGGGGGACCTCATCGAGGCGACCGGGGCAATGACCGGCGGGTACACCGACCTCTCGACCCGAGGCGGGCCGGAGAGCGCCACGGAGCTGAAGCGTCTCGGAGCGGAGCTCCGGGCCAAGAGCGACGCCGAAACGAAGGCGCGCGCCGAGTTGTCGGCCATTACGAACCAACTTCGGAGCCTGGCGGAGGAGCTCGGTCGGCGCTCTGGTCAGGAGGAGACCCAGGCCAGTACCGCGAAGGTGCTGGTCGGCCAGCTCGAGCAGGCCCGCGGGCGCCTCAAGGAGGCGCGGGACCGCGTCGCCGCGGCCGGGCGCGGACTCCAGGCAGCGGAGGCCGCCCTCGCGAAGGCCGAGGCATCCGCCAAGTCGGTCGAGTCCGAGGTCACGGCTCTCAAGCAGGCTCACGGGAAGCTCCAGGAGCAGTACCTGGGGCAGATGCCGGAGGCCATCTCCGAAAAGATCCGCGCGTTGCAGGAGACGATCCAGCAGGCGGAGGAGGAACGGGTCCGAGTCGAACGGGAGCTCGCCTCCACGCGCGCATCCCTCAAGGCCGCCAAGGAGCAGCTCCTTGCGCGGCGGGCCGAACTCCAGCAACTGGAGTCGGAGCACACCGGTACTCAGAAGGCCCTGGCCGCGGTGCGCAAGGAGCGGGACGAGGCCAAGGCTTCCCTGGACGCACTGCGTGCCGTGGAGAGCAAGCTCACCTCGGCGGCCCAGGAACTCACCGCCCAGAAGACCAAGCTCGAGTCCGAACGGCTCAAGGTCACCGAGCAGCTGACGAAGGCCACCGGCCAGGTCGAAACCCAGACGACGCTCCAGCAGCACGAGGAAGTTCGTCTGGCTCAGGCACGGCAGGCCCTGGCCGAAGTCGAAGCGGCGCTGCAGCAGTTCCCGCCCTCGCCGGACGAAGAGGGCAAGCCGGTCCCGGTCGACCAGCTCAAGCGTTCGATCGCCCAGCTCACTGCTCAGCTCGAGGCGATGGGATCTGTCAACCTGCGGGCCCTCGACGAGTACGACGCCGAGAAGAAGCGTCTCGACGAGTTCGAGGGCGAGGTCAAGCGCCTCACGACCGAGCGGGGCGACCTCCAGAAGCTCGTCGACGAGATCGAGAAGAAGAAGCGGGCCCGGCTCGTCGAGGTCGTCACCGCCGTCAACTCCGGTTTCCACGAGGTCTACGCCGAACTGTCGGGAGGTGGAGACGGAGAGGTCGTTCTCGAGAACCCGGACGACCCCCTCCAGGCCGGGTTGCTGATCCGGGCCTCACCGACGGGCAAGAAGGTCTACCGGCTCGAGCAGCTCTCGGGCGGCGAGAAGTCGGTGGCCAGCCTCGCCTTCGTCTTCGCCCTCCAGCGCTACGACCCGAGCCCGCTCTACGTCTTTGACGAGGTCGATATGTCGCTCGATGCCGTCAATGCCGAGAATCTCGGACGGATGCTCCGACGCAACGCTGAGCGCGCCCAGTTCGTCGTGATCTCCCTGCGCAAGGTGACGCTCAAGTTCGCCCATCGCCTGTTCGGCGTGACGATGCACGGGGACGGCTGTTCCCGGGTCGTTGGCCTGCGGCTCGACGAGATCGTCGACGCCGACGAGCGCGACCGCACGGCGAGCGCCGTGGCGCCCGAGACCGGGGAGGCTGCATGACGATCTCCCAGCAGGAGGCCCAGGAGCTTCCGGCCCTGCTCGGGTCCGGACCGGTCCCCCGCGAAGCGGCCGAACGCGTGCTGAACTACCTGGTCTTCCACCGCTCCCTGCACGGGGAGAACGACGGGACGAGCCCGCTCCTCGAGCGATACATGGCCCTGGTGCAGGAGCTCAAGGAGGGCGTCCATGTCGTCATCGCGGACCCGTTCGACAAGGCCCTGGCGATGCTCTTCGAGCTCGTGCTGGACGAGGCGTTCGACCCGTGGGAGATCGACCTCGGGCGGTTCACCGAGCTCTATCTCAAGCGGATCCACGACGATGACGGCGTCGACTTTGCCGTCGCCGGTCGACTCGTGTTCATGGCGTGGAGCATCCTGTGGCTCCAGTCGCGGGAGATCCTGGCGAACCGCGAGACGCCGGCAGTCGCCGATCCCGGCGCCCCGCCGGACGACGGGTTCGTGGGAGAACTCACGACGCCCGAGGCGGTGGACGTCACCGCCGCGGTGCTGGAGACCCCGGCGCCTCCCCCGCTCGAGTTCATGGTCCGGCACCACGAGGCCCGGCCGGTCTCGTTGCTCGAGCTGGTCAACGCCTTCGGTGAGGCCGAGCAGGAGGCCCGACGCGCGCTGCGGGTCCAGGAGCTGCGGGAACGGCTCCGAGAGGAGCAGCGGTCTCCGCCGGAGATCCTGGTGCACGGGGAGATCCCGGAACAGGACGTCGCGGACCTCTGGGATGTGGCCAGCCGCCATCGGGTCGGCGAACCGTTTCCGTTCCTTGGCCTGTGGCGGGTCGAGCTCGGCCGCGACCGACTCGTGGCGACCTTCCTCGCCGCTCTGCATCTCTCTCGGCTGGATGCGATCGAGCTCCGGCAGGAGCGCATCGCCGAGACGCCGCTCCTGGTGGTCCGGACCTGCGAGGAACGGCCGACCGCGCCGCCGGAGGCCTGAGATGCCGGCCAAGACGGATGCGCTCGAACTCAAGCTCGAGGCGATCCTCTTTGCCGGGGGGGCGCCGCTCTCGGTCGGAGAGCTCACGGAGAAGGCCGGGGAGACCGACTATCGGGTCGTCCAGCGGGCGCTGCGGCACCTGGTGCGGACCTACGCCGGTCGGCAAACCTCGCTCGAGATCCGGCGTGTCGGGGACCGGTACGCGCTCCAGGTCCGCGAGGAGTTCCTGCCCGCCGTCCACTCGGTCCAGCCCATCGAGATCCCGCCCCGCACGTTGAAGTCGCTCACGCTGATCGCCTACCATCAGCCGATGCTCCAGAGCACCCTGGTCAAGATGGTCGGCGACGGCGCCTACCAGGAGGTGCAGGAGCTGACGAGCTTCGGGCTGATCCGCGCCGAGCCCAAGGGGTCGACGCTCGAGCTCAGCACCACCGCTCGCTTCGCAGAGTACTTCGGCATCGGGTCGAGCCGGCCCGACGAGATCCGGCAGTTCCTCGCGAAGAAGCTCGGCCTGCCCACCTCCTCCGACGCGCCGACCGTGCCCACGGAACCGGAGGACGGGGCCGAGGCCCCGACCGGTCCGCCGGCGCCGGAGGGACCGACGTCCCCCCTCGCGAGTTGACGACGACCCCAAGAACGGTTTAATGGACCCGCCGGCTCCGGGCGAGTCGATGGTCTCCTCGCCGACGCCGGGGCGTTCCTGCGTCTTCTGCGACATCGTGGCGGGCCGGGCGCCGGCCCACCGGATCTACGAGGACGAACGGACGCTGGTCTTTCTCGACCTCTTCCCGATCACCCGGGGCCACCTCCTCGTGATCCCGAAGCGGCACGTCGACCGGTTGACGGACCTGACCGAGGAGGAGTACCTGCCGCTCTTGCGGACCCTCGTCCGCGCGTGTCAGCGGTCGGAGCGCCTCTCCCGGGACTACAACGTGGCGG
>JASHPT010000147.1 GCA_030037955.1 Thermoplasmata archaeon
GTACTCTTCGGCGGGATCGACACGGAGGGCGGCGCCCTCGGGGACACGTGGGAATACACCGAAGCCGGCTGGACGAACCTGACTCCCCATCTGTCCACGTCTCCCGCGGCCCGGTGGGCGCCGTCATTGACCTACGACCCGGCGCTCGGAGCTCTCCTACTGTTCGGCGGCCAGTTCGCCGTCGGGGCGGAAAATACCTACAACGACACGTGGGAGTTCAATGCCTCCGGCTGGACCGAGCTCCACCCCGCGAACTCCCCGCCGCCGGAAGGGGTCCAGCTGGTGTACGACGCCGCCGACGGCTATGCGTTCGCCTGGGGCATCGCCGGCACGGAGCGCTTCCAGAACGACTGGGCATTCGAGAACGGCGATTGGACGAACCTCACCGGGTCGATCACGGGCGCTCCCCCGACCTTCACGTTCTACGCCGCCTACGACCCCCAGAGGAACTACGTCCTGTTCTACGGCGGGATCTCGGCCTTCTGCGTCGGCGGGCTGACCTACGCATACTCCGACGGAGTCTTCCGCAACCTCACGTCGACCGAGGCCCAGTCGCCCTACCCGATCATCGGCTCCGGTGTGCTCACGTACGACCCGGCGGCCGACGGGATGATCCTGTTCAGCGGCTACGATACCGGCTGCGGCATCACGAACGCCACCTGGGAATTCCAGAACGGCCAGTGGGCGAACGTCACGTCCACCGCCGGCACCCCCCCGCCCGGACGGTGGGACGCCCGTCTGGCCTACGACCCGTCAGTCGGCGGAGCCGTCACCGTGAGCGGGAACGAGAACCTGGTCGCGGGCGAGAACAACCTCGGGACCGACACCTGGGTCTACCGGGTGCCGCTCGGGGTCGATGTGACGGCGAGCCCCGCGAGCGGCGAGAGTCCCCTGACCGTCACCTTCAACGCCACCGCCGGGGGCGGCGCCCCCGCCTACGACTACCGATGGTCGTTCGGCGACGGTACGTCGAACACCACCGAAGCCAACGTCACGCACGTGTACCAACGCCCGGGCTTCTTCGCGGTCACCCTGACCGTCACGGACCAGCTCGGGGACGTCGCCACCGCCGCCTTGGAGGTGGTGGTCCAGGCGCCGGCGCTGGCCGTCGACGCCTCGGTCTCCCCTACCGAGGGCGTGGCTCCGCTTCAGGTCACCTTCAACGTCTCGGTCCCCGCGGCCGACGGGCCGTACGAATTCCATTGGGACTTTGGCGACGGCACCCCCAACGCCACCACGGCGAACGGCACCCACACTTTCGAGCAGGTTGGAAGCTATACCGTGACCCTCTCTGTCGAGGACGCCCTCGGGAGCTTCGCCAACACCAGCTTCCTCGTCGGGGCTACGGCGACCCCGGTCAAGACTCCCGTGAATACCACGAACACGGGGCTCGAACTGGGGATTGTCATCGGTCTGGTCGTCGGCGCGGTCATCGCAGGTGGGGTCGTCTGGGTCGTCGCCCGCCGGCGGCCGCCCCCCAGTCCACCCCCTCCCGCGCCGAGTCCCTGACCGAGCGGCTCGCAACGGGCGGATCCGAGATCGCGGCCGGAAGTACGCCGGGAGGCAGGCCGGCGCGTCGGGCTCGGTCGAGAGAATAGTTGATAAAACATTCGGTGCATGTTATTCAGTAAGCCCCCCGCCGAAGGGCGAGAGGAGGCTGACGTGAGCTACACCCAGCGGTTGCCCGCCGAACTCCGCGAGTTCCTGACCCTGCCGGGTCCCCAGTCGTTGCTGGTACGAGGTCCGCCGGGCTCCGGGAAGACTACGCTCTGCCTCGCGATGCTGGAAGCCGCTCCGGGCCATCGGATGCTGCTGACCAGCCGCGTCTCGCAGGCGGAACTCTTTCGGGGCTTCCCCTGGCTCGGAGAGAACGGGGCTTCCGAGATCCAGATCGTGGACACGGGAACGATCGAGTCGAACATCCGGGACATCGCACGGGCCGCCGCCGAAGCCGGTCGCTTCGTCGAAGGCGGCGCGGCCGAGCGGCGGGAGCTCACCGACTTCATGTGGCTGCCCGCTCCGATCCAAGAGGCCTGGAGCCGGCTCCCGCCGGACGCGTCCTCGATCGTCGTGATCGACTCGTGGGATGCGCTCATCGAGTCGTACCTGGGAGGTGTCGGGGCCAAGCATGAGGACCTGCCGGATCGGCAGGAACTCGAACGGATTCTGCTCCGGCAGCTCGGAAAGAGTCGCTCGCATGTCGTCATCGTGCTGGAGCGTCGTGAGGAGACCCAGCTCGACTACCTGGTGAACGGGGTCATCGTCACCCAGCGCGAGACCGGGAACGAGCGGCTCGAGCGGTGGCTGCAGCTCCCGAAGCTGCGCGGCATCCGGATCGCGAACGCGTTCTACCCATACACCGTCGAGGCGGCCCGCTTCCAGTGCATCGAGCCGATGCGGACCTACGCCGGTATCCAGCGGGGCCGGGTCGACCCGGAGCCGGACGCCATCCCGGGATACATCTGGCCGGGGTCGCAGAGCTTCTCCGAGAGCTTTGGCCGTCTCCCCGTCGGGAAGACCAGCCTGTTCGAGACCGACATGGAGGTCCAGGATCAGGTACTCCAGATCCTGCTCGCCCCGATGCTCGCTTCGGTCGCGAGCAACAACGGCCGGGCCTTGCTGATCCCATCCCCCTCGCTCTCGGCGCACGAGATCTGGGACTCCCTCCGGGGGACCGTCCCGAAGGCCCGGCTCGAGCACGGCCTGCGGGTCTTGGATGTTACCGGCCAGCTCGAGGGGAACGCCAAGAGCGCGCTGCCCGAATTTGCGCCCCTGATACTCCCGGCCCGCGCCCTCCTTCCGCATCCAGCTCCGGCCGGAGGTTCCGGGACGGCGACCGATTCCGAGGTCCGCCGGTTCTTCGCGTCCGCGGGGACCTCGGGCGGACCCGTCGTGACGGTGGTCTTCGCGAGCGGATATGCGTCGCTGGCCACGTTGCTCCGCGCGCCCTTGACGCAGGACCAGGTGGAAACCTTCCCGGCCTTCGCCCAAGGAATGCTGGGAGGGACCCAGTCCCACCTCGCGATGGCCGGGCGAACCGGGGCGCCGCTCGTCGAGTCGGTGCGCTCTCTCGCCGCCCTGCACGTCCATCTGCGGGTGCGCCAGGGACGGGTCTTTGTCTACGGCTCGAAGCCGTGGACGTCGGGCCTCGTGCTCACGGAAGGCAGCGACAGCGCACCCTACGACCTCCTCCGGATCGTCTAGCTCCCGGAGCTCGGGTCGAGATGCGGACGGGTCCGGCACGGGCGAGGCGAACCCGGCTCTGGGGTCCCGGATGACCGGTCGGCCGGGCCTCGTCGCGGTCTTAGCCGTGACCGCCGCCGTCGCGGAGAACCGACCGGCGCCAGAGTCGGAAGCGCGGGCATACTTCGACGTGAGCCCGTCGGCCCAGTTCTTGCTCGACCCGGATCTGCGGATCCGAGCCGCCAACCAGGCGGCCGCTCGGCTGTTTGCCTCCAAGGATGGCTCGCTCGTCGGACGCGCGTTCGGCGACCTGCTCGCGAACAGCTCCCGGTCGTCGGGGACCCAGCTCTTCGCCCTCCTGGCGACCCCCGACGCGCCCGGCCACCGGGTCGCGGTGGAGGGGGTCACAGCCCAAGGACTCTCATTTCCCGTAGAGCTGGTCGGGTTCCGGCTGTCGGCGAGCGTCTCCGGAGGATTCGGGGCCGTATTGCGGGACCTTCGGGACCCGGCGCCGACCCGGACGCCGAGTCCGATCGTCGCGACCGAGGCCTACACCCTGGCGGAGCTGCTGATGGCGAACCGGCTGCGGGAGCTGGTGTAGGGGTCGAGGATGAACGACCAGGCGCTCGTTGCGGGCATCACCGCGCTGCTCGGCGTCGCCGTGTACCTCTACATCGGGATCCGATTGGCCCGACGGACCGTATCGCCCGAGGCCCGGCTCCCGGCGATGCAGTTCGCTGCCTTCTGGATCGGGATCGGCGCCTCGTCGGCGCTCGGAGGGATCCTGAGCCTCATCGCGGTCGTGCAGACGCCACCGCTGGCGCTCGTGGTGGCTTTCCTGTACTACCAGCTCGCCGTGATCTGCGTCGCACTCTGGGGCCTCGTGAGCTACCTCGCCTACCTGTACACCGGGCGGGACCTCATCGTGCCGATCACGGTGCTCTATGTGCTCGAGTACGCCCTGCTGACCTACTACGTGTCGGCCGGATTCCCGGACCGGGTCAGCGTCACCTACGGCAGCGTGAACCCGGTCTACGCGACGACGGTCTCGGGCCTGCTGGTCGCGGTGCCGATCCTGCTGCTCGTCTTCCCCGAACTGATCGCCGCCCTCGCGTACTTCCGGCTCTTCTTCCGTACCCGGGACCGAACGGTGCGCTACCGGATCGCGCTCGTCAGCTGGGGCATTCTGGCCTGGTTCCTCCTCGACTTCCTCAACCTGGGCAACGATTCGGGGGGGAACCTGTTCTGGCTCGCCGTGGGCCGCTCGCTCTCCCTGATCGCCGCGCTGGTCGTTCTGCTCGCCTACTATCCGCCGCGGATGATCCGAGACCGCTACCAGATCGCGCGGATCGCGTGAGAGTCCTCGGCCGAGGCTCGTTCGCCTCGGTGGTTGGCGCGCGACGTCCTGCTGGAGCCCGGGCCCAGGAACCGTCCAGTCCCGAGGGCCCCGTGGGCGCTACGAGAACTCTTCCCGCTCGAACAGCCAGAGTCCGGCGGCGGCTGTGACGAGGAAGTAGCCGATCATGATCACGACCGCCTCGGCGATGCCGGCGGTGTAGGTCGTCGTCGTGACCATGAAGCGTCCCATCCCCGCCGTCACAGTGACCGAGGTACCGGTGATCCCCCAGTTCGGGTTCGCCTGGAAGACCTGCCCGATGGCGGACTCCGCGTAGGAGATGATCATCCAGGGCTCGATCTTCACCAGGTCCGCGACGAGGTCCTGGAGCAGGCTGAAGCC
>JASHPT010000148.1 GCA_030037955.1 Thermoplasmata archaeon
GAATCGGCGGACGGCTTCCACTGGAACTTCACGCTCTGGCCGAACGAATACTTCTCGAACGGGGACCCGATTAACGCCTACGTCATCTGGTACAGTTTCGAGCGAACGCTGGTGATGAACCAGGCGATCGCGATCCTCGCTCAGGAGAATTTCTACGCGCCGCAGGTGAACTATTACTCTCCCCTGTCGGCGATCGAGGCTTCCAACGCCACGCTGGCCCAGATGGTGAACACTTTCAACACGCTGGGGAACGTTACCAATCCCGCCTCCGCGGTGATGGACTACATGGAGGCACAGAATCAGTCGTTCCGCGTCATCAAGGCGACGACGTTCCAGGTCAATCTGGGGTTCGGATACCTGGGCGACATCCCGTACGCATTCCTGCTCGACCAGATCGCCATGCCCATCTTCGCCGCGGTGGACCCTCTCGTGGTGGCCGCGCACGGCGGCGTCGTCCCCGGTCAATCGAACTCTTGGATGGCGAACGACATGGTCGGCAGTGGACCCTACGCGCTCTCGTTCTGGTCTCCGACCACCGGATACGCGCTCACGCCGAGTTCGCACTATTGGGCCGCGTCGATCGCGTCGAGCCTGCCCTGGGACAACAACCTGCAGCCCGCCCGTACGGCGGTCGACGTGAACTTCCAGTCCGACCCGTCGATCATCACCGCCAACCTCGAATCCGGCGCCGCCGCGACCGCCTCCTTCGCCTTCATCGGGCCCTCGACCCTGTCGCTGGTGAGCCACTCCTCCTGCCTCAAGGTGACCGCCCTGGCGCCGGTCTACGGGTCGACCACGTTCTCGGGGTGGATCTACATGGACCAGCAGCCGGCCCTCCCGGGGGAACCGTCGAACCCGTTCGACAACTGGTCCGTTCGGGCGGCCGTGTCCCACGCGATCAACTACACGCAGATCATCGACGTGGCGTTCAACCACAACGCCACGGAATGGGTCGGGCCGGTGCCGCCCGGCTACCCGTACTATAATCCGGCGCAGCTCCCCTACTACAGCTACAACCTCACCCTGGCTCGCGAGCTCATCGCAAACTCCCCGTGTGCCACCGGATGCGGACCGATCAACTTCGATTACATCGATACCGGAGACTGGGGAGTCGTCGCGGAGCTCCTGAAAGCAGACCTCGCGAAGATCGGAGTCACGCTCGACCTGACGAGCTTCAATGTGGACACGCTCGTCGAGGAGCAGGCCCGGGACCCGGTGACCGGGAACTGCATCTCGGCCGAGTCCTACAACGGAGGGCCGTTCTATGCGGGGATCGACTACTACACCGCTGACTACATCGCGCCGGACGACGCCACCCAGGCGGATGCGCTGAGCTACGGAGGGTTCAACGCCTGCATGAGCGAGTACGCCAACGCCACGATGGACAACCTGGTGATCGGAGCCGCCGGAACGTCCAACGCGACGCTGGCGAGCCAGTACTACTCCGAGATGACGTCGCTGATGTACTACAACTACACGAACTACTGGCTCCCCATCCCGACCCAGTTCTCGGTGACGAACATCCATCTCTTGGGCATCGTCACGAACCCCGAGGGCGCCGTGAACCCGTTCCAGTTCGAGTACAACGAGGACTACGTCGGGTAACGGGGCCCGGCGGGCGGTTCCGTCGACCCGTTCCCCCCGATCAGCCTGTCGACAGCGCTCCCGCCGACCTCGGGGCCGAGGTCGGGGGGAACGTCCGCTCCAGGAAACTCGTTAGGACTTGTCCCAGCCCTCCGTTGACGTCCTCGAAGGTGTACCGGACGTTGACGATCGGTTGCGGGATGTGGATCACGTGGCTCAGGTCCACGGGACTCCCATCGACCACAAAGTCGGCCCCCGAGCGTCGGATGGTCTCCTCGAGCTCCCGGACCTGCTCGGGGCTGTACCCCATGGCCGGGAGGACGGCGTGAAGATGCGGGTACTGTGCGTAGACCCGGGCGAGGCTCCCGATCGCGAACCGTCTCGGGTCGAGGAGGACGGCGCCGGCGGAGCGGGCGAGGAGCAGGCCGGCCCCGAAGCCCATCCCGCCGTGGGTGACCGTCGGCCCGTCCTCCACCACGATGGCGGTCCGGTCCCGGAGGCGCTCCGCTCGTTCGGCGGAAAACCGAAGACCCGCGTGGAGGACCTGCGCCCTGGGGTTGACCCGCGCGGCATTGGCCTCGATCTCGGCGATGTCCTCCGGCCGCGCCGTGTTCGTCTTGCTGATCACGATAACGTCGGCCATCCGGAAGTTCACTTCCCCTGGATAGTAGGAAACCTCGTGGCCGGCCCGGTAGGGGTCGGCGACGACGACCTGCAAATCCGGCCGGTAGAACGGGAGGTCATTGTTTCCGCCGTCCCACAGGATGACATCGGCCTCCTGCTCGGCCCGGCGAAGAATTGCTCCGTAATCCACACCGGCGAACACCACCGCTCCGTCGCGGAGATGGAGCTCGTATTCCTCACGTTCTTCGATCGTGCAGTCGGCCCGATCCAGATCCTCCAGGCCGGCGAAGCGCTGGACCGCCTGCCGGGCAAGGTCGCCGTACGGCATCGGGTGCCGGACGATCGCAACGCGAAGACCGGTGGAGCGAAGGGTCTGCGAGATGAATCGAGTGGTGGGGCTCTTGCCGGCTCCGGTCCGGACGGCGCAGACGCTCAGCACTGGCTTGCTGGAGCGAAGCATCGTCTGGGCCGGGCCGGCCAGCTCGAAGCTCGCCCCGGCGGCGAGGACGACCGATGCCTTGTGCATCACTTCGGCATGCGGGAGGTCCGAGTAGGCGAGCTGAACGAGGTCGGCCCTCTCCTGTCGAATCAGATCCGACAGTTCCTCCTCCGGCCGAATCGGGATGCCGTTCGGATAGTCCGGGCCGGCGAGTATCGTGGGGTAGCTCCGTCCCGCAATGTTCGGGATCTGAGCGGCGGTGAACGCCACGACCTCGTACTCGGGGTTTCCCCGGAACATGACGTTGAAGTTGT
>JASHPT010000149.1 GCA_030037955.1 Thermoplasmata archaeon
GGCTCGCGGCGGAGCAGGTACATCATCTCGGGCTTGGAGTAGCCCTCGAGCACCGGCGTTTCGACCCGCTTCAGGTCCTCGGTGTTCCAGAGGAGGTTCGGAATGACCTCCGAGACCTCGAGCCGGGACTCCTTGATCGGCTTGCCCTGCTCGAGGGTAAGGTCCAGCGCCCAGGCCTCGATGTTCGGTCGGATGGCCTCGGTGATCCGGGCGGCGAGCGCGGCCCGGTCCTTGATCGAGAGACGCGCGATCCGGGGCTGCGCATCCTCGGCCGCATCGACAGCCCGACGTACATCCTCCCGGGAGGCCTTCGGAAGAGAGGCAAGCACTTGGCCCGTGGCGGGGCTACGGACCTCGAAGGTCTCTCCGCTCGCCGCGTCGCACCACTCGCCATCGATGTACATCCTGAGATGCGGAACGTCCATGGGAGCCCTTTCGCCGGTCGCCGACGGCCGCCGGGGTAAAATCGGTGACGGGGACGCAGTCGGTTCCGGGAGACTCAGGCCCGGCAGCTGGCGTCGTCCAGCCGGGCTCGGTTACCGGGCCCGGCCGGAGGCGCTCGCCGTGCTGGACGATGGCGGCACGGCGGCCTTCTCGGACGGGGCCGCGTCCAGGTTGGACAGGGCCTGTTCGAAGACGGTCAGTCCGCGCTCGAGCAGCGGATCCTCGATCGTGAGGGGCGCCATGAACCGGAGCGCGTTGTCGTAGCTGCCGCAGGTGTGCATCAGGAGCCCGTTCTGGAACAGTTCGCGTCGCATCGCCTTGGCGCGCTCGTCCCACGGAGTTTTCCGGGCTCCGTCCTTGACGAACTCGACCCCGATCATGAACCCGCGACCCCGCACGTCCCCGATCGAGGGGTGGGTGGCCGCGTACTCCCGGAACCGGGCCTGGACCTGCTCTCCCCGACGAGCGGCGAGGGAGATCCACTGCTCCTCCCGAAGGATCTTGAGAACCTCGGTACCCACGGCGAGCGCCAGCGGATTGCCCCGGTAGGTCCCGAGATGGAAGCCCTTCGGGAGTTCCTTCACGAGGTCCTCGCGGTAGGCCACCATCGAGGCCGGGATCCCTCCGCCGATGGTCTTGGCCACGCAGATGATGTCCGGGGTGACGTTCCAGTTGTCGACCCCCCAGAACTTTCCGGTGCGACCGAGGCCGGTCTGCACCTCGTCAGCGATCAGCAGCAGGTCATGGTCGTCGCAGAATTCGCGCAGCGAGGGGAGGAAGTCGTCCGGCGGAACGACGTACCCGCCTTCGCCCAGGATCGGTTCCACCAGCACAGCGGAGGCGTGGTCGACCCCGGAGTACGGGTCCTCCAGCAGATGCTCCATGTAGCGGAGGACGCCCTGAGCGCTGTCCGGAGTGTTGAGCACGGGTCGGTACGGGTTCGGGAAGGGTACCCGGATGATCTGGCCGCCCCGGAAGGAACTGGTCGCCCGGTAGCGACGACCTCCCGTGAGGTTGACCGCGCCTCCGTGGACTCCGTGGTAGGCACCGGAGAATGCGAACGTCCCGGAACGGCCGGTGGCGTAGTCTGCGAGGCTGACCGCGGCTTCGGTAGCGTCGCCGCCGGTGATGCAGAACAGGACCTTCGCATGGTTTCGGAGGGCGCCGGGGAGGGCGGAGGTGAGCTGCTCGAGAAACTCGATCCGGGCCTCGGTCGGGACTTCGAGCGCGTGCCAGATCTTGTCGGCCTGCCGATGAAGGGCCGACACCAGGCGGGGGTGGCGGTGACCGAGATTCAGGACCGAGATTCCGGCGACCCAGTCGATGTAGCGGTTCCCGTCGACGTCCTCGATGGTGGAGCCGCGGGCCTCGCGGATCGCCATCGGGAAGTACTTCGCGTAGGCCACGGCATCGGTCTCGAGGCGGCTCTGGGTCGCCAGGAGGGCCTGAGACTTCGGCCCGGGCGGCGGCACGACGATCTTCGGCGCATCCGGGAAGCTGAGCGAGTTCTCGGTCATGTGCAACCCTGCTGAGGCCGGCCGAAATCGACGCGGCGATATCAAGCCGTCGGGGGAGCCGTTCGGCGAGAACGCGAGTCATTTTCCGCCGGCGCGGGTTCGGTCCGTCCCGTGAGCGAGGAGCTCGGTCGTCGCGTCGATGTCCACGTTCACCCGACCCGGTACTCGCGACACGGCCCGACGTTCGCCGAGAAGAACCGGATCGAGTTTTCGCCGGAGGGACTGCTCCGAGAGATGGACGTCGCCGGGATCGGCCATGGTGTCTTCCTCTGCCCTCGCCTGGCCCCGAGCCTAGAGGCCGGGCTGCAGGACGTGTCGGAGGTGGCCCGAAGGACCGGCGGTCGGTTCCTGCCGACGGGCACGGTCGACCCTACGAAGGGCACATCGCATATCGAGACCGCGCTCGCCCTCTGGGACCAGAACGACCCTCCACTGGTCGGGATCAAACTGTACCCGGGGTACCTGCCGTTCGATGTCACCGATCCCCGGCTCGAGCCGGTCTACGCCTGGGCGGAGAGGGCCCGCGTGCCCGTCTGGGTGCATCAGGGGGACACGTCGGACCCGGATGGGCTTCTCCGCTACGTTCGGCCGATCCTGCTGGATGAGGTTGCGGTACGTTGGCGGGCAGTCCGGTTCGTCCTCTGTCATCTCGGAAATCCATGGATCGAAGAGGCGGCCGAGGTGGTGTACAAGAACGAGAACGTGTACACCGACACGTCCGGGTTGCTGAACCCTTTCGCGGAACGCTACGAAGCCCAGGTCCACCGGATGCGGACCCGGCTCCGTCACGCGATCCTCGCGGTCGGGGACGTGCGAAAGGTCCTGTACGGCTCGGACTGGCCCATCAGTTCTATCGCGGATGCGGTCGGGCTCGTTGACGGGCTGGACCTTCCGTCGGCCGACAAGGAACGCATCCTGGGCGGGAACGCCCGCGAGCTGCTCGGGCTTCGGGGCTAGCCGGACGGCGCCTTCCGTGCGGGGCGCTCGGGCGTCGGTGGACCGGAAAGATTCGTAAGCCGGCAGCCCTACCTTCCGTCGGAACCGTGCCGCTCGGGCGTCGTATCGACATCCATGTCCATCTGAGCCAGTACTGGCCGGACCTCGAGCGCAACTCCTACCGCCGCGGTCTCGAGTTCACGGTCCCCTCCCTCCTGCGCGAGCTCGACGGCCAATCGATCGGATTCGCCGTTCTCCTTCAGCTGTACTCCAGTCCCACCCCCGAGGAGGTCATCCGGGAGGCGGAGGAGATGTTCACGAAGAGCGGCGGACGCCTGTTGAAAACGGTGACCGTGGACCCGACCCAGGGTCCCGAGTCGGTGAAGCGGACGCTCGAGCTCTGGCAGAAGATTCGGGACCTCGTGGCGATCAAGCTCTACCCGGGATACCGCGAGTTCTATCCTCACGACCCGCGCCTCGACCCGGTCTACGAGTTCGCCCACCGGGCTCGAGTTCCGGTGATGATCCATCAGGGGGACACGCTCGACCCGAATGGCCGGGTCAAGTATGCACGACCGCTCGAGGTGGACGAGGTCGCGGTCCGGTACCGGGACGTCCGGTTCGTGCTCTGTCACCTGGGGAACCCCTGGGTGGAGGAGCTCGCCGAACTGGTCTACAAGAATTCGAACGTGTACACGGACACCTCGGGGCTCCTGGCGAACCCGGCGGTGCCGTACTTCCGCGAGATGGTTCAGCGAGCTCAGCGGCGCCTCACGAACGCCATCGCCGCAATCGGGGACACGCACCGTGTCCTCTACGGTTCGGACTGGCCCCTCGAGTCCATCGAGACGGCCGTCGGGTTGGTACGCGGCCTGGACCTGCCCGAGGAGGACCGGGAACGAATCCTCGGCGGGAACGCACGGGAGCTCCTGAGGCTGGACCTGCCGCCCTGAGATTCCGAAATCGGGGCTGGACGACTGATTGCATCCCGCGCAACGCGGGCGCCCGCCCCAGACTTGATATTCGGCGGCCCTCGTTCCCCCGCCCAGCTTTCGCGGGGGCCGACGGTTTCTCCATGGCACGAAGCTTCGAGGTCGCGCTCACGAGCGCGCCGGTGTTCTTCGAGCCGGTTCCCCCGTCCCTCCGAGCGCGGTCCGATCGGATCGATTCGTACTTCGAGGAGCTCGCCTCGCGGCTGCGGTCGGTCGACGCGCTCGACGCGATCGACGTGCCCGAGCTGATCGATGAGAACCATGAGGGCCGGCCGTACTACCGGACGGCCGACCCTCGCCAGGTCGGACGGCAATTGGCGGAGAGGGTCGGACGGCCCGTCGTGGTGAACAAGGTGGTGGCTCACCTCCCCTCCGCCGAGGCGCTGGTCGCCTGGGCCCAGGAAACGATCGGGTCGGGGATCGACAAGGTCGTTCTGGTCGGAGGCTCGAGCCGCTACATCCCGTATCCGGGCCCGCAGGTCATCGAGGCGGACAAGGCCTGCATCGGCCTGCTCCGCGACCGGGGCGGGCATCTTGGCAACATCGCCATCCCCCAGCGTCAGGGCGAGGCGCATCGCATGCTGGCCAAGACCCGGGCCGGGGCCTCGTTCTTCACTACGCAGATCCTGTTCGACAGCGAGAGCCTGTGCCGGACGCTGCGAGAGTACGACGCCCTCTGCCAGAAGGCGGGAGTCCCGCCCGCGGCGGTGCTCCTGAGCGTGGCGCCGCTGGCCGACGAGACCGATGTCGAGTTCGTGCGGTGGCTCGGGGCGGATATCCCGGAGGCCGCTGAGCGGTGGATCCTGAACGGGGATGAGAGCCTCGCCGGCGACCGGGCGATCGAGCATGCCCGCCGGGTCTGGGGCGAGACCCGGAGCGTTGTGGAGGCGGACGGGCTCAGCCTGACCCTCGGGGTGAATGTCGAGCAGCTCACCCAGCGCCATCTGGACGTGGCGTTGCGGATGCTCTCGGAGCTCTCGGCCACCGTCCGTCAGAGTCCGGCCGCCTGACCGTCCGGCGCCGCTCGCCGCCGCCGGAACACGAGGCAGTAGTGGTGGTGGTAGTTCGGGACGAAGGTCGACGGGAATCCCCAGATCCCGAGCGGCTTCGCGTCCTGACACCAGATTCGTTCGCCCTGGAACTCGAGCGAGTCTCCGTCCAGCTCCCGGACCAGGTCCCAGGCCAGGGTCCGGAACCGGCCGCCGACGTCCCGGAGGTTCTGGGCGACCACGGTGAGGTAGCGGCCCGGGTCCAGCACCGCGGCGGCCTGGCGTAGTACCCCGACCGTTTCCGACAGGAAGGTCGGGTAGTCGTGGATGTTGCCGAGGTCGTGGGAGTCCTGGGAGTAGGTCGTCGGCAGACCGGCGGCGGCCCGGCTCCGGTGCGCGGACCGAGAGCCTCCCCGGCTCTTGCTCAGCATGTCCCAGTATGGCGGAGAGGTCAGGACGAATTGGACCCGGGGAAGCCGGTGTGAACGCCAGACTCCGAGCAGGTCTCGGGCGTCGGCGACCCAGACCCGGTCCTTCCGGCCCGGCCCCGCCTCGGCGATCCGCCGGTTGGCCAGGCGAGCATAGACGGCCTGGACTTCGAGTCCGACGGCTCGCCGTCCCAGACTGACGGCGGCGACGAGGCTCGACCCGGTGCCGGCAAACGGGTCGAGCACCCACTCCCCGGGCACGGTGAAGAATCGGACGAAGCTCTCGCACAGCTCCTCGGGAAACTTGGCCGGATGCTGACGTTCGTTCGCGCTCCGTCGCGGGGGTCGGGTGACGAACCACGACTTCGTGAAGCGCACCCACTCCGTTCCGGAGAGGTCGTTCAATCGCAGACGCTGAGAGCGGTCCCCGGGTCGGCCCCGCACGCGTCCGACAATCGGACGCAAGGGAAAAGGGGGCGGTTCGAACTCACGCCGGCAGGAGCCGGTCGGCGAGGGAGGGAAGTTCGGAGAGCGCCTGGATCCGGTAGTCGGCGGAATCCAGCTCGGGCGCTGGGGGTGCAAACACCTGTCGGTAGCGCTCCCCGTAGTCCTGCGCCCCCGTGAAGAGGACCCCCGCTCGGAGGCCGGCGGCCCGTGCCCCCACCAGGTCCGACCACCCGTCGCCGACGTGGATGGCCCGCTCCTTGGACACCCCCAGCATCGCCAGGCAGTGCCAGAAGATCTCGGGCGCCGGTTTCGTCCACGGAAGCTGGTCGCTGAACGCCCAGGCGTCCACGTACTGGCCGATGCCCACCCGTTCGAGGTGCCGCTGGAGCGCCTCTCCCGGCTCCCCGACCGTGTTCGAGATCACCCCGAGTCGAAACCCGGCGGCTCGCAGCGCCGAGAGCGCATCCGCCGCTCCGGGGACGAGTTCGAACACCGTGTGGTCCAGGAGTTCGACGATCGCCTGGACCAGCTCGAGCGGCCGGGCCCTTCGGCCCAATCGCCGAGCCGCATGGATGCC
>JASHPT010000150.1 GCA_030037955.1 Thermoplasmata archaeon
CTGCGCTACGGCATCTCGGAACGGATCGGATTCTCCCGATTCGTCTCGGTGGGGAATCGCGCCGGGGTCGAGGAAAGCGATATCCTCCGGTCCCTCGCGACCGATGCCCACACCGATGTGGTGCTCCTGTACATCGAGAGTCTCGCGAACGAGCGCCGGTTCCTGGATGCGGCCCGGGAGGTCTCCGACCTCAAGCCGATCCTCGTGATCAAGAGCGGGCGGTCGCCCGAGGGGGAACGGGCCGCCCGAAGCCACACCGGGTCGCTCGCGCATGCGGCACAGGATCGACTCTACGACGCCCTGTTCGAGCAGGCGGGCGTCCTCCGGGCGGATACCATCGGGGAGCTGTTCCGGTGGGCCAAGATCTTCGCGACCGGAGCGCGGCTCAACGGTCCGCGTCTCGCCATCCTGACCAACTCCGGAGGCCCCGGCATCGTCGCGGCCGACGCGTGCGCCCGCAGCGGACTGTCACTTCCTCCGCTACCGGAGCGCACGCAGGGCCGCCTCCGGGCGCTCCTCTCTCCGTCCGCCGCGGTCGGCAACCCCGTCGATACGACCGCCGACGCATCGGCCCGTCAGTTCGGCGGAGCGCTCAAGGAACTCCTGGACCTCACCGACCTCGACGGCGGAGTGGTCATCGCCACTCCGCTGGGGGAGCTGCAAGGCCCGACGCTGGCCCAAACGATCCTGACGGCCCGGGGACGCCTCAAGAAGCCGGTCGTCGCCTGTGTGTTCGGCCTCGTCGACGTCACCCAGGAGGTCCGGGTCCTGGAGGACCACGGAATCCCCTCGTTCACCTTCCCGGAGGAGGCCGTCGTCGCGCTCTCGAGCCTGGCGCTCTACCAGCGTCGGCATTCCCGGGCCCCGCGTCGATTCCACCCCTTCCCGGTCGACCACGCCGCCGTCGAGGAGCTGCTGGCCCAGGTGCCCTCCGGCGAGTCGACGGTCCTGCCCGAATTCGCCGCCCGCAAGCTCCTCGAGGCCTACGGGGTGCCGTTCCCGCCGGCGGCGCTCACGAAGAGCCCGGAGGAGGCCATCCGATTCGCCGACCGGATCGGCTATCCGGTCGTGCTCAAGGTCGCGTCCCCGGACATCTCCCACAAGACGGAGGTCGGAGGCGTCCGGATCGGGATCGAGGGCGCCGATGACCTGCGGACGGCGTGGGACGAGGTGAAGGCCGTGGTCCGGGGCCGGGCCCCGACGGCGCGGCTGGAGGGATTCGAGGTGGAGAAGATGGTCACCGGCGGCAAGGAGGTGCTCGTCGGGCTCCAGCGGGACCCCCGCTTCGGCCCGGTCATCGTCTTCGGCCTCGGCGGCATCTACGTGGAGGTCCTGCAGGACGTCACGTTCCGGCTGGCGCCGTTCGACGAGGGCGAGGCCGAGGAGATGGTCGCGTCGGTCCGGGCGTTCCCGCTGCTCCAGGGAGTCCGAGGCGAGAAGCCGAGCGACCTGCCGGCGCTCTACAACGTCCTGGGACGCGTGGTCCAGCTGGCCCTCGAGGTACCCCGGGTCCAGGAGCTGGACCTCAACCCGGTGATCGTGCTCCCCGAGGCCGGCGGCGCGTTCGCCGTCGACGCCCGGTTGGTCCTCGGGCCCAGCGATCCGTCTTCCAGATCGGAACCTCTCGCTTCAGTTCCTCGATCAGGAAACGCGCCGCCTCGAACGCCATCGACCGGTGCGCGGCGGCCACGCCGATGATGACGGAGGCCGTCCCGACCCGGAGGCGGCCGATGCGGTGGACGACGTGGATCCGTCGGGTACCGAACCTCCGGCGAGCCTGCCGCTCGAGGTCGGAGAGCCGGGCGAGCGCCATGCGACGGTCGGCCTCGTAGTCGAGCCCCGTGAGCCTCCGCCCGGCCTGGACTTCCGGCCGGACCCGGCCGACAAAGAGGACGACGGCGCCGCTCCCGGAGTCCTCGAGCCTCCGTGCCACCTGGCTCAAGGTGATCGGCCGGTCGGTGACCTCGCTCGAGATCGGCTCACCCCCCGCTGTACGGCGGGTGGATGGCGATCTCATCGCCGGGACGCACCCGCAGGCGCTTGCCGACCACGTACTCGCCGTTACGCGCGACCCGCGCGTTCCTCAGAATGGGCCGGAGTCGCGGATGCTCCTCCGCAATCGACTCCAGCAGGGTGTCGAGCCGGACTCCCGTGGACGGGACCGCCCGCTCCAGGCGGGATGCTCCGACGGCCTCGCGGGCGGTGGCAAACAGGGTCAGCTGTACCGTGCGCGTCATCCAGGCCTCCTGCCGCCGCTTTCGCTCGGCGAGCGGCACGCAGCGGCGCCGACCACCCCGAACGGATATGTAGGTTGCACAGCCTCCTCTCTCATCCATGGCCGAAATTTCCGTCCGGACGGGGGGTGCCGCCGGGGACGGCATCGCTTCGGTCGGCGATGTCCTCGCCAAATCGCTCTCCCGGATGGGGCTCCACGTCTTCGGGCTCAACGCCTACCAGTCGGTCATCCGGGGCGGTCACGTCTGGTTCCAGGCCCGGGCCTCTGCGGACCCCATCCACTCGCAGGGCGACCAGGCCGACGTGCTGTTCGCGCTGAACAAGGAGACGGCCCAGATCCACCTGCCGTCGATGAGCGCCGGGAGCACCGTCGTCTACGACCCCGAGAAGTTCGAGCTCACCGACAGCGAGCTGCCGGTGGGGACGAAGAAGCTCGCGGTGCCGACCCTCGAGATCGCACGGAAGTACTCGTCCCAGTCCATCCTGCAGAACGCCGCCGGGCTCGGCGCAACGGCCTATCTGGCCGGCATCCCCTTGGCGGGGCTCCAGAAGACGCTCTTGGACTCGTTCGGTCGGAAGAAGGGCGAGATCGCCGACTGGAATGTCGGGGCGGCCGGCGAAGGATACGCCTTCGCGGAGAAGAACTCCGGCGCCAACGACCATGCCGTCAAGCCGACGGGAGAGCCCAAACTGTTGATGACGGGGAATCAGGCGATCGCGCTCGGGGCGGCGGCCGCCGGCTGCAAGTTCCTCGCCCAGTACCCGATGACGCCGGCGTCGACGATCCTGCACTGGCTGGCCGCCCATTCGCAGCAGCTCGGGATCGTGGTCAAGCAGGCAGAAGATGAGATCGCGGTCGTCAACATGGCGATCGGCGCCTCCTTTGCCGGCGTCCGGTCGATGTGCGCGACCAGCGGCGGCGGCTTCTCGCTCATGGTCGAGGGCCTCGGGATGGCCGGGATGACCGAGACGCCGCTGGTCGTCGTCGAGGCGCAGCGCAGTGGGCCGTCCACGGGGCTGCCGACGAAGACGGAGCAGGGCGACCTTAACCTGATGCTCGGCGCCGGGCAGGGCGACTTCCCGCGGGCGATCCTGGCGCCGGCCGATGCGGGCGAGGCCTTCCGGACGACGGTGAAGGCGTTCCAGCTGGCCGAGGACTGGCAGACGCCGGTCATCGTCGCGAGCGACTTCCATCTCTCCGAGTGCATGATGACGGTCGAACGGGACGAGATCCCGTTCCCGGGCCCCATCCCCTCCCTCTTCACCGTCGAGCCGAATGGCGGGGATTACAAGCGATACGCCTACACCGAGTCGGGCGTCTCCCCGCGGGCGCTGCCCGGCCAGCCGGGCCTCCAGTTCAAGGCCGGCTCGGACGAGCATGACGAGCGGGGGCACCTCATTTCGGACGTGCTCTCGGGTGTCCCGATCTGGGTGGCGGAGCGCACGAAGATGATGGACAAGCGGATGCGGAAGCTCGAGGGGCTGCGAACGGCCGGCCCGCAACCGACGCTGGAGGGGCCAACGGACGCCCCGCTCACCTTCGTCGCGTGGGGCTCGACCGTCGGTGCGATCCGGGACGCGACCGGGGTGCTCCGGGGCAAGGGCGTGTCGACCAACCTCCTGCGGATCCCTCAGGTCTTTCCCCTGGCGACGACGGCGCTGGTCCCTCTCCTGACCCAGGCGAAGCGTACTCTCCTCGTGGAGGCCAATTTCACCGGGCAGCTCGGCCGCCTGATTCGGGCGGAGACCGGCGTGGACCTACCGAACCGCTTCCTCAAGTACGACGGAGAGCCCTTCACCCCTACCGAGATCGTCCAGAGGGCCCTCGAGGTGGTGTCGCATGGTCACTAGCGCCGTTCCGGCCTCGGGCACGACTCCGCTGCCGGTCCTGGTCTCGAAGTCGGACATCAAGCCGACCTGGTGCCCCGGCTGCGGCGACTTCGGTGTCGTCGCCGCCCTCGAGATGGCGCTCAAGCGGCTCAAGATCCCGCCGCACGAGACGGTGCTCGTCTCCGGCATCGGCTGCTCGTCGAACCTGCCGCACTTCCTCAACACCTACGGATTCCACGGGATCCACGGCCGGGCGATCCCGGTCGCGGAGGGGATCCGGTGGGCCAACCACGGCCTCCACGTGGTCGTCACGGGCGGCGACGGCGACGGCTTCGGCATCGGGGCGGGCCACTTCGTCCACGCGATGCGTCGCAACGTCAAGATCACCTACGTGGCGATGGACAACCAGATCTACGGTCTCACGACCGGCCAGGCCTCGCCCACCTCCACGATGGGCGCCAAGACCAAGTCCACCCCGACCGGCGTCATCGAGCACCCGATCAACCCGATCGGGCTCGCCATCGCCTCCGGGGCGACCTACGTGGCCCGGGGATTCTCGGGCGACGTGAAGCAGATGGCGGACCTGATCGCCGGCGCCCTCCAGCACAACGGATTCGCCTTCGTCGACGCGTTCTCGCCGTGCGTGACCTACAACAAGCTCAACACCTTCGACTGGTTCCGCCAGCGCGTCTACAAGCTCGAGAGCGCCGGGCACGACCCCAGCGACATCGGCCAGGCGTTCGTCCGCGCCCAGGAGTGGGGCGACAAGCTCCCGACCGGGTTGTTCTACAAGACGGACCGGCCGACGTACGAGGACCTCGAGGAGGTCCTGCAGGCCGGGCCGGTCGTCCGGCAGCCGGCCGGCATGGTCGGCAAGGAATCGATCCTGGACGAGTTCCTGTAGTCCGCTAGCCGCGGACCTGGAACACGTAGGCGTCCTCGCTCTGGAAGACGAGCAGGAACATGACGGGGTCGGCGAGCAGCGGCGCGGGCTGGAAGGGCGGCCACAGGTTCGTGGTGTTGCCCGTCACGGCGATGTACTGGACGTCCAGGACCGAGAGCGCGGCGAGGCCGGCCGGACCCAGCGTTCCGTTGGTGAGCTCCGATTCGAGGGTCCGGTAGCTCGTGTTCCGGTCGATCGGTTGCACGGGAAAGAGGATCGCCACCCGGGCGTAGCCCGGCAGGAACTGTGCCGCACTCCCGAGGGCGACCAGCACCCGGGCGCCGGTCGGCAGGTTCTCGCGGGCCCAGTCGAACATCGCGAAGTCGCCGGGCGTCACCCGGCCGTAGCTCTCGTAGAGCCCCTCCAGATACGGGGGCAGGTCGGCGGCCGCGACCACGACTCCCGGGACGAGCAGTACCACGGCGAGGGCCACGACGACGACCTGGGGCCCGGAGCGGTCCAGCGCCGTCG
>JASHPT010000151.1 GCA_030037955.1 Thermoplasmata archaeon
ATGGCCACCAGCGCGACGGTGAGACCGATCTTCCATCCCGCGATCCGCCGGGACGCGTGCACGCGGCGCCGCCACATGGGGGTGTGCTGGGAGATGGGTCGGACAGAAGAACCCTTCGAGCGAGCATGGAACGCCACCGCGCCTGAGGGTCGTGGCCGGCTCGGACTGGTTCAAGTAGGAAAACACCGTCCGGGACCGAGCGGGACGGGTGGGGGCGCTGCGTCTATCGTGGGCCGTGGGCTACGTCGTCGTAGTCGTCGCTGCGGTCGCGCTCTCCTCGGCTTATGGCGCTTCTACGACCCCTAGAGCTGAGTCTGTTGCCGCGTCCCATCAACTTCCCGTCGGCACCGACGTCGTAACCCTGGACGCGTGTACTGAGGCCGCGCTTCTGACCGCTATCGGCTCCGGTGGAGTGGTGAGCTACGGCGGGCCCTGCCCGGATATCACGTTTGACTCGGCGATCCACCTGACCTCCTCCGAGACCGTCACGATCGAGAGCGGAGGCAATCTCGTCACATTCAACGGCCAACACCTTACCCGTATTTTCGTCGTCGACGGCGCCACCCTCACTCTCGATGGACTGACGCTCGAAGGCGGAGTCGTCACCGGCGCGTCCGGCTCGACCGGGACGGCGGGCACCGTCGGATCGAACGGTGCCAACGGCCCGGTCGGCTCCGGGGGCGGTCCCGGAGAGGACGGAAGCCCGGGCCAGGACGGCGGCAACGGGGGCGCCGGGGGCTCCGGCACCAACGGCACAGCCGCCGGCGCGGGCGAGGGGGGTGCGATTCTCATCCAGAGCGGAACGGTCCAGATCATCGACAGCACCCTCGAGGAGAACTACGCGTACGGGGGTTCCGGTGCAGATGGCGGCCTCGGCGCCGGCGGAGGGGTTGCCGGCGACGGAGGCACCGGAGGCGACGGGGGGGCTGCCCCGAGCTCCTCCGATAGCGCTGGGGGATCTGGCGGCTCCGGCGGCGCTGGCGGTACCGGCGGTAACGGGGGCTATGGCGGCAACGGCTCGGATGGTGGCTTTGCGGCGGGTGGGGCGATCTACAATGCCAAGGGAACCCTGACCCTCACGAACGATTACATCAGCGGCAACTACGCGTACGGCGGGAACGCCGGCAACGGCGGGCCGGGAGGTACTGCCGGCGCGGGTGGCGACGGCGGCTCCGGGGGCGGGGGAGGGTTGGGGGGAAACCCCACGCCCTCGTCGGGGACCGGCGGCGCCGGCGGCTCGGCCGGGTCCAACGGACTCCCGGGCACGGCAGGCACCGGCGGTCCCGGCGGGAATGGGGGGACTGGTGGAGGTGCCGAGGGCGGAGCGGTCTACAGTGGCGGCACGCTGTACATCACCGTCACGACGTTCACGGGGTGCTATGCCCTGGGCGGCGCGGGCGGGGGCGGAGGGTCGGGGGGGTCCGGCGGCGATGGCGGGGGTGGCGAGACCTCTGAACCCGGCGGCGCCGGCGGAGTTGGCGGGGCACCCGTCACACTCGGAGGGGCCGGAAGCTCGGGGGGGTCACCGGGTGCGAGCCAGACCGGTGCGAGCGCCGCTCCGGGCGACTCCGGTGGCTCGGGTGGCGATGGCGGTACCGGCGGGTTTGCCAACGGCGGCTGCGTAGCCAGTACTGGCACGATCACGAGCTCGATGACGGCCTGGGGTCCGGGCTACGCTTCGGGCGGGACCGGGGGGGCGGGCGCGAACGGCGGGTACGGCGGGCTCGGTGGATATGCGGGCGCCGGCAACGGGGGCGGGAGCGGAGGAGATGGAGGGTCCGGCGAGCCGAACCCGGGCCCAGGGTTTTCCGCCTATCCCGGCGGACCGGGAGTTGCCGGTAGCGTCGGAGGGAATCACGGGACGGCGGCTGAGGGTGGCCCGGCGGGGGCAGGCGGAGAGGGCGGTGCGGGCGGCGCCGCTCGTGGCGGCTGCGTATTCGCGACCTCACCGCTATCGTCGACGAATGACAATTTCACATCCTGCGCAGCGACCGGTGGCCGGGGAGCGTACGGCGGCCCCGGTGGAGTCGGGACGCAAGGAGGCGACGGCGCTCCCGGCGCGTCCGGCGGCCCGGGTGGCGCGGGGGGTTCGGCGGGTGGGAACGGACCCTCGGCCAACGGCGCCAGCGGAGCTGGCGGTGCCTCCGGCCGACGGGGCGGGAACGGTGTCCTCGGTGGAGCTGGCGGTGCCGGGGGTCCCGGGGGCCGGGGAGGCGTCGGCCAGGGCGGCGCAGCCTTCACCACCCATGCTGCAACCTTCGACGATGACGGCCTGACCTTGAACTCGGCGACCGGTGGGGACGGAGGTCCCGGAGGCAGCGGAGGGAGCGGCGGACCCGGCGGGTACGGCAACGCCGGTGGCAGCGGCGGCGCCGGCGGAGATGGCGGAGAGGGGACGGGTACGGCCGGCGTAGGTGCCGGTGCGGGGTCGGGCGGCAATGGCGCCGCGGGCGGGAACGGCTCCGCAGGTCACGCGGGAGCCAAGGGAGGTCCCGGCGGTGCCGGCGGCCTCGCCGAGGGTGGCGCCCTCTACGCGTCCGGGATTCTGAACCTAGAGTCCGACTTCTTGAGCACGGATTCGGCCACGGGCGGGGCCGGCAGCTACGGCGGGACCGGAGGCACCGGCGGCACCGGCGGGTCGGGGGCGACGGGTGGCGAGGGCGGCTACGGCGGAACCGGCGGCACCGGCCTCGGGGGGTCGACGGCCGGAGGGCCCGGGGGCAATGGGGGTGCGGGTGGCAGCGGCGCTCGCGGAGGCAATGGCGGCAACGGCGGTAACGCCGGGAACGGCGGCAGTGCCGTGGGGGGCGCGATCTACAGCGGTCTAACTCCGACGACCGAGACGGGCATGACCTTCTCGGGAAACTCCGTCACCGGGGGCCAGGGCGGAGCCAACGTGTGCAATCCCGGGGACCAGGGCTGCGGGGGGGGCGCCGGTCTCGGCGGCAACCTTGGGCTGGGGGGAACCGGGGGCCCGGGTGGCGACAACGGGGACGGAGTCGGGACCGGCGCGAGTGGATCGGCCGGGGCCTCTGGCAGCCCCGGTGTGGCGGGGACTCCGGGAGTGGCCGGGCAGAACGGGACCGCGGGGTCGGCGTCGGACCCCGACCAG
>JASHPT010000152.1 GCA_030037955.1 Thermoplasmata archaeon
GCCGTGCAGGGCGACCTTCTGCCCGTCGGTCCGGTCTTCGAGAAGATGCTGATACCACCCTACCGTGCTTGTCCGCGGCGATTGTGCGGTGGCCCCTGAGCGGAGCGCCGCTTCGATTTCCCGAACCGCGTCGGCAGGTCCGAGCCGAGGGACGAAGTCGATAACGTCGCGGGCCTTCGAGAAGCGAACGCGGTAAGATCGAGCGTCCGGGTCCCCGTACCATTCGAGTGCCGGGGGGTGCTGCATGGCGCCGGAGACAATCTCCGCAAGTGGTCGAATCTGGAAATTCTGATCCTCGGACCCCACATTGAAGACCTGACGATTGATGGTGCCGTTGGGAGCGCTCAAGAACGCGAGCAGGGCGTTCGCGGCATCGCGAACGTGGAGGAACGGACGCCACTGCGCGCCGTCCCGCATCACCGGGATCTTCCCTGTTTTCAACGCCCCCGCCACCATCCCATTGATGGCGAGATCAAAGCGCATCCGGGGCGACAGCCCGTACAGGGTCGCGAACCTCACGGCAGTGGTCGTGAATTGCTCGTCCCCGAGCGGAAGGTTGTCGCGCTCGACCAGGATGTTCGCCCGAGCGTACGCGGTGAGCGGATTCGGGGAAGAAGCTTCGGTAAGCCATCCGTCCTGGAAGCCGTAAACGCTGCACGAAGAGGTGGCCACGTAGCGCGGGACTCCCGCCTGGTGCGCCAGCCGCGCGACACGCGAGCGTCCGAGATAGTTGATCTCGAAGGTCTTCCAAGGATCGAGCGCGCCGGCGGGATCGTTGGACAGCGCGGCCATATCGATTACGGCGTCCTGCCCCTCGAAGATCTGTCCGTCGCACCAGCGCACGTCGGCCCGCACCGTCTTGAGTCGCGTGCCAGAACCGGATTTGGGAAGCGTGTCCTCGCCGAAGAAGAAACGGTCCAGGACCGTCACGTCGTGGTGCGCATCCATCAGTATCGGCACAAGCGTGGACCCGAGGTAGCCGGCGCCACCGGTCACCAGAATCCGCATGGGTGCCTCCAACTACGAGGTGAGGCTCTTGAATCTTTCTCGAACCGTAGCGCGACTCTCAAGCACGCATCAACGAACTGAAATAGTGACGCCGGGCCATCCGGGCCCGGCGGACTGTTCTCGAGCATGCCGACGCAGCCTCAGGTCAAAGGCCTCCTGCTCGCGGGAGGGTACGGGACTCGCCTCCGCCCGCTGACCTTCACCGGGAACAAGCATATGATTCCCATCGCGAACCAGCCGATGCTCTTCCACGGACTTCGGCACCTCGCAGCCGGAGGCATCCGAGAAGTCGCGATCGTGTTGGGGCCCTTGCACGAAGGAATCCCGGAAGCCGTGCGAAACGGGGACGAATTCGACCTCGACGTCACATACATCCACCAGGGTGAACCCAAGGGGCTGGCCCATGCCGTGCTGTGCGCACGGGACTTTCTTGGCGAGGATCCCTTCGTGATGTATCTCGGGGACAATCTGCTCCAAGAAGGCGTCCGACCGTTCATCGAGCGATTCCACCAGAGTCCGCTGGATGCCGTGATTGGAGCGACGCCGGTCCAGCATCCCAGCAGCTACGGCGTGATCGAGCTTGACGGAGAACAGATAGTTTCTATCGCCGAGAAGCCGCGGAATCCCAAGAGCAATCTCGCCCTGATCGGGGTGTATCTCTTCACCTCAAAGATCCACCCGATCATCGCGGACCTACAGCCCTCGGCCCGGGGTGAGTTGGAGATTACGGAGGCCATATGGAAGCTCCACGGTGCCGGGGGCCGGATCGCCGTTCGGAGGGTCGACGGCTGGTGGAAGGACACCGGACGGCCCGAGGACCTCTTGGAGGCGAACCAGCGCGTGATCTATGGGATGCCGCCGGCCTCGTTCGCGGTCCGGGGACAGGTGGCCGACGGGGCCAGGATCATGGGCCCGGTTTCGATCGGGCCGGGGTCGACGATTGGGCCGGAGGTCCAGATCGACGGCCCCGCGGTGATCGGCTCGGAGGTCCGGATCGACGGCGCGAGCCACATCGGCCCCGGCACCGCCGTCGGCAATCGCGCAGCGATCCACCAAGCCTCGGTGCAGCGCAGCATCGTCATGGAGTCGGCCGAGATCCAGGGACCGTTCTCGTTGGTCGACAGCATCGTGGGCCGGTTCGCGCGGATCCGCGCGACGCAGGACCGCGGCCTCCGACTCAGCTGCGTATTGGGCGACTCCACCCAACTCAACTTCTGAATCCCAGTCCAGCGGCGGGTCGTCCCGAGGAAGTCTGCTAGGCACCCCCGCATGTCTCGCGCGCGCGGGCGGATTGGGACGCCCGGCCGCCCGCGTCGTACGCGAACGCTTGCCGCGTGCAGACGGCGCGGGAAGCGGCTCCCGGTGGAGTTCGGGGCCTCCGCACCTATGCGTACTGGCGTCGGGCCCGAACCGGCGAGTCTCTCTCACCGACCGTGGGTATAATATGCCCTGAGCCAATCGATGCCTTCCTCGCTGGGGGATCAGGTTGACGCAGGTCTCGTGCCGCACCGGCTCTGCCCCCAATCTGTCGGCGGTGAGATAGTGGAGTCCGTCACCGTCGTCACCGAACCGTTGTTGCATCCCGACTTTGTGCAATTCGAGATCGTCGTGCCCATTCTCGAGCGCCTTCGAGGACAGTACGATCTCACCGTGGCGGCGCCGAAGATCGGCCCGCTCGTGCGCGCTCGTCTCGAAGCTCGCGGCATCGCCATCGCGGACGGTGGCGCCCGATTGTCCAAACCGCGGCGTTCCCGCGACGAGATCCCATCATACGTGGGCTCCTGGATGCGCGACGCACTCTGGGGGACGAACCGCCGAGGTATCGAGCGAGCGCTCGAGGGGGTCGGAGGCACGCGGATCAACGTCTCCATGACCACTGCCATCGATGCCGATGCGTGGCTCATCCAGTCCCGACCGCTGGGAATGGCCCTCGACGCGATGCGCCGGGGCGTCAACGGCGGACTCTTGCGCGGCGCCGTGACCGCTGCCGCTCCCTTCGTCGGTCCCCTGGACGTGCACCACCTGATCGACGCCGGACGCCGAGCCAAAGCTCGTTACACGACGACGCAGCACGTCGCCGACTGGTTCCAGTCTCGGGGACTCCCGATCGAAGGAGTCCTTCCGATGTACTACCGTCCCACGATTCATCCCACGACACGGAGCCCGAGCCGGGACTCGATCCTCGTGTACGTCGGGAAGGAGACGGACTCGACCGCCCTCCGCATGCTACTGGACACGGGGCTGCCGGTGACCATGTTCGGATCAAAGAGCGCGGGGTGGGTAACCAAGGCGCTCCAGCTCCACCGCTATCCCAAGGCGAGGCTACTGGGGTACGTCGACGACGAGACTCTTTCCAGCCTCTACTCGAACGCGCGGTTCACCGCGTTTCCGTTCACCGAGGAGCCATTCGGGCTCATTCCGTTGGAGTCGATGGCGTGCGGGACGCCGATCCTCACGTACCGCGAGCAGGGGCCGGCCGAGTCGGTCTTGGATGGCCGAACCGGATGGCTCGTGCGGTCGCCCGAGGAGTTCGCGAGACGCGCCGTCCAGCTCTGGAACGCCGGCGCCCCTGAGAGCTCGATGGTCTCGGCCTGCCTCCGGCGGGCCGAGATCTACCACATCGACTCGATCGAGAGAGGCTGGAGCAAGCTCTTTGCGAGAGCGGCGGCCCGCTCGGGTGGATATGCCGCGCCAAGGCGTCTCGGGGGCGCGACACCATCCTGGGCCCGGGACCTGCCTCGCCCGGTTCCGGACCCAGCGAGCGGCTCTTCCGCCGCACCCGCGGACCCGAGCCTCCTGACCCCACGCTTGGACATCGCGGACTCGGCCGCGGACGGATCAGGTACGTCGGAGGGTAATCCGGAGTTCTCTCGCTCCGGGGGATATCCCCCCCGGGGCCCGTCGAGTGATTCGTCTTGGGCCCGGGAA
>JASHPT010000018.1 GCA_030037955.1 Thermoplasmata archaeon
GGCTCCGGGCGGCCCGGTGGCCTGCGGGCCTCCGAACCGTCATAAGGCCCCCATTGGGTAGGCCCGCGGCATGGGTCTTTCGAAGGCGGTCGTCGAGCAGATCCTCAAGGAGAACGAGGACCATGAATGCCCCGACCCGCAGGACATCTGCGTGCGGGCTGCCGCCATCGCTCAGCTGCCCACCCGCTTCGGGGACTACCAGGTCGCCGCGTTCACGAGCCGGTCGGACGGCAAGGAGCACGCCGCCTTCATTCACGGGGATGTCTTCGAGAAGGAAGAGGTTCCGGTCCGGTTGCACTCGGAGTGTCTCACGGGCGACGCCATCGGCTCCCTCCGATGCGACTGTCGGGACCAGCTCATCGAGTCGCTCGAGCGGATCGGGGCGATGGAGAACGGAGTCGTACTCTACCTCCGGCAGGAGGGCCGGGGGATCGGCTTCACCAACAAGATCCGGGCCTACCAGCTTCAGGACGCCGGGTACGACACGGTGCAGGCCAATGAAGTCCTGGGCTTTCGGCCGGACGAGCGAGACTACGGCGTGGCGGCTCACATGCTGGGCTCTCTGCATGTGCGGTCGATCCAGATCCTGACGAACAACCCCGCCAAGGTCGAGGACCTGCAACGCCACGGCGTCAAGATCGTCCGACGCGTCCCGGTCGTCGTGCCTCCGAATCGGTACAACCTGCCGTATCTCGAGACGAAACGCAAGCGACTCGGCCATCTCTTCGACCTCGAGCAGGCGGACGAGTTCGTCTCCGACGACTCGAACCACCCCTCCGGCTAGGGGTCGGCCGACGCGTACTTGTATCGGCGTGCGCTCCCTCCCTCGGAGCGGCCGTGGCGCCTCAACCGGTGGGCTCGGAATCCGTACGCTCGACTCGTGGGATCGCGTGTGCGTGCTGCACCTGCGCTGCGTGCTGTTGCTGCTGTGCCTGTTGCCGCACGGGAGACGCGTGCTGCACCACCTGCCCGGTGCCCGCGTAGCGTAGGCAGCGATTGCGGGGAGTCGCCCAATCGGCGCCCTAGGAACGAGGACTCCCCGGGTCAGACGTCTGCAGCTCGGCGATCGCGCCCAGCCGGGTTCTCGCCCCTACGGGGAAACCGGCGCCGGATCCTCCCCGGATGCAGGTCAACGTTCCCTCGCCCCACGCATCCGTGGCAGCGCCGTCCACGTGAAACTCGGCGTCGAATGCCTGTCCGTTCACCCCCGGCGTCCCGGAGAGTCCGACGACCAGCGACGCCCCGGACCCCTTGAGGTAGCCGAGTAGCCAGCGCAGGTCATCCGACCGGTCCCGGAACAGGTGCTCTACGCGGTCCGCGTTGCCGACGGCGATCGCCCGGCGTGCGGAAGCCCCGGGGGTCTCGCCCAACACCTCCTGGATGAGCGGGGGCAGCCGGACGAAGTCGGTGAGCTCTGCCAGCATCCGCGAGGGCTCGTCCGACCGGACGATGCTCCAGAGGGCCATGTTCGCCACCGCGCGGGAGGTCTCGAGGTCGTCGATCCGATGGGAAACGAAGGCCCGTTGTCGCGGCACCCAGCCCAGCCGCACCGCGTCCGGCTCCTCGTCGCCCTCGAGGAGCTCTACCCAGAGCGGGCTCGGGTCGAGACAGCGGCTCATGCCGAAGACAACGCGGTTGACGACGGCGCGGGGCGCGCCCCAGACGTAGAGCGCGAGCGGCTCGCCCTGCCAGGAAGCCGGGAGGAACCAGCGTCCGTTCGGGCGAGTTCCCAGGGAACCCCGTCCCCCCGTCGAGTCAGGGACCGTCGGCAACCAGGGAGTTGTCTCCCGGCGTCCCGGCCCCGAGGCCGCAGCTTCCTCCCCCATGGCGTTCGCCTGCGGCTCCGAGAGGGGGAGGGCGACCTAAGCCTGTGCCGAACAGGTTCGGCTCGCCGAACCGGTTCGGCCGAGGAGCGACCGGCCCGGTCAGTGGCTATCGTGAACCTGCGTTGTCCGGATGAACGTGCCGTGCTCGAGGTCCCGAGCCGCTTCCAGGATCTCCTGCTGCGTGTTCATCACGATCGGGCCGTACCACGCCACCGGCTCGTGGAGCGGGCGCCCCGAAACGAGAAGGAACCGTACGCCGGTCGGGCCGCCCTGAATGTCGACCCGCTCGCCAGGACCGAAGAGGAGCGTCTCCCCCGGTCGACCGTCGCCGAGGGCCCGAGCGCCGCCCGACGGTGCGGTCTCAACGGCTCGCGCGCTCCGGTCGAACGACCCACGACCGCCGATGACCTGGGCGAAAACTGTGTGCCCATGGACCACCGGGACTGAGAACTCGCCTTCCGGCGGCAGCGTCACGTCGAGGTACGTCGGGTCGACGGGAATCTCCCGTACGGGCCCCTCCACACCCTCGTAGTTCCCGGCGACGACCTTCACGCTCCCTCCGTCGGACGCCGGGACGCTTGGGATTCCGTTCGCCGTGAGACCCCGGTAGGCAGGGATCTCCATCTTGAGACGCCGGGGAAGGTTGACCCACAGCTGGAAGCCGGCGAGCCGACCTTCCGTTCGCTGGGGCATCTCCTGGTGCAGAATGCCGCTGCCGGCGCTCATCCACTGGACGTCGCCGGAGCCGATGGTGCCGCCATTCCCGAGGGAGTCCTGGTGCGCGACGTTCCCGTGAAGCATGTACGTCACCGTTTCGATGCCACGATGCGGATGCCAAGGGAAGCCGGCCAGGTAGTCGGCCGGGTTCGAGGAGCCGAAGTTGTCGAGCAGCAGGAAGGGGTCCAACAGGGGCACCTCGTTGCCCGAAAACATCCGACGCAGGCGGACGCCCGCTCCCTCGATCGTATCCGTGCCCTCGAAACGACGGGCCACGGGGCGAACGACCGGCTCGACAGCCGGCGGTCGGGCTGCGAATTTTCGGTCGACTTGACGGGCAGAGTCTCCCATGGCGGCTGCTCCTGGCGCTCCGGGAGGGCTCTCGAGGGTTAATCGCCTGCTCACCGGCGGGTAACCATGCTCCCGCCATGAACCCTACATAGGGCCGTGAAATGGCCCGGGGCTGTGCCGGCTCGTGGTCGAGACCAGGGGAGCTCGTCGCCCTCGGGGTCCCTGGAACCCGTAGCGGAGCGGGCCCGCCGAAGACGCCGGTCGACCGCCGTCGCCCCGGAGAGGATTCCCTGGCTACGCTACGACCGGTTCTCCCGGTCGGTCACGGAGCGGCTCCGGGTCCGTCCCGTCCCGGGGCAGCCGTTCTGGCTCCTCGAGGTCCGGAACCCGGTCCACCACACCCGCTACCAGGTCGCCCTGCCCGAGTATCCGGCCGAGGACGCCCAGTTCTGCAGCTGCGTCGACTTCGCCCGGAAGGCGATCGGCACCTGCAAGCACGTCGAGGCCGCCCGGGCCTGGGTCTCGGCCCAGCCCCCGGACGCCCGACCGGCGGTCCGGGCGTCGCGGGGAGCGGCGTCCCTCTGGTCCACGATCGACCGGTACATCCGAAGGGCCACGACTGAACCAGACGCGCTACGCCTCCGGCGGCCGGGACGGGCGCTCTACGAGCGTGGCCGCTCACCGCGGGATACAAGAGGGGACGGAAGGGGTTCGGGTCGGCCAACGCCGACCGGCCGGGCCGCCTAGCTCGACATCCCGGGCGCCTGCTTCAGCGCCTTGATCTTGTAGTACTCGGGGTCGACGATGACCTCGCCGTTGACGCCCATCGTCTCGATCGTCTTGAGCGTCACGCCGGCGGAAGACTTCGCCTTCTGCCAGTCGGGGATCGGGATCGAGAACTTCTTCTCGACCTCCGTCCG
>JASHPT010000153.1 GCA_030037955.1 Thermoplasmata archaeon
CCGATTCGGAGATCGGTGGATCAAAGGTTCCTTGCGCCTACCCACCGCTTATCGCAGCTTGGCACGTCCTTCCTCGGCGCCCGAGCCGAGCCATTCCCCAACTGACTGGAGTCAGCTACACTGAATACATCGGACAAGCGTCCAGAACGCGTGTGATCGGCGTCATCGGTCCCGGTCCGCTTCCCTCCCCGGAGGGAAGGCCTGGCGGGCGGCAACCCTCGCCCTTCCCCGAGAAGGCCCCGGCCTCCGCGGGTGCATAGCGTACGCCAACGGTTCGTAGAATCGTTGACGTGCGGGGCGGCGGAGGAGAGGCGCGCTATTTAGGCATTACGAGCGACCATGGCGGGTCAGTAGCCGACGGTCTCCCCTCCGACGCGGGGTCACCGCGGAAGCTACCCGCTCCAGCGATGCACCGAGGAAACTCACCCGCCTCGAGCACGCGGCAGAACAGCCACGCTCATGGCGGGCGCGCGCCCCTGAATTCGGGCGGAGGGCCCCAGTCGGCGTTCCGGCGCGCGGGAGCTAAAATATGGTGGAAAGCTGCGTTCTTTCCTTCCGGACCCCAGATCTCGTGTGAGAGGACTCGCGTCGAGTCAAGGACGGTAGCGAGGAGGTTCTGGTTTCACATGCAGGCACCGACGGTCGATGAAAAGGAGGTCCTCGCGGGCTTCAAGCGACACGACTCCGATGCTGCCTGGTTCAAGGAGAGGAAGGCGGCGCTGTTGACTCAGTACGCAGGACAGTTCATTGCCATCTACGATCGGCGGATTGTCGGCGTCGGAGAAGCGCTTCAAGACGCGCTGAGGAGCGCCGAGGCCGCGGGTATAGATCCCCGGAAGTGCCTCATAGAACTGATTGCCACCGAGGACTGGATCTCCATCCTCTGAGGCGCGCGACCCGTGGGACGGATTCCTCTCGGATTCGACCTCCGGTCCCGACCCACCGCTTCCGTACTTCTTCAATCGTCCGCCATACCGAGTCCGGCCCTCATTGACGCGGTCATCGATACCAGGTCCGAATCGAGCATCCGGTCCCGAAAGGATGCTGAGGTTCTTCAGGTCGAGATCGAGAAGCCCTCGGAGAGTTTTCGGACTGACCGGTCATCGTGACTTTCGCTCCATCGAGAGCGCGTATCTTCTGCTCCGCACGGACGAGGATCGGCTCAAGGGCTTCGCCTCCAGCCTGCTGGTGAACTGCACTACCGCTCGGGATGAGACGGAGCGAAAGCGAATCTACTCCCTTCCTTCGATACTCGGGCTCTCCCTTCTACAGGCCCACGGCCTCCGTCTCAACATCGATTGGTCGGGCTCCCGTGGTTACATCGAATTTGACTAGTCGGGCCCGTCCGCGCTGCGGTCGGGGCAGGAGCCGTGAGCCCGGGGTACTGCATCCGGCTCGGGAACACTCCGAGCGGCCGATGGGGTTACGGGTCCTGCGCTGCCCCGGGCGCGGGAGAGCGACGGACCCGTCGTCCGATCACCGCACCGATGCCCATTGCGGCTATCCCGCCGACGATGAGCCAGAGCTCGACACTCACGGGCGGAGACGGCGGAATGCAGGGGCCCCCCGAGCACACTCCCGGCGCCACCAGAGCGGCAAACGGGAGTAGAAGGGCTGTGACCAGGATGGCCGCACCGCCGACCAAGAACACCGCGGCGCGCTCTGTCACGCGGGATTTCGACGAGGCGGCCCGTCGGCTGGGCCCGCACAGGAGGTTCTCATCGCCGGGGAGTATGGTCCGCGGGAACAACAGGCCCCGTGCAACGATCGCGGCCCCGCCGAACTCCAGGAGCACCACCAGGAGGGTGAAGCCCTCGCTCTCGACGGCCGTGCTAGGGCCGGCCATCGCATCGTCGAACCCCGCCCACCCCAGGATCGCCACGACGATCGCGACCGCCACAACGATCAGTCCGACGGCGACCGTGACGGGTTCGGTTCGGGTTTCGCGGATGCGGTCGGTCCCCGCACTACTCGATGAGTTGGACGCAGTCGTTCCGGCGGCCACCGCAATGGAACCGGCCATGGGTGTCTAGGAGAGGATCGGCGCGTGATACGTTCCGTTCACCCAAGCGGTCACCGCGGGCAGCTCGAGCGGCGATGCCCCGAGGAGTTCGAACTCGAACACGCCTCCTCCCGAGGTCCCGAAGGCGGCGGTGGTGTTGGCGTAGTTGATCGTGCCGACCGAGCCGCCGACCATGTTCGCATAGACGATCACCCGGCCCGAGGGGTCGGTGACCACCAGGATGTACTCGGCGACGCCGCCGGTGTAGTGCGACGTAAAATCGACCTTGACGGAGGCGTCGTCCGGGAACGTGTGGTTCGCGAACACGGCCCGCTGGCAGCCGCAGGCGCCGGACGAGAGACCGAAGCTGAACGAGGTCGGTCCTACGGGCACCGCGACCAGCGCGTAGACGGCGAGCACCGCGACGACGGCGATCCCGATGGCGACCCAGAATCGGGTCGAGAGCAGAAGGCCGATCCACCGATGCGGGGGATGCCGCTTCGGTGGAGGGGTCGCCATGGGCCGAGGCTCCGCCCATTAGAGGGGAGCCACCCCACTTGAGCGTGTCGTCGACCGGGACCTACGCGGAGAACGACTTGCCGCAGGAGCACGTGTGGGTGGCGTTCGGGTTGTAGATCTTGAAGCCCGACGCCTCGAGACCCAGCAGGTAGTCGACCTTCACCCCGTTGAGCAGGGGTGCGGAGGCGTGGTCGACCACGACCTTGAGGCCGCCGTCCTGGAAGGCGACCTCGTCGCCCGTCTCCTGCCGGTCGAACGTCATCCCGTACGTGAGGCCGGAGCAGCCGCCGCCCTGGACGAACAGACGAAGGGCGCTGCCGCCCTTGCCCTGCTTCTCCATGATCTTGAGCACCTCCGTCTTCGCCGACGGAGTCACCTCGACCTCGACCATTTGGGCACCTCGCGGTGGTGGAACTCCTCCGCGGAACCTTAAGGATTTCCGCACCCGGGAACCAGCGGCTGCCGGGTCCCGGGGGGCGTACGCCCCCCGGGGGTGGGCCGGCCCCCGATGCCCGCTGTCTACGACCAGCTGATCGAGACGGTCTGAGCGGAGCTCACGACCAGCACGGCTCCGAACGACGGAGTCGGAGTGTAGGACGACGGAGTGGTGACCTCGAAGGCGTAGAGCCCGCTCGGGTCCCAGAAGCTGAGGCTGGTCCCCGTCGTGGTCTCCTCGATCCCGTTGAGCGTCACGTTCCACTGCGTACCGGAGGGAAGACCGGTCTCGGTGAAGGTGACCTTGTAGAGCGAGAACGGCTCGAGCGGCCGCTCGTCCCCGTGTACAACGATGTTGCCTCCGTTGTTGTACGGGAGGACACCGTACGGGTCCTGCTGCGTCCCGTAGTTGGACCAGTAGTTCCCGCCCTCATAGCTCAGGCCTAGGATGTTGCCCGAGAGGTCGTGTCCCATGACGACCCGGACGTCCGTGGCCGGCTGGTAGCCGACGCTCCAGCGGTCGTTCCAGAGCTCGGGGAGGTAGTAGAAGTCGTACGGGTTGTACGGCGGCGTGAAGACGGTCTGGGGCGTCCCGAAGTAATTGTTGTAGACCAGGTCGCCGGACTCGTAGAGGTACCCGGCGACCGAGTTCCCGTAGTTCTCGATGAAGGCCGGATCCGGAGCGGCCGGGAGGGAGAGCTCGAAGACGTTCCCCCAGATCGTATTGGCCGTCCCGCCGAAGACGAGGAAGCCGAGGCTCGCGTCCGGGAACGTGTTCGCCGCGACCAGGTCGTGCGTCGAGTTCCAGAGGATGAGACTCGCCTCGCCGTACACGGAGTAGGTGATCCAGCCCCCGATCTGCGGGTTCCCGATGATCGACACGTGGTTCGCGTCCAGAAACGCCCAGGAGAGCTCGTCGTCCAG
>JASHPT010000154.1 GCA_030037955.1 Thermoplasmata archaeon
GAGGGGACGTTCGACGTTGCGCTCTTCGGCGAGGGCAGTACGGATCATTTTTCCGGAAGCGTCGGCCCGCGGGTCGCCGCGGTGCTCGGACGCCCCTCGGTCTGCCATGTCCGGAAGCTCGCGGTCGATGGACGGCGGCTGACCGCCTTTCGGGACCTGGAGACCGGGGTCGAGGAGATCGAGACCGACCTGCCGGCTGTCGTGACGGTAGGTCAGGAGATCAACACCCCCCGGCTGCCTACGTTCATGAGCACTCTCAAAGCGTCCAAGAGCGCGATCCGGGAGGTCCCGGTCGCGAGCCTCCCGATGCCGGCAATCCAGGGTTGGCGGCCGGTCCTACTGTCCTCGGTCCGGATCCCCACGGTCCCGCGGAAGCTCACTCGGGTCCCGGGGAGCGATCCGGCGTCCATCGCGGCGGCGCTGGTGGGCCTCCTTCACGGCGAGGGGGTCGACCCCGTGTGACGCCGCGCGTTCTGTGCGTTTGCGTCCGCGCGGGGCTCGAAGCGGCGTACGGGGCACAGGCACGGCGACTCGCCGGCGACGCCGGGCAGGCGGCGATCCTCAGCGCCGAGACCGAGCCGTCGGACCCGGGTCCGGTCGACCGGGTCTACCAGGTGATGGACCCGTCGTTCGACCGGGGACGCGGAGACCACTGGGCGGCGGCCATCTCGGCTGCGACCCGATCGTTCGATCCGAGCCTTGTGCTGACGGGCCCGACGAAGGTCGAGGTCGAAGCGCTCGCTCGTGCGGCCAGCACCCTCGGCGCGCCGGTCGTCACGCGGGGCCGGGCGGTCCGGATCACCGAGTCCGGGGTTCAGGCGGAGCGGGACCTTCTAAGCGGAAACGCCGTCGGTACGGAGAGCGCTTCCGGCCCCGTGGTCTTCCTCGCCTTGGCCGAGGAACCCTCGGTGGGCACGGAGGCCGTCGGTTCCCAGACCGCTGCAGAGCGGATCTCCCTCCCCGTCGAGCTACCGGCCTACGCGTACCGCCGCGTCTCTCTACGGCCCAAGCCGCCACAGGAGCTCGATCTGGAGGGTGCGGAGCGTATCGTCTCGGTCGGCCGGGGCCTTCAGCGAAAGGAGGACCTCGCGCTCGTAGAGCAGCTCGCGACGGTGCTCGGGGCCGCCGTGGGCTGCACCCGTCCGATCGCGGCGGAGTCCGGCTGGCTCAGTGACGAGCATTGGGTCGGTCTGACCGGCCATCGGGTACGGCCGTTCCTGTACCTGGCCGTGGGCATCTCGGGAGCCGCGCAGCACCTCGTCGGCATGCGGGACTCGAAGCTGGTGGTCGCCATCAACAAGGACCCGAACGCGCCGATCTTCCAGCAGGCGGACTTCCAGGTCGTGGGCGACCTCTATGCGATCCTGCCCGAACTCACGCGTCAGCTCGCCGCGGCTAGAGCGTCCCGCTGAGCCGGAGTGCGTCGCGGGCCAGACGCACGAACGACGCCTTGCCCCGGTACGACTCGGACAGCAGCTTCCGGAGGTGGGGCCGGCCGGCGCCGTCCGTAAAGAACGCCCGGTGCAGCAGACTCGTCAGAATCTCCGGATAGGTCCCGTAGAGTCTCGGGTTCTGGAATGCCCCCGGATAGCCTCGGAAGGCCCGCAGTTCCTTGAGCACGAAGCTCTGCTCCAAGGCGGCCCGGTACGGGGCAAGTCCGGCCGCCGTCGCGTTCTTCCCCCGGACCGCCCGAACCGCGGTCTCCCCCGCGAGGCGCCCCGATTCGAGTGCGAAATCCATTCCCCGAAGCGTAAAGCCCGTGTTCAGGAACAGCCCGGCCGCGGAGCCGGCGACCAGGAATCCATCTCCGACGAGCGGGGGTAGCCGATCCCATCCTCCCTCTTCCACGAAGCAACCGCTGTACTCCAGGACGCTCCCGCCGTCGAGGAGGCGGGAGACGAGCGGATGCTGCTTGTACTCCTCGAGGACCTCGAACATCGACACACCGCGTCGGACCAGAGACTCCATCGTGAAGATGAGACCCACCGAGATCGTTTCCCGGTTCGTGTAGAGGAAGCCCCCGCCCTCGATGCCGGCCGGGAACCCGAGCGTCGTGTACTGGGTGCCGGCAATCCCCCGCAACTGGAACCGGCGCTCGACCTCGCCAGGCGGCAGACCGATGACCTCCTTCACGCCCACCCCGATCACGTGGGGATCGGGACGCGGGCGGGCCGGATTCCCACGAGACAGGATCGCGTTCGAGCCTTCGGCCAGGATCACGACATCGGCCCGGATCTCGTCCTCGCCTGCCCGGATACCGACGACCCGGCCCGACTCGCGGACCAGGCCATCGACCTTGATCCCGTACACCGGGACGGCACCGGCCCCCTCGGCCTTGGCGGCGAGCCAAGGGTCGAGGCGGCTCCGAAGGACGCTGAAGGCATTGAACGGAGGCTCCGAGAAGGCAGCGTCGAAATAGTCGAGAGAGGCGGCCCGGGTCGGCGTGAGCAGGCTGAGAACGTTCCGGTCGATGGCCCGTTCGACGGGACAGGGCGTCTCCTTCCAGAACTCCGGGAACATGCGTCCGAGGGCGTGCGTGTAGAGCAGGCCCCCCGAGACCGTCTTCGTCCCGGGCTGCGTCCCTCGTTCCGCGAGGACGACCTGGAGGCCCTCACGGGCGGCCGAGTAGGCCGCGGCCGACCCGGCCAGCCCGGCGCCCACCACAACGATGTCGAACTTCTCCATCCGTTCGTCCTTCGGCGGTAGCCTCCCCGCTCTTTGAAGCTTCGGCGGAGGGTAACGGCAGGTTCCGTCGGTACGACCAAAGGCAAAGAAGATGAACCCGGGCGGCTCGGTTAGTTCCGATGGGCAGCGTGGCCTTCTCCTGTCGCTCGCTCGGGGAATCCTGCGAGTGGGCCCTCGTGGCCCCTACCGAGGCGGAAGTCCTCGCCCGTGCGGCGGAGCACTTGAAGTGCGCACACCACGTCCCGGACCTTTCCGGAGAGCTGCGGACGCGCCTCACCGCTGCGATTCGACCGACCTAGGGGGTGAGCTCGATGGCGGTACCCACCCGGCTCACGGTCGCGGACCGGCTCGGCACCGACGCCTTTGCTTCGGACAAGGAGAGCCACCTCCGGGTCGATGCGATGGACCTCTGCCGACAGTGTGCGTTGAAGCCCTGCATCCAGGTGTGTCCAGCCGAGGTCTACGAATGGGACCAGGACCGGTTGCGGATCCGGTTCGAGAACTGCCTGGAGCTCGGGGCGTGTCGCGTCGCCTGCCAGACGCTCGGAAACGGAGCGCTGCTCTGGGCCTTCCCCCGGGGCACGAAGGGAATCCAGTACCGCTACGGCTGAGGTGGGAATCTGCCGACCTTCGTCCTGGTGGACAAGTGCAAGGGCTGCATGGAATGCGTCCGGCTCTGCCCGAGCGACATCATGCACATCGACCCGCGGCTCGGGAAGGCGTTCAACATCGAGCCCTCGATGTGCTGGGAGTGCTTCACCTGCGTGAAGGGGTGTCCGGAGGCGGCCGTCGACGTGCGCGGCTACGCCGATTTCGCGCCGTTCGGCCATCACGTGACCCAGCAGCGAGCGGCCGACCGGATCGCGTGGCGCATCGAGAGCCGGGGCGGGTCGGTCCGCGAGTTCGTCTTCCCCATCCGAACGACGCCGTGGGACTCGATCGCCTCGCCCGCGACCGCGCCACCCCCGACGACCGAGGCGGCGCACGGAGAACTCCTCTCGTTCGAGCCAGACTATCTAGCGGTCGAGGCGCTGCCGACGATTCCGTCGAAGCGAGCAGCTCCGACGAGCTGAGGACGGGAGTCGGTGGAAGACGGACGTCCGAGCGCGCCGCGGCTCGTGGACGCCGACGTGCTCATCGTGGGTGGGGGAATGGCCGGCTGCGGCGCGGCCTTCGAGGCACGGTACTGGGGCCGGGACCTTCGGATCGTGGTCGCGGAGAAGGCCGCCATCGAGCGCAGCGGCGCTGTCGCCCAGGGGCTGTCCGCGATCAACTGCTACATGGGGATGCGCTGGGGTGAGAACCAGCCCGAGGACTTCGTCCGATACGTCCGCAACGACCTGATGGGCCTGTCGCGCGAGGACCTGGTCTATGACGTGGCTCGCCACGTCGATTCGACGGTGCATCTCTTCGAGGAGTGGGGACTCCCGATCTTCAAGGACCCCGCCTCCGGCAAGTACGTGCGCGAGGGCCGCTGGCAGGTGATGATCCATGGCGAGTCCTACAAGCCGATCGTGGCCGAGGCCGCCCGCAAGGCGGCCACGGAGGTCGTAGAGCATGTCGTGGTCACGCACCTCCTCCCCGACGAACGAGACCCGCACCGGGTCGCGGGAGCGGTCGGCGTCGACGTTCGGGATGGCAGCTACGTAGTCTTCCGGGCCAAGGCGGTCATCGTCTCTGCCGCCGGCGCCTCTCACATCTTCCGGCCCCGGTCGGCCGGGGAGGGTTACGGCCGAACGTGGTACCCGCCCTGGGCCAGCGGGTCGGCCTACGGGCTCCTGATCCCGTTTGGCGCCGAAATGATCCAGATGGAGAATCGCCTCGTCGTCACCCGCTTCAAGGATGGCTACGGTCCGGTGGGGGCCTGGTTCCTGCTCCTCAAGGCGGTCGCGACCAACGTGCATGGCGACGAGTTCGAGAAGAGCCGCCTGCCGGAGCTCCGGCAGCGGGTGGGGGCCTATGCCGACGCCAAGCCGATGCCGACCTGCCTCCGGAACCACCTGATGCTGCAGGAGCTGCGGGCCGGCAATGGCCCGATCCTGATCCACACCGAACGGGTGCTCGATACGCCGGAAAAGGAAGCCCTCGGCTGGGAGGACTTTCTCAACATGACCGTGGGTCAGGCGGTGACGTGGGCGGCGCAGGGGATCGACCCGCGGACGACCCCGTCCGAGCTCATCCTCTCGGAGCCCTACGTCATGGGCTCCCACGCCGTCTGCGCCGGCGCCTGGGCCAGCGGACCGAACGACATCGCGCCCCCCGAGTACCGCTGGGGATACAACCGGATGACCACCAGTCCGGGTCTCTTCGGCGCCGGCGATGCGATCGGAGGCTCGGCACACAAGTTCTCGTCCGGCTCGTTCACGGAGGGCCGGCTGGCGGCCAAGGCCGCGGTCGCATTCGTGCGGGACCACCAGGACCGGCCGGCCGTCGCGGACGAGCGACGCGTGGCGGAGCTCCGGGAGGTGCTGTTCCGTCCCCTCGAAACCTACCAGCACGCCCAATCGAGGATCACCGCGGGCGGAGTGAACCCCGACTACCTCCAGCCCATGAGCGGCCTCCAACGCCTCGAGAAGACGATGGATGAGTACGCCGGCGGCACCAGCACCGATTACACGACGAACGACTGGATGCTCGGCAAGGCGCTGGACAACGTCGTGGCGCTGCGGGAGGACCTGTCCCGGCTCGGCGCCGCCGACCTCCACGAGCTCCAGCGCTGCTGGGAGCTCACGCATCGCGTATGGACGGCGGAGGCGGTGGTCCGCCACACACGGTTCCGGACCGAGACCCGGTGGCCCGGCTATTATTATCGCGCCGACTTCCCGGCGGTCGACGACACGAACTGGCGCTGCTTCACGAGTTCCGTCTACGACCGGACGACGGACCGCTGGACGCTGTCGACCCGACCCTACGTTCCGATCCTCTAGGGCTCGCTGCCCGGAGGAGGGTCACTCCGCCCGGACCGCCGGCTCGGGAAGTCCCGCGGCGGCGAGGCGCTCCGCCTCGTCCTGGTGGCGACGGGCCTCCTCGACTCGGCCGAGCTTTTCCTCGAGCGTGGCGAGCCGTCGGTGGCAGTCGGCGGCCTCCTCGGCGGAGCCGGCCTCGACGGCCAGGCCCAGCGACTTCTCGTAGAGCTCCCGGGCCCGGTCCACTCGGCCCTCGCGTTCCTGCAGCATCGCCGTGATGAACGTGATCTGCTGGTCGACCTCCCGACGCGGGGTTTCCCCGGCGAGCTGTCGCAGGTGCTCGAGGGTCTTCCGGGCGCGACCGGTCCGTCCCTCCTCGACGAGGATCCGGGCGGTCCGGAGCTCGACCCAGATCTCGAGCGCCTGGGACCCGGAGCGCTCCGCCTGTTCTGCCGCCGCCGTCAGGTCATTGAGCGCGTCCGAGAGCCGGCCGAGGGAACGGAGCACGGCCGACCGGTCGAGGTAGGTCTTCGCCCGCCACTCGGAATCCCCGCTCGCCGCGAAGCGCTCGATCGCCTCCGTGAGGAGCTGGCGTGAGAGGACCAGCCCATTCGGGTCCAGGAGGCGCACCAGATGGGCCCGGTCGAGCAAGGATTGGCCCTCGAGACGCGAATCCCCGCAGGTGTGGGCGATCTCGGCCGCCGCCCGGTGGTGCTCCTCGGCGGCCGACGGGTCGGCGAGGCTCCAAGCGGCCACGCCCAGCGCCCGATGGGCGACCGCGAGCCAGCGGAGCTCGGACTTCGTGCGGAAGGCCCGAAGCGAGCGCTCCGCTACTGCGCGCGCCGACTCGGCATGCGCCCAGAGGTCGGGCCGGACCTCCGGTGAGAACAGCTGCTCGAAGGGAGACGGGGCCTGCGAGCCCGTGAGCGTCGGGTCCCGCAACGCGTCCAGAACCTGGGTCGCCTCCGCGATCTTTCCTAGACGGCAGAGGACGTGTCCCAGGGAGACCCGTACGACTCGCTCGCTCTCGGGCCGGGACGAGGGCAGCTTCCACAGGCTGTCGAGCGCCCGCTCCAGGTACGCCCGGGCCTCCTCGTAGGCATACAGCCGGACCGCGACGTCCGAGGCCCGGCGATTGTAGTCGACCGACGGAACGGCCTCGCCGGCGAGGTGATAGTGCCAGGCGATCTCGAACAGCTCCGGCCCGTTGGCCCGGGCGCTGATCTCAAGGGCACGGGCGACGTTGCGATGCATGAGCCGCCGTCGAGCGTCGGTCAGCTTGCCGTACAGCTCTTGTCGGACCGCCGCGTCGGCGAACTCGTACCGCTGGTGGCCCCGCCGTCGGAGCGTCCCGTTGTCGACGAGCGGCGCGAGGAGCGGCTCGAGGACCTCGGTCGACCGACGGTGCAGCGTCCGAGCCAGCACCGCGAGGTCGAACTGTCGACCGATCACCGCACCATAGGTCAGAATGCGCAGCGTCTCCTCGGGGACGCTGCCGGCCTGGAATGCCAGCGCGTCGGCGCCCGCGGGTCCGGGGTCCGGCCCGCCGGCGGACGGAAGCGCCTCCTTGTAGCGGCGCTTCCATTGCTCGATCGCACCGGGGACCCCCTTCGAACGCTCGTGGATGGCCCGAATGTACTCGGCCGATGGCGCGGGACCCGGCCGAACATCCCGGATGGCATCGGCCGTCTCGTCGAGGGACAGCGACGAGAGCGTGACCGATTCTACGTTCGGGCCGTGCCGCAGTCCATCCAGGATCGAGCCTCGACCGCCGCTGGGAGCGCTCTCCGGGTCGATCGTCGCGATGATGACGAACCGGCGCGGAGCGAGGCGGCCGGCCAGATAGTGGAGGAACTCGAGCGACTCCCGGTCCGCGTGGTGCAGGTCGTCAACGGCCAGCAGGACCGGCGTGGCTGCGACGCCCCCGAGGAGGACCTGCTCGAGCTGCTCGTACAGCAGCCGGCGCCCGGTCTCGATCAGCGAGTGTTCGACCTCGAAGAGCCGCAGGATCCGCTTGTCGACCGGCGCATCTCCGTCGGGAATCACGGCGACCGCGGGGAAGCCCGAGACGACACTGCCCTGGTCCCCGGGGCTGAACCACAGCGGCAGCCCCGACCGCCCCTCGGCAGACTCCGGGGCCGCCGGCGGAGGCGGCGCCGGCAGAAGATCCCGGAGCACATCGTACGGGACCGGCGTGTCGCGAGACACGGCCCGTGCCTCGGAAATCCGGAAGCCGCGGCCGCGTGCGCGCTGGACGGCCGCCTCGAGTACGGCCGACTTTCCCATGCCCGTCGGGCCGGAGACGACGATGAGCTTTCCTTCGCCCCGCTCCACTCCGTCCAGCGCCCCCGCGATCAGTGCGAGGATCGAGGCCCGTCCGTGCAGCGTCACCGGCGTCGCCCGGTCCGCCTCTGCTTGCGCTACCACACCCGGATAACGAGTTCAGTTCTCCCGGGGCTAATACCTGACGGCTCGCACCGAGAGACGCGGTCGTGCCTTCCGGCCCGCGCCGTAGACTCTGTCGCGGTGTGTCGGTCGAAGGCGAGCGCTTCGACGAACGGACAGCCCGCGGTCGGCCTCTCTGCGCCGTCCGGTCTCTCGACCCCCCTCGGGCCGAGGAGGGCCGAAACTACGCCCGTTCACTCCGGAACGGTGGTCGGGAACGGCCGGGGCGCGGGCGCTCGCCCCGACGCGACCGGCTCGTCGAGCACAGCCGGTGCGGGTCGGGTGGCGTTTCGCACGCTCAGCATTCCCAGAGCCCGGAGAGAGCGGGGGTCCTCCCCGCGAACCTCGAGCTCAGCGTAGTCCCGGTACGGCCGCAGGGGCTTCGACCGCGAGCCGTACCGCTCGGTGAGCGTGGCCTTCGCGACAAGGTCGAAGATCATCTTCCCCTCCTGTGGCTTCGTCCATTACGGAACCGACCGCCTCTTGCCTGCAGAAGTATTTGAACCTACCGTTAACTGCACGTCCGTATCACTATCGATAAACACGAACGTCTGCCGTTTGTCCGACGACTTATATATACACGCTTACGACGCTGCTCGGCTCGGTCGGGTCCGGCGCGGCGGTGAGCCGTCCCGTCAGAGGGCCACGACGGCCCGTCCAACGTACTTGGCCTCTGCCATGTCCTGGAGGGTGCGCGAGAGGTCGTCCAGGGTCCCTCGACGGGCCAGATGGCCCTGGACCAGCCCTCGGTCGTAGAGCCGGAAGAGCTCGTCGAACTCGTGCGTAACACCGACGCTTGTCGGGATGACCCGAGTTCCGTGCGTGATGAGGCTCGAGGGCGTCACCGGGAGCGGGCCCTCGGAGGGGTCCGGAATCCCGACCGCCACGACCCCTCCGACCAACCGGGTAACCTTGAGCGCTAGCTCATAGCCGGCGATCTTTGGCGTGAAGACGAGGCTCGCATCCGCACCGCCGAGCTTGCGGATCTCGGCCTTGGCCTCGGAGACGTCAAAGGCCCACTCCGCCCCGAGCGTTGCCATGAACTGGACCCGCTCAGGACCAACGTCGACTCCGGCGACCCGGTAGCCGAGCGCCCGAGCGATCTGGATCGCGTAATGCCCGAGACCGCCGGCGCCACCGACGACCGCGACGATCTTCCCCGGGGGCATCCGAAGCTCGGACGCGAGTCGACGGACCGCGCCGTAGGCCGTCACGCCGGCGCACATCAGCGGAGCCGCATCTGCGTCATCCATCGAGGCCGGGATCGCCACGGCCGCGCGCTCGGAGACGGTGGCGAGCTCGGCGAAGGTTCCGTTCACGCTTACCGAGGTCGTCCGGCTGTTCGGACACCACTGGGGATAGCCCGTAAGGCAGACATCGCAAGACCCGCACCACGAATTCATCCAGGGGACTCCGACCCGGTCGCCGATGCGAACCCGGGTGACCCCGGCTCCCAGCTCATCGACCACCCCGACGCCCTCGTGGCCCAGGATCCGAATCCCGAGCGACTCCATCACCGCCCGTTCGGCCGGCCAGCCACCCTTCCACTGATGGACGTCACTGTGACAGACGCCCGAGACCCGCAGGCGAACCCGAACGTCGCCGGCCCCGGCGTGCGGGGGAGGGACCTCCTCGATCACCAGAGGCTTGCCCCACTCCCGTACGACGGCCGCTCGCATCGGCCCGAGAACCTCGGGGGCGCCATAACGGGGCCGGTAGCCATTATCGGGGCCTAGCCCTCGAGAGATCTGTGACCAGCACCGGGGGGTCCTCCGCCGACAAAGTCGCGCGCCACCTCAGCGGAGCCGACCCGGTTCTCGCGGGCCTGATCCGATCGCTCGGGCCCCGAGAGCTCCCCTCCCGCGGAGCCGGCTTCGCTACGCTGGCACGTGCCATCATCTACCAGCAGATCTCCGGCGCCGCCGGCGACGCGATCCTGCGCCGCCTGCGCCGGGCCCACGGCGGACCCGGCTTTCCGCCCGCCCGCTGGTTCCTGCACGCCCCCACCCGAACCCTCCGAGCCGCCGGAGTGTCGCCGCAGAAGATCGGCTACCTTCGGGACCTCAGCCGACAGGTCCACTCCGGCCAGCTCAGCTTGAGACGCCTTCCACGTCTGTCCGATGCCGACGTGGTCGAGGCCCTAACGGCCGTCAAAGGGATTGGCCTCTGGACCGCCCAAATGTATCTGATTTTCGCGCTGCATCGACCGGACGTCTGCCCGTCGGGAGACCTGGGCGTTCGGAAAGCCGTGGGACGTGCATGGAAGTATCGAGCACTCCCGGCACCCCGGACCGTCGAACGGCATGCCCGGGCGTGGGTGCCGTACCGTTCCCACGCCGCGCTCTATCTCTGGCGTAGCCTCGAAGCCTGAGAGTCGAGGAGCCTAGGCCTTCGATCGCATCCAGGGCGTGTAGGTAAGCCCCACCAGGAGTCCCTCGGGGCTCAGGAGCCGGGTCACCGTCTGCCCCCACGGCTCCTTCCGATTGGAGACGAGCAATCGGTAGCCCTGACGGGTAAGTTCCGCCGTGGCTCGACCGACGTCGGACACATCGAACTCAAGCCAGGCCTGGGGGACCGGCAGCTCCTCGGGCCAGCGGGTCGTTCCGAAGCAGGACTCGGCGGCCTGGGAGAGCGGCCAGAGCGCGAAGGCCTTCGTGCCCGCGAGCTCCTCGGTGTGCAGATAGGCACCCGAGGATTCGTGGAACGGAAGCCGAAGCGTATCGACGTAGAGAGCGCGGCTTTTCGATGCATCTTGAACGACGGGGCCGAAACCCGCGACGAACAGCACTTTGAAGCGCGAGTCTCTGGGGGGCCCGTGGGTCGTACGCGATCTCGGCATGTACCAGCGATCCACGCCGCGTCACCCTCTTGAATGCCCCCGGGGGTCGTGAAACGCCTGCTCGGTGGCGTCCCGCGGCCGGTCGAGTGGACTGGTCGGGATTTGAACCCGAGCCCTCCGGTTTGCAAAACCGGCGATCTTCCGAACTGATCTACCAGCCCGTGGGTCTCTCGACCCGGGCCGGCCGACTTAGCCGTTTCCCTCGGTCGGTGGTGCCGGTGTGTGCGCGGGCTACGCTTATGCTCGTGGGAGAATGCGCGCGTCGTGCGACTCAGCGTCTTCTCGGTACTCGACGCCTACCCCCCAGGCCCGGAGTTCGCGGCCCGGAACCGCTACGGCGAGCTTCTCTCGGTCGCGGACGCGGCCGAGCGTTCCGGACTCTCTACCGTCTGGGTGGCGGAGCATCACTTCCTCCCGACCGGTCTCTGTCCGTCGCCCCCCGTGATGCTCGCAGCGATCGGCGCGCGGACCCGGCGGATCCGCGTCGGGTCGCTCGTGAGCGTCCTCCCGTTTCACTCGGCCATCGAGGTGGCGGAGCAGTACGCGTTGCTGGACCATCTCGTGGCAGGACGGCTCAACCTGGGCGTAGGGAGCGGCTACATCGCCGGCGAGTTCGAGGGATTTGGGATCGACGCTCAGGAAAAACGGGAGCGCTTCGACCGTGCCCTCGACACGATCCTCTCGGCGTTCCGCGGAGAGGAGGTGCGGGCCGACTCGCCCCGAGCGGCACCGGTCCGGCTCAACGTCGTTCCCCGGCAGCAGCCTCATCCGCCGATCTGGGTGGCCGCCCAGCGGCGGGAGGCGCTCCCCTTTGTCGCACGGAAGGGCTTCTCTCTCGCACTTATTCCGTATGCGACCGTGCGAGACGTCGCCGAGCTGGCCGCCGAGATCCGAGAGTACCGGGCGGCGCTACCCGCCGGGAAGGAGACGACGGTCTCTGCGGCCGTACATGTGTACGCGGGGCCGTCGCCCGAGCGCGCTCGGTCGGCGTTTCAGCGGTACCTCGACAGCCGCCTCGCCACGCAGAGCGCATTTTACCAGAAGAAGGTCGAAGCCGATCCCCACCATGCCTCTGCCGAGGCCCTCGAGGAGAGCGGGCTCGCCCTCCTCGGAAGCCTCAACGAGGTGGACGCAAAGGCTCGGGCGCTGGCCGACGCGGGCGTCGACGAACTGCTCGGGATCTTCGATTTTGGCGGGCTGCAGCTCTCGGACTCGGTAGGGTCTATCCGACGCTTGGCCGCGCGTGTCCACTGACGCCCGGGCGCATGGGGTCTCTCCCCTCGCTCCGGTTTCAACTATAAGCCCACTCCCTCTCTCGGCGGCAGGTGGCAACGGAGGGCGCTGCGCCTCCCACGCCCTCTCGGACCCGGCTCTACTCCGTCATCCTGGTCGTCGTGACGGCGGTCGTCGTCACGCTCGCCATCCTCCTGCCGTTGATCTACGAGCAGCCCTCGCCCCCTCCCACGCCCTCCCCGGGAGTCAACGTGGAAGTGGACCAGTACGCCGCAGGGTCTCCCTGGGCCGGCGAGTATGGCGATGACCCGGCCGTCGCCGTCGCGCCGAACGGGACCATTGCGATGGCCTGGGAAGGTCTGGACGAATTGGCGCCTCCCACGGTGCCGGGAGGCCTCCCGACCTTCGCGACCCAGGTCTTCGTGAGCTACTCCTACGACGCGGGCGTCCAGTACTCGGCCCCTCTGGCCGTCGGAGGTCTCAATGCCACGTCGGCCTTCGAGCCGTCACTCGTCTATGCCCCGAATGGGACCCTCTTCCTGGCCTACGCCAACGCCACCGCCACCGAGGACCAGCAGGTCCTCGTCTTCGCCGCGCCTCCGGGCGAGCCCTTCGGCGCCGGCACGATCGCCGTCGCGGGCCAGAGCCTGGCCCGGCCGATGCTCTTTGCCCTGCCTCAGGGGATCGTCGGCTTGGCCTTCATGTACAGCGAATTCGTCGAATGGACGACCTCGACGAACGGGGCGCAATCGTTCGGCGCACCGACGATCCTCCTGGAAGGCATTCTCACGGGCGGGACGGTCTGGAAGGGAGACGAGGTCACGCTGGTGGGCCTGGAGGCCGGCGCCGTGTCGGGCACGACCGTCTCCTTATGGTCGATCACGCTGAACGCCTCGGACCCGAGGTCCTCCGTCACCGGAACTCCGGCCACGATCCAGATGCCCTATCCGGATTCGATCTCCCTGCCCAACCTGTCGCGTCCCGGACCGGCGGTGACGGCGGCGGGGGGCCTCCTTTACCTCGTCTACTCGTCCGAGAACGAGACCGAGCTCACGCTCGCGACCTCGAGCACCAACGGGTCGACCTGGGCCGGACCGTTTGACCTCTGGTCGGGCCACAACCTCTCGGTCGAAACCCCTGGCGTGGAAACGAGCCCGACCGGGAGCACCCTGGTGATCAGCTGGCAAAGCACGGCCGGAGGGCTCTGGAAGACCTACGCCGCCCTCTTCTCGGTCCGCACCGGGCTCCTCTCCGCCCCCGCCTCGGTCAGCAGCGCGCCGGGCTTCCCCGCGTCGGTGCGGAATTGGCACGGCACGAGCATCGGGCTCGCGATCCAGGCCAGCGGCCGCTTCGTCGTCGCCTGGGGCGACGGCCGGGGACTGACCGGCGTCTACGGCCTGACCCACATCGTGGCCTGTACGGTCACCGCGGCGATCTCGTGAGCCGGCTCGGGCGCGGGAACCCTTCGTGCGAAGGGCGGGGATAGAAAAGAAAAGAGAAAGAAGGGGTTGGTCGGGGGTCCCGCGGACGGCGGGAGGACCGATCCTACTGGGCTCCGGGCGGCGTCGTGCCGCCACTGCCGGACGAGCTTCCGCTGGAGCCTCCCGAGCTGCCGCCCTCCTTCCACTCGGGCGGGGAGGAGGCTGGCGCGGAGGCGGCGGGCGTCATGACCATCGTGGGCTTGCTGCGCCGTCCCAGCATGAACAGGACGATCGCCACGATGATCAGCAGGATGAGCAGGATCAGCCAGCCGACCGTGAGGCCGCTACCGGCGCCGAGCTCGTAGTTCAGGGCCGACGGGGACGAGTTCACGTTGATCGTGACCGACCCGGCGGCGGTCCCGGTCGAGAACTCCGCGTACACCGTGTAGAACTGGAAGCCATTCGCGGTGTTCGCGGGGATCGTGAAGGAGACCGATCCCGAGGCGCTCGTCTCGGCCCAGATCTTGAGGGACGGCGTGTCGGTCGCGCAGGACAGGTAGCTGCACGTGCCGGGGAAGATGTACAGTTCCAGGGCGCGCGGGAGCACGTCGCCGCCGTAGGCCGTGAGCTTGTACCCGATCTGGATGACCTGGCCGGCCGCGAAGCTGCCGTCCGAGTAGGACGACACCGTCGTGACCCCGGCCCAGAGGTTGTAGCCGGCGGCCTCGTAGATCTCTTCCGTGTCCTGGGCGACCGTGCCGCCGCTCGTCGAGGCCCACGCCACGATCCGGTATTGATCCGCCGGAGCGATGGACGGGATCTTGAACGAGAAGCTCAGGCCGGTCACGGTGCCGTTGAACAGGGTCTGGCCGGAGTCGGTGGCCTGAACGAAGGCCGAGATCGTCGCGCCCGAGACGGCCGGTCCCTCGGCCGTGATGTTGACCACGACCGTGTCACCGGGGTTGAAGTAGAACTCGCTCGGGACCGCGGCGAAGATCGCCTGGTCTACCTCAGCGCCGGCATCGAGGATCCAGTAGGTCGTTGCGTTATGCGCGAGCGCCTCGACCTCCATCTCTCCGTACCAACCGGACGGTAGCGCAAAGCTGAACGAACCCGTGGCCGCCGTCGAGTCGACCGTGCCGGTCGACAGGATGTTGTCGGTCGCAGTGTCGTAGGCCACGTAGAGGGCCACCGTGATGGTCCCGACGGTCGAGTTGGTTCCCTCGAACTGCCAGGCCGCCGTGACGGTCTCCCCGCTGTAGTACGTCGCCTCGTTGAGGTTGAAGGTGTAGTAGGTCGTGCCCGCCGGGTTGTAGAGGTCCCAGCTCGAGTTCTCGTAGACCGTGAGCGACGTGTTCACGGCGTCCGTGACCGCCACCTCGACGTGGTTCGGCCCGGGCACGTTGAAGATCGTGCTCGAGGGGGTGAACGTCAGCTCGGCGTGTCCGGCGCCGTTGGTCGTGAGCGTCGTGGGGACTCCGGGCACCGTGACGGGGGAGCTGCCGGTCGAATAGAACGAGACCTTGACCGTCTCGCCGGCCACCGGGGCGGTGTCCCCGAACTGGTCCTCGGCCTCCGCATAGAGGCTGACCGTCGCGGGGTTGCCGGTCGTGAGCGCGCCACAGCCGGTGATCACGTCACAGACGTCCAGGTCGAAGATGTGGAGCGTGCCGATCTCCAGGTAGAAGGTGCTGGAGACATTCATCGCCAGGGACGAAGAGTTCGCCCAGACGGTGATCGCCGGCTCGTAATCGAAGTCGGGGGAGGCATTGGCGGGAACCTGGAAGGTCCAGTTTCCGAAGGCGGCCGCGGACGCAGCGTAGGGGGTTCCTGGGAGATTGAGGAGCGTGTGGGCGTTGTTGTAGTAAGTTCCGACGATCTCGACCGAGGAGAGAGTCGTGACCAGTGCCCGGTTCGTATCGTTCAGGACATCGTAATACAGGGTATCCTGGTAGCCCGGGAGCACGGGTTCGGTCTGGACGTCGAGGCCGACCTCATACGTCGGTGTCGCAGCCGTCCGCAACCCGGAGGTCGCGGGGGCCGACGAAACGGAACGGTCCTGGCCCGGAACAAGGACCATGAACGCGGCGGTCAGCAGTACCATGGCGATGACGACGGCAGCCAGTGCAGGTCGCATGCCCAAAACCTCGCGACTTCACCTATTTGAATATTGCCGGATATTTGTAGCGGTGAAGTCGCCGTAACAAGGGGGTCGGACTCTGGAACGACGGATGGGCGCCTATTGCCCTACTAGAATTGGGGAGGGCGACGTGTCCGGAGGTTGGGAGCCCTGACCGACCCCAGCCGACCGGGCCCGAAACCCCGGCGCCTGTATGTCCGCATCGTCCGGGTCGGGGGCCTGGACCGGTCGGAGCTCCCCCCCGCGTCCAAGATCCGCCGGTTGGAGGAGGAGCTGGAACGGGTCGGCCGGCTCGTCGCCCGAGGGCAACTCACCGATCCGGCGGGAGACCTGCTGATCCTGCGTGCGGCCACGCTGGATGAGGCCCGCCGGGTGCTCCGAGCGGACCCGTTCCGGTCGCTCCCGGGTACGACCTACGAAGTGTTCGAGTGGAACCCGGCGACCCTGGGCAGCGGTGCCAATCTCGAGCCCGCTCCCGCCCGGGGCTCGGGACGACTCACGGCGCTCCTCCGGGTCGGAGTCGCGGTTCGCGACCTGGTGAGCTCCCTGCGCTGGTACCAGGAGGTTCTGGGGTTCCCCGTACGGGAACAGGACGAGGCGAGCGGATACGTCGAGCTCTCGCTGGGACGGGGGGCGTCCGCCCTGTCCCTCGTAGCCCCCCGACGGGAGTGGGGCGAGCCGCTCTACTCCGAAACCGTGGCGAGGATCGGGACCGCAACCGGGATCGTGTTCCAAACGGACAACGCCAGCGCCCTCGAGCTCCGGCTCCGGTCCGCGGGCGCCCGCATCACTGAGTCCCCCCGACGACAGCCGTGGGGCGGCATCACGCTCCGGTTCCTCGACCCCGACGGCAACGAGTTTCTCGCGTTCCAACCGGCCGGAGGAGCGCCGGCAGCGGTCGGGCCGGCCTCGGGGCCCCAGGACGCCCCGGCCACAACTCGGTCCGGGGAACCCTCTTAATCTCGGTGCCGCTGGCCGGGCGCGGTGGTGAGATGACCGAGATCTTGCCGGGAATTCATCAGGTCGAGGGCGTGGACCCGTCGCCGGACTTCTTCACGCACGTGTACCTGGTCAAGGACAAAGGCAGTAGCTGGACCCTCATCGATACCGGTCTTCCCGGCTCGGCGGCGAAGATCGACGCGTATCTCAAAAAGCACGGGATCGCTCCGACGTCCATTCGGTCGATCTTCCTCACCCACCTCCATCTCGACCACACCGGGAGCCTGAAGGATATGATCGCCCGAACGAAGGCGAAGACCTACGCCCACTGGATCGAGGCGGCGTTCATCGCCCGGGAACCCCCCTACGACGGTCCGGGGTCTCCTCCCGCGGACCCGGTCTCCGTGGACGAGAAGTTCAAGGACGGCGACGAGTTCGATGCCGCCGGTGGGGTCGTGGCCTACCATACCCCGGGCCACACGCCCGGTCACACGTCCTACTATCTTCCCGAGCGCCAGATCCTGTTCGCCGGGGACCTGTTCTTCCCGGGGAACGGAGACACGCTCTCGCTGACCCCCAAGGAATACACCCTCCATGTGCAGACCGCGCAGGTCTCCGCTAAGCGGGTGGCCGGCCTCCAGGTCGTCTCTCTCCTCCCGTACCACTGCGGACCCTACCTGCGCGACGGCTCGGCCAAGGTGAACGAGCTCGCGAAGCGCATCGGCAAGTGAGCCGGGCCGGACCGGGAGTGGGCCGGATGGATCCCGAAGAGGCCCGGCGCATCGTGCGGGACACGAACTACGTTACCTGGCGTCGCCAGGCGGGCTGGGACCCGATCCTGGTCACCCGGGCCGAGGGCTCTCGGTTCTGGGACAGCAGCGGGCGGGAGTATCTCGACCTCTCCTCTCAGCTGATGGCGACGAACCTGGGCCACGGCAACGCCCGCGTCATCGAGGCCATCGGCGCCCAGGCCCGGCAGCTCGCCTACGCGGGTCCGGCCTTTGCGACCGAGGCCCGGGCGTCGCTCAGCCGGGCCCTTCAGGACGTCGTGCCCTCCGGCCTGCACCGGTACTTTTTCAGTACCTCGGGAACGGAGGCCAACGAGGCGGCGCTCAAGATCGCCCGAGCCGCCACGGGTCGCCAGAAGGTCCTGGCGCGGTACCGGTCCTACCATGGCGCCACGGCGGCGTCGATCTCGGTGACCGGAGATCCCCGACGGAAGGCGATCGAGCCGCTCCAGAAGGTCCCCGGGACGGTGTTCGCCCCCGACTGCTATTGCTACCGTTGCCCGTTCGGACTCGCGTATCCGAGCTGCAACGTCGCCTGCGCCGACTATGTCGACTATCAGCTCGACCGCGAGGGTGACGTCGCCGCCATGATCCTGGAACCGGTCGTTGGCACGAACGGCGTGATCGTCCCGGTGCCCGAGTATCTCCCGAAGATCCGGGAGATCACCCGGAAACACGATGTGCTGCTGATCGCGGACGAGGTCATGTCGGGCTGGGGCCGCGTCGGCGAATGGTTCGCCGTCGACCACTGGAAGGTCGTGCCGGACATCCTGACCACGGCCAAGGGGATCACCGGCGCCTACGTTCCGCTGGGCCTGACCGCCACCACCCCGGCCGTCCACGACGCCTTCCGCGACCGGTACTTCCCTCACGGCCACACCTACGAGGCCCATCCGATGACGCTCGGCCCCGCCGTCGCCGCCATCGAGGAGTACCGGCGCCTCGACCTGCTCCAGAAGTCTCGGCGGGACGGGGAGTACCTGCTCACCCGGCTGCGGGAGATCCAGGACCGGCACCCGTCGGTCGGGGAGGTCCGGGGCCTGGGGCTGTTCGCTGCCGTCGAGCTGGTCCGGAACCGGGCCCAGCGTACGCCCTTCAACACCGAGGAGGACAAGCTCGCCGGACGGCCGCTCGTGGCCGACCAGGTGGCCGCTGCGATGCTCAAGGAGGGCGTCTTCTGCGTGAGCTGGGTCTCCCATCTGATCGTCGCCCCGCCCCTCATCGTCACCCGGGAGGAGCTTGACCACGGGCTCGACGTGCTGGACCGCGCTCTGGCGGTCGCCGACGCGAAGGTCGGCGCCGCCGGCTAGAACCAGCGCGTGGTCACGACCTTCTTCCGCGTGTAGAATTCGATCGCGTCCCGGCCCGTGGCGTGGAGGTCGCCGAAGAAGGAACCCTTCCAGCCTGCGAACGGGAAGTAGGCCGCCGGCGCCGGTACGCCGATATTGACGCCGAGCATGCCGGCCTCGATCCGGTACCGGAACTCTCGGGCGGCCTTCCCATCCTGGGTGAAGATGGCGGCCGCGTTTCCGAACCGGGAGCGGTTCGAGACCTCGAT
>JASHPT010000155.1 GCA_030037955.1 Thermoplasmata archaeon
TACCAGCTCGATAGCTCCGGCGACGGTCTCACGAACCTCGAGAAGTCGAACGGCTGGGTCGTGGCGCTGCCGAGCACCCAGACGTACGAAGGGATCCCGCTCTCGACCTCCACCAGCCTCGTCACTGCCGATCCGTACGCCTGGGCGACCAACGGCCTCGTCAACGATTACGTGGAGAAGGAGTACGACTTGAACGCCCACACGCTCGACACCGCCGACAGCGGGATGCTGGACACCTGGAACCTGACCTTCAGCCTCGGCTCCAGCGACAGCTGCCCGGCCGACTTCAGCTGCTTCACCGACGCCGCCGTCAACCCGTTCAACGAGAGCCAGTACCCGGGAGAGTCGCCGACCGGAGGTCCGGTCCACACCAACACGTCCGCGCCCCGGTATCCGCTGGACGACAGCGTTCCGTACGACGCGACGGTCCTCTGGGAAGGGAACACGCTCTCGTATCTCCAGGAACTCATCCAAACCGAGACCTGGGGGGAGAGCTTCCGCGGGTTCATCGGGTCCTATGACGGGAGCTACACGCTGACCGTCTGGGGGAAGCTCTCGTGGGGCGCCGACCCGCTGGTCTCCTCGTCGATCCATGACGGCATCGCAGATGGTACGAGAGTCGACCCGGCGGCAGCGGTCGACATCGAGATCAGCGACCTCAATGCGACCTGCTCGGGACTGAGCTCGGGCACCGGCTGGGCGGTCAAGTTCACGCCGCGGAACGGCAGCGCGACCTCGGGCGGGGCGGAGTTCTCGAACTATTCGCAGCCGGCGATCAGTTGCGGCAGCAGCTCATCGGAGAAGGTGGCGAACTACAACGTTGCCCTTCCGATCAGCCAGCTCTACGCGACGCAGACGATCCAGATATCGGTCATCGCCAACGAGAGCAAGAAGCTGACTCCGCTGGCGTTCAACAGCACCGCCAGCGAAAAGAACCTGACCTTCAACCTGTTCGGGAAGGCGGCCAGCTACTCGTTCACCGGCTCCGGCTCTACGCACGCCACCCTCAGCTTCACCATCGCCACGGTCGCGGTCGGCGGGAAGGCGCCGACGTACCTGTGGCTGCCCGACGGGAACGGCACGGTCAACGGACTGCCGAATGGCCTGGAACGCTACACCGGCGAGCAGTCGTTCGACTTGGTGGTCGTGAACGCCTCCAGTTCGATCTCCATCACGGGCGTGCCGGATTTCTGGTCGAGCAGCGCGACGTATGGCATCGCCCTCGCTCCCGGTCTCAACAACTTCCTGATCCCCCGGGAGGAGTTCCTGAACACGAGCTTTGGCCGGGGCGTGCTGGAGAACTCGACCGAGCCGTATACCGACACCACGGCCAGCCCTCCGCTGATCATCAGCGGCGGGGACGAGAACCTGATCTCGAGCTTCGGAGCCTCGACACTGCTCGGGAAGCTGAGCTGCTACTGGCAGAACCGGGCCGTCAGCTCCGGCACGAAGACAATCACGGGCTGCGAGGAGGCCGGGACGGCGGCGAAGACGGAGGGAGCGATCTCGGTGTTGGCGGTCGATAGCTCGACACCCCCGGCGAACAACACCGGGGGCGTCCCCGGCAACCCCTCTCTGGAGACCGCGAGCGAAGCGGGGGCTGCCGTGCAAGCCATCGTCACCGTGAACGTGACGACGACGAACGAGCTTCAGCTGCTGCTGGCGGGACTCCTCGATAACGAAACGGGTGGCGTGAACGGGACGTTCGAGTCGATCACGAGCGAGGTGCCATTCATGGGCTTCCTGGCCCCGGTGCTAGGGGCGCTTGCGAACGCGACCCTTGTCACCGATGGACTCTACGCGGCTCCCACCAGCACGACACCCTCGCCAACGTCGAGCAGTTCGTCGGTCTGGGGATGGCTGTGGGGCTCGGCGGCCGGCGCGATCCTAACTCTCGCACGAGGAATCGTGACCCTGGTCGAGATCGCGTGGACAACCGAGTTCGCTGCGTGGATCTACCTGGCACATCTAGCGCGCGAGGCGCTGGCGCTAGCCGGCGCCGTTCTTACTCGCGCCGCAACCGCGCTCGCGGCGGCGGGGAATGAGATTAAAGGAATGCTCGCTGCTGCCTTGGATGTCGCGCGAACTCTTGCGGTAGCCCTTTTCTCCGATATTCTCAGCCCTATAAGTGACGCCTTCAAGAACGCATACGACGCTTGGGTTTCGACCCTCTACATCGCAGCAAATGACTCCTTGAATGCGTATGAGGGGGTCAACACAGCCAAAAACCTCTTGGGGGCCGCCTCAGCGCTATCAACGTTCTTGGTTCCGGCACTGATTGGTGTTACTGTCCTCGTCGTTGCCTTCGAGGTCGTGACCGGCGTCGCTGTTCCGCTAGACATGGGTCCGTCTCTGCTCATGGGGCTTCTCTTGCCGTTAGTGCTGAATTCTCTCTCGATCGCGCTTCAGGGATCGGGTCTCGCCTCGTGGCCCAGCCTGGTCTTTTCAGACTTAATCAGCGGTACCCAAGCTACGCTGAACGGCTTCAGTTCAGTTGCTCAGTGGCTTTTGAACGAGTCCTTCTCCAATGTGCTGACCGCAGTAGGCAAGGTAGCCGCCTCCGTTCCCGGAGATTTCATGTCACTTGTAGTTCTCGTGCTGGGGGGCGCCTCGGTCTTCATGGCTTATTGGGACTTCGCACTGCTTAACTCGAAGCTATCGACGCCAATCGATGAGGCTCCGGCTCTTCAGCAGACGGACGAAGCCTCCAACGCGGGCCAGTCACTCCTCTTCGGTCTGGCCGCGATCTTCCTTGTCGGGTTTGAGTACATTGTTTCCCTTTCGGCGCAGTCCTTGCTGCGGTATGTAGCGCAAATGATCTTGGCGATTCTGGGAGTGCTTACAGGGGTACTAGCCCTAATCTTTGGCCTCCTAGCCCTGCGTGGTGTCCCGGTCGCAAATTCTGGTTTAGTCGGCACGGTGTCCGTCCTGTTGGGGCTCGGCAGCGTCGGTGCTGGAGCCTACGACATCTATAGCCAACTCGGTTCTGGCCCTCCCTAACCCGGACCTACGATGATCGGTGGTGACGACAACGCGCCGCGCCGCGTCAGGACCCGGGTACTTACCTACACAGACCTGCGAACGCAACTCATAGTACTCGCATGCGTCCCCGTTCTAGCCCTGCTTGTCTTAGGCCTCACTCCTGGGGGCCCGACCCATGACTTCGACCTCAAACTTGGGATACTCATTTCCGTACTTGCGGTCAGTGACCTCCTGATCGAGGGCGTCGCGTCCGTACGGGGAATCGACATCGGTCCGGATGGAGTGACATTTCGATACCTGTTCAACTCAGAGTTTGGGAAGTGGTCGGACCTCTTCGCCTCTTCTGAGGAAGCTCGACACTCCATGTGGGTTGTAATCCGTCTGACGAAGGGGAGATCGCCCGGACGTCGAGGCCACTGGATTACCGTTGAACAGGCAAGGGCGATACTTGAATACCCGAGCGGACGGGATTGGGGCTTGTCGGCGGGAGTCGCCGCGAGTCTCGGACTCGTGGGCCACTCGGCCTGACGATCCGTGTCCGCTCTCAGGTTTCCGGGGCGGGTCCCGAGGCTCTGGGGTCCCACACGACTCCCCTCGCCATCCGGTTCACCGGGCCCTCGATGGGTTCATTGGGCTCGGCGCAGTTCGCAACCCCGGGTCTTCCTGAATGGCTGGGACAAGCGTACCTGACCGGGTTTCCGTCCGAACCGCTGGGTGGACGTGGCTGGACCGGATGGTTCAGGTTGTAGTCGCCGGAGTCTTCCCCCTGGCGGTGCTCATGGCCACTGCCCTATCCGGCCCTCGCTTTCCCAATGAATTCCCTCAACGGGTCATCGTGATCGGGGCCTTCCTGCTCGTCCTCGACTTCACGGCAGAGGCACTCGGTTCGGTGCGCAAGGTCACCCTCGACGCGGAGGGAATTAGGTTCGACTACCTGTTGCACACGGAGCGAGGCCGATGGGCCGACATGAGGCCGGGCGCCGATGCCCCGGTCCATGGCATGTGGTATCTGTTGCGAAACCTCCACAACAACAGCCGGCTGCTCCCAGAGCGGAGCCACCAGATCACGCTCGAACGGGCCAGAGCTATTCTGTCTTTTCCGGCGTGTCCCGACTGGCCGATTCCCGAGGCCACCCTGGCTCAGATCGGCATACGTCGGAACGGGGCTGTTTCCTACTAGCGTGGGTCCCTCCCGCTCGCTTCGCTCGCGGGCCCCTCCCACGTTTCGCTCACTTTGGGCATCCCCACGAGCATCTCTCTCCCTCTCTCGGCGAGGGAGACAGATGCCTGCGACCGATCACGCGCCCGTGCCCATCCTGTACCCGAAAACCCCCCATACGCTGAGAATGGCGATCCGCGGCGCGGCAACGTCCACGGTCGGATTGGTCCTCGCGGCCGCGGCAGCCGAGTGGCTCTCGTTCGTCAACCTGTGCGCCGTCAGCGTGACGTGCCTCCCCGCCGTTTCCCAGCTGGACCTTGCGATGGCCCTAGGGGTCGTGTGGGTGGGGATCCTTCTGGCCGTCGGTCCAAACGGGGCTGGTGGGAGTGACGGAAATTAGTCTCGACTTTGAGGAACACGTCCTAGGCGCCCGGCACGAGGAGCGGCGGCATGGAAGCCCGTAAAGGGATCCATTCCTATACAGCAGCGGGGTTACGCTCGGTCAGTCGGCAGACGGTTCGGCTCGAGATCCAGTTTCCGGAGGCCGAGGGTCTCGTCCATCGGTCGGGCCCAGCTGCGGCCCGGGAAGGTGTCCACGAGGATCTCGTTCAACACCCAGACGGTGCCGCGCATCAGGTGGCCCCCCACCAGGCTGTGGTCCGGTGCGGAGAGGGCGGCATGCAGGTGCACCGATGGTCCATCAGCCTCGGCGAGAGAGCCATGGAGGCCGACCAGCTCGTGGGGTTCCGGCAGAGGCTTCTGGACGTACTCCGATCCGTTCCAGTACCCGATCGTCGCGTCCTTCAGCATTCCGATACCGGAGACGACCACGGCGGCGCGAATGCTGTGGTCTCGCGCGAAGCCTGCGAGAGAGGCGAACAGGTCCTGGCCCTGATCGAGCCGAAGCATCCAGCGCGTACCGTCCGAGAGAGCTTGCATCATCGGCGGCAGCGTGACCGGCCGTTAAGGGCGTTTCGCCAGGCTCCGGAAAGTGTAATGGTTCACCGTCGATTCCAACTCTCCGATGGAGTCGTCCGCCCGCGGGACCGCCCTCCGGAAGCCCGGGACCCCCGAGGAGATCGTTGAGCGATTGGTCGGCGGGGGTCCTACCCTGATCGCTCTGTCGGGCGGCGTGGACTCCGCCGTCGTCGCGTCGTTGGCCCGCGAGGCGCTCGCCACCGATGCCGTGGCGGTCACCCTCTCCGGCCCCGCCGTCGCAACCTCCGAGGTCGATGCCGCCGTTCAGGTGGCCTCCGCCATCGGCATCCGACACGTCCTGCTGAGCTCCGACCCTCTCTCGGACCCCCGGTACGCCGAGAATCCGTCGAACCGATGCTACTTCTGTCGCCGCCACGAGGGGGGCCTGCTGCGCGAGTGGGGAGCGACCCACGCGATCGAGACCTATCTCGACGGAACCCAGCTCGATGACCTTGGGGACGACCGGCCCGGGCTCCGAGCGATGGACGAGCATGGCTTTCGTCATCCGCTCGTTGAGGCCGGCTGGGCGAAGGCCGACGTGCGCGCCTATGCACGTCGGACCGGGCTCCCCAACTGGGACCGGCCGTCCAACGCCTGTCTCTCGTCCCGGATCGCTCACGGCCAGGCCGTTACCCTTGACCTGTTGGACCGTGTGGGGGCCGCGGAGGCGTGGCTGACGGCCCGCGGCTTCCGACGTGTGCGGGTCCGGGTGGCCGGCCGGGCGGCACGAGTCGAGGTGGACCCCACCGAGGTCTCGCGGTTGATGGCCCCGGCCACGGTCGGTCCGCTCCACGAGGCGCTCGGCCGCCTTGGGTTCGCCTCCGTAGAGATCGACCCGCGGGGCTACCGGAGCCGGGCGGTCGCATGACGCCGGCTCGCCGGCCATCCCAGCTTCGGGGCCACGCGCCCGCGGCGGTGGACGCTTCGCAACGCTTCGAGCTCGACTCCGAGTTGACGCCCCAGGGAGACCAGCCCAAGGCCATCGCCGAGCTCGTTCGTCGGCTCAAGGCAGGCGAGCGGTTCGAGACCTTGCTCGGCGTCACGGGCTCGGGCAAGACCTTCACGATGGCTCACGTCATTCAGCAGCTCCAGCGACCGACCCTGGTCGTGTCGCACAACAAGACGCTCGCCGCGCAGCTGGTGACTGAGTTCCGGGCGCTCTTCCCGCGGAATGCGGTCGAGTACTTCGTGAGTTACTACGACTACTATCAGCCCGAGGCGTACGTGCCTCAGATCGACCTCTACATCGAGAAGGACGCCTCGGTCAACGAGGAGATCGACAAGCTCCGGCACCGGGCGACCCAGGCACTGCTCACGCGTCGGGACGTCCTGATCGTTGCCTCCGTGAGCTGCATCTATGGACTGGGCTCACCCGAGGAGTACCGCGAGAACACCCTGATCCTCCGGAAGGGAGAGGAGATCGGCCGCCAGGCGCTCCTCGACCATCTGGTCCGGCTCAAGTACTCCCGGAACGACACGGAATTTCAACGCGGCCGGTTCCGGGTGCGCGGGGGGACCATCGATATCCAGGGCTCCGGAGAGTCACTGCACCGCGTCGTCCTCGAGGGCGATACGATCGCAGGTCTCTACGAGCTCGATCACCTCTCCCAGGAGGAGATCCGGGAAGTCGCCTCCTTCACGGTGTTTCCGGCCACGCACTTCCTCACCGTGGATGCGCGACTCGAGGAGGCCCTGTCACAGATCAATGCCGAGAAGGAGGCCCGGGTGAAGGAGCTCCATGACGGAGGGCACCTGGTCGAGGCCCAGCGTCTCAAGAGCCGGACGGAGTACGACCTCGAGATGATCCGGGAGACCGGCTTCTGCAGCGGCATCGAGAACTACTCCCGGTACTTCTCGGGCCGACCGGCGGGTGAGCCCCCGTTCACACTGTTGGACTTCTTCCCGCCCGATCTCCTGACCTTCGTCGACGAGTCGCACGTGACATTGCCCCAGCTCCAGGGCATGTACAAGGGGGATCGGAGCCGCAAGGACAACCTGGTCGAGTTCGGCTGGAGGCTGCCGTCCTGCCGCGACAACCGTCCGCTCAAGTTCCCGGAGTTCCTCTCCCACGTGGGGCCGATGGTCTTCGTCTCCGCCACGCCGGGTCCGTTCGAGCTCAAGCACTCGAGCGGGGTGGTCGAGCAGATCATCCGGCCCACCGGGCTGGTGGACCCCGGGGTCGAGGTCCGGCCGCTCAAGGGCCACATCGCCGACCTGGTCGAGGAGCTCCGGCGCCAGGTGGCTCGGCAGGAGCGATCCCTGGTCACGACGCTCACCAAGGCGACCGCCGAGGAGCTCTCCTCCTATCTCGCGAACCTGAACTTCAAGGTCCGCTACCTCCACTCCGATGTCGAGACGCTGAAGCGCATCGAGATCCTGCGGGACCTGAGGGTCGGCCGATTCGACATCCTAGTCGGCATCAACCTGCTCCGAGAGGGTCTCGACCTCCCCGAGGTGAGCCTCGTGGCGATCCTGGACGCGGACAAGGAGGGATACCTCCGCAGCGACACCTCGCTCATCCAGACCGCCGGCCGCGCCAGCCGGAACGTGGGCGGCCGGGTGCTGCTCTACGCCGACCGGGTCACCGGATCGATGGCCCGGGCGATCGCGGAAACGACCCGACGCCGCGACCTCCAGCTGGCCTACAACCAGGAGCACGGGATCGTGCCCGAAACGATCGTCAAGGAGGTGCGGTCCCTGCTCGCCGCGTCCGAGGAGGCGGAGTCCGGCGACCTCTCCACCGCCGGTTTGGGAAAGAAGTGGAGGGAGCGGCTCCCGATGCTGATGGCGAACCTCGAGGAAGAGATGCGTCTCGCCGCCGAGCGCCTCGACTTCGAGGAGGCGGCCCGGATCCGCGACCGGATCCGGGAGATCGAGCGGAAGGCCGGCCTGGGCCGGGCCGTCCGGGCGCCGGCGAGCGCCTCGGCCTAGGGCGGACCGACCGGGACCGTCGGCGGGGGAGCGGAGGTCGCCTCCGCAAGTCGTCCCCGGCGGCCACGCACGTAGAACCCTTCAATCGCGATCAGGGAGACCGCGGTCGCGCCGATCGAGAACGCGAAGAGGCCGGCGGGTCCGGCGAGGGTAACGGCGACGCTGCCAGCAAGGGGGCCCAGGCTCCATAGCGTCGAGTTGATCAGCGAGAAGACGCCCAGGTACTCGGCGCGGCGGTCCGGGGGTGCGAGCCGGGCCACCCACGAGAGCATCGCCGGGCTCAGGAAGGCGAACCCGAGGTTCCGGAAGCCCTGGGCCGGCAGGAGCTGGACCCAGGTGACCGCGAAGAGGAAGATCAGGATGCCCACGATCGAGACAGCCGTTCCCCACAGCAGGCCCTTGATCTCGCCCATCTCGTCGACGAGCCGGCCGACCGGGAGCGCGAAGACGGCCATGGCCGCCAGTCCGGCGATCGCGACCAGCGAGACTTCGAAGAGGTTCGCTCCCAGCGCCCCCGCATAGATGCCGTAGAACGCGCCGACCGCGCCGGCGCCCAGGGACCGGATCGAGACGGTGGTGGAGAAGTACGCCACCTCCTTCATCTCCCGAAGGGGCCGCCGGGCCGGTGTGCCGGCGACGCGGTCGTTCGGGACCCTGATCAGCAGGATGGCGAGGGTGCCGACCTGGACCAGCGCGACGAAGTAGAACAGGTAGTGGAACCCGAGCGAGAGGACCAGCACCCCAACGATCAGGAAGCCGGCGATCCCGCCGGCTGAACTCGCCGCGTTGAGCAGGCCGTAGGCGCCTCCCCGCGCCCGGTCGCGGGTGACATCGGCGACGAAGGCGTTGAGCGCCGGGCCCCCCATCGACAGCACGGTCTCCCCGGCGATGAAGGCCAGCGCCGCGGCCCAGTACCCGGGCTCGAACGGGATGGACAGGAACAGTGGCAACGCACCGAGTTCGGCCGCGAGCAGGAACGGGCGTCGGCGGCCGACCCGGTCCGACCATCGACCCGCCGACGGCTGCACCAGGCTGCCGGCCACGTAGGCTACCGAGGTCAGGGCCAGCGTCAACGCGATGGGGGCGTGGTCGACCTCCACCAGAAAGATGGGAAAGTAGACTAGGAAGACCCCGGAGCGGTTACTCGAGAGGAGCGAGTAGAGAGAAAGACCCACCAGGGTCCGGTCGACCACACCGGGGCGTGGACTCCGCCTTTTTTAGGTCGCCCCTGCACCGGGGCCGCGCGGCGAGGCTCTTTTGACCCGGCGCGGGTCCTGCTCCCCCGGTGCCCGCGGACGCGCACACCCGACCGGCCTCGGGACTCGGTCTGCTCCGACGGAGCGGCGCCGTGACCGAATTGCTCTTCCTGCACGAGTGCGCGACCCGGGAAGTGACCCAGCTTCGGCCGGTCGCCGGGCGGCTGGGCCTCACTGTCCAGGCCGCGTCGCATATCTTTCGCCAGCTGCGCCGCCGGGGGCTGGCCGAGGTCCGGGCCGACCGCTACCGGCCCACGGTCGCCGGGATCGCCTGGCTCCACGCGGCCTTCGGGGCGGTCCGCGACGACCTAGACGACCGTCTCCAGCGGTTGCACATCATCCGCACCACGCGGGCGGTCGCGGCGGGAAGGATCCTAGCCGGCTCTCCGGTGGTCCTGGAGGTCCGACGGGGAGTCCTGGAGGCTCGGGTCGGCCGACAAGGCGCCTCCCGGGGCACCGCTCGTACGAGTGCCCGGCACGGAGAACTGGTGGACGTGGTCGACCTCGAGGGGATCGTCCCGCTCGACCGGGCCGAGGTACGGATCGTCACGATGCCGGATGCCGCGGCGCTCGACCCGTCCGTCCTTGCGAAGCTCCGCCGCATCGTCCACTCCGCCGGCGACGGACTTCTCGCCGCCGTGGGTGCCGAGGCGTATCACTGGTTCCAACGCGCTACTCCCCGACCCGTGCTCCGGTACGGGGTCGCCGCTTCGGCGACCGAGGCGTCCAAGGTCGGGGTCCCGACCACGATCGTCGTGCTGGAGCGGGACCTGGCGCGGCTCCTCGCCCAGTTCGACCAGCCACAACCGCCCCCGTTGACGGTGCGGCGTCTAGGCGGCTGACGCCGAGCGCCCGGGCAGAACCCCGGCCGGGCGGAGCACTTCGAGAAGTTCGGCCGGGCTCTGCACGACCCGGGCGCCGGTGGCGACGAGTCGCGCCCAGAGCTGCTGCGCTGCCCCTCCCGTGAAGTCCCGGCGGCTCCAGTCCCCGCCGCCGAGCAGCAGGATGGGGGTCCGCCCGGCGTAGGGCATCAGGTCCTCGAGGTTGGCGAGGTTGCCCGGCCCTACCGGGAACGGGGCCACCACGATCCGGTCCGCGTGGTCCAACAACCGGCGTTCCTCGGCGCGACTGGCGTCGCTGAGAGGAGCGAACGGCACTTCGGTCGCGACCGGTATCCCGAGCTCTTCCGCCGTCGTGTGGTCGCTGTCGAAGAGTGCCACCACGCCGCACGTCACCGTGAAGCCCTCCTCCCAGAGCTGGCGCAGGACGGGGGTTCCCGTGCCGCCACCGGCGACCACGTGGACCCGCAACCCCGGGGCCGGAGGCCGTGGCCGGGGGACCTCCGTGCGCAGTCGCGGGATCAGGTAGGGAACTCCGCTGCGCGGGTCCTCCCTCAGGTCGGCCACGACCCCCCAGACCTCCTGCAGGAGGGCCGGGGAAAGCACGGCACGGGCCGGGCCCTCGGCCACGAGACGGCCGTGCTGCAGGACCGCGATGCGGTCCGCAAAGCGGGCCGCAAGGTTCAGGTCGTGCAACGCCGCGATGGCCGCACGGCCCTCGGTGTGGCAGCGCGCCCGGACCCGGTCGAGAACCTCGAGCTGGTGGGCCATGTCGAGATGGGCCGTCGGCTCGTCCAGCAACAGACACGGGGTCTCTTGCGCCAGCACCCGGGCCAGTCGAAGGCGCTGTCGCTCGCCTCCGCTGATCTCCCACGCGCCGGACTCCCATCGGTCGCCCAGTCCGACCTCGTCGAGCGCGGCCTTGGCGATCCGACGCTCGCTGTCCCCCTCGGTGGTGAACGGAGGGAGATGCGGGTACCGGCCGTACATCACGTAGTCGAGCAGACTCACGTTGTCTCCCGGTGGCTCCTCCTGGGGCATCCAAGACACTCGTCGGGCCCGCTCGTTGATGGAGAGCGCATCCACCGGGGTGCCCAGCAGGCTCACGTCTCCCGACTCGCGGGGTACGAGCCCGAGCAGCGCGCGGATGAGCGTGGTCTTCCCCGCCCCGTTCGGACCGGCAATGGCGAGCAGCTCCCCCGGAGCTACCGCCAGCGTCACGTCCCGCAGTACCCGATGGTCGCCCAGCCGAACGCTGAGCGAGGACAGGGACAGCGGCGGCCCCGCCGCGCCGATGCTCATACCGCCGGGCCCCCGGTGAAGGTTCGGCGCCGATAGAGCAGATAGACGAAGAACGGAGCGCCGACGAAGGAGGTGGGGATCCCGACCGGCAGCACGACGGTCGGAATGACGACCTGGGCGACATCCCAGGCCGCCGCCAGGAACACGGCACCCATCGCCGCCGACAGGGGTAGCACGGATCGATAGTCCGGGCCCGCGAGTCTCCGGACGATGTGCGGCGACACCAGTCCCACGAAGCCGATGACCCCGGTGAACGCGACGGCCGTGGCCGTGAGCAGCGTCGTCGTGAGCACCAGTTGTCGCGCGACGCGCCGGCCGTCCACCCCGAGGCTGTGAGCCACGTCGGGGCCCAGCTGGAGGATGTTCAACTGACGCGCGCGGAGCGCGACCACGGCGCCGGCGATCATGAGCGCGCCCACCACGATCCCGGCCCGGCCCCAGGTGGCGCCGGTCATTCCGCCGAGCAACCAGAAGCTGACCTCGAGGTCGCCCAGCGGATTGAGCAGGAGGAAGGTCGCGAGGATCGCCGAGAACAGGGCTGCGAGAGCTACCCCGGTGAGTACCAGGGTCTCTACGGCCCGGGTCCGACCGGCGGCCAGGTACACCACGGCCCCGGGGATCAGACCGCCCAGGAATGCGAAGACCGGGAGAACCAGGTAGGCGGAGGCCAGGTCGATCTGGAAGACGAACAGGAGGGACGCGCCCATGGCCGCCCCGGAGGACAGCCCCAGCAGGTAGGGGTCGGCCAGCGGATTGCGGAAGACCCCCTGCAGCGACCCCCCGGAGAGTCCGAGGGCCGCCCCGGTGGCCAGGGCGAGGACGACGGCCGGCATCCGGGCCCCCCAGACGATCTCCACCCAGATCGTGCACTGACGCACCGAGGTCGGATACGCACCACACGCCGAACCTCTGAGGAGGCCCTGGAAGCTCTGGTGCAGCAGGATCGATTCTACGACGCTCACCGGGATCGGAACCGGTCCGATGAGCGGGGAAAAGAGGACGAGTCCCGCCCCGACCACCGCGAGTCCGAGGAGGGCGATCCAGCGGAGCCTCCGTCGCCGCAGGAAGGTCGCGGCCAGGGACTCGGTGCCGGACGGAGCGTCGGGGTCGGCCGTCCGGCCCGCGGCCACAGCGCCGGACCTACGGAGACGGATATAGCGTTGGGTGGACGATGTGCAGGAGCACCGGAAGCTCGAAGATCAGGGTCGGATCCGGTTCCGAGACCAGCGTGACGTCGAGGGCGACCTTCGTCCCGTTCAGCTGACTCCAGTACGGCGCCCCGGAGGTCGGAGACGCCCACTGGGCCGGGGTCTCGTTCTCGACCAGCCAGGGGTCGTTCCAACTCGTCCCGTAGAGGATGATCTGGGGGCCGTCGTTCAGCACGACGCTGCCGTTGAGCTCGAAGTACAGAAGCGGGGTGGTTCCGGCGACGTTGACGGCGCCGAGCGCGTCGATGAGGGACTGCCCGAAGGAGTCGGGCCCGTAGGTGTAGTAGCCACCGGAATCGTAGTAGTAGGTGAGGAGCACCGTCGGCAGCGCGTTGCCGTTCGTGGAGAGGTTCGAGTCAAAATTGGCGGCGGCCACGAGCTGGGCGTCCAGGGCGGCCTCGAGCGCGGTGCCCGTGCTCGCGACCGCCGGAACGATCGATGCCACGAGCTGGACATCGCTCACGATGCCCTGGAGCGTCGTCGGGTTCAGCATGACGACCGGAATGCCGAAGGTTACGGAGATCTCCTCGACGTCGGCGGCGGACGTGTAGGTCGGGGCGAGGACGACCTGGGGGCTCAGGTTCAGCAGCTCGTCCACATCGAGAGACGGGTAGTCGCTGATGCAGAGGCCGGCGGAGATGTTCCAGAGCGCGCTCTGGTTCGGACTATATTCGTTGAGCAGACCGCCCGGGATTCCGGCGTCGCATCCGACTCCGACGACCCGGTCCCGCAGGCCGAGCCGGTAGACGATGTCCATGATGCTCGGCGCGAGCACGACGATCCGGGACGGGTTCTCGGCCACGACGACGGTGCGCCCGAGATCGTCGACCACGGTCACCGTCGGACCCGAGATGTGGGTGCTCGGCGGATGCAGCTCCCAGTAGACGGCGCCCCCGACCACCGCGACTCCCGCGATGACCAGGATCGCGACCACGATGAGGGCACCCGGGACCCGCGTCCGGCGGCTGCCGTCCGACGACGGCGCGTCATTCAAAGACATTGTAACTCAGGCAAACACGATTTACTATAAGGTCTTCCCGATGTCGGGGCGAAGGCGGCCGGGTCAGACCGGTACGGGCGCAAATGCGTTCGGTGGGCCCGTCCAGTCCACGGAGTGGGGGTGCAGGAGGTGCGCCAAAAGTCGCGTTCCCTCCGCGACCCGAGGGCCGGGGCGCGAAAGGTACGAGTCGGCGTCCACGGCAAAGACCCGTCCGGTGCGGACGGCGGGTAAGGACGCCCACCCCGGCAGGGTTCGCAGCCGGTCGGCTTCCTGGAGGGCACGCGCGAGGTGGTAGCCGCAGGGCGCGACGACGAGCACTTCCGGCGCCCAGCGGAGGACCTCGTCCCAGGGAATCCGGGTCGATTCCTCCCCGCGGTGGGCGAGAGTGTCGACGCCCCCGGCCGCTTCGACCATTTCCGGTACCCAGTGGCCGGCGCAGAAGACCGGGTCGGCCCACTCCATGCAGAAGACCCGCGGTCGCTGTGACAACGGGGCCGTTGCCCTCCGGACCTCGGCGATCTCCGACCGCAGCCGGGACACGAGGGCGGCGGCCTCGGCCGTGCGACCGGCGTGAGCCCCGAGGTCAGTGATGTTGTCGAGTATGCCCTCGAGGGAGCGCGGCGTCATCCAGACGATGTCGGGCCGGGGTGTCAGACCCGCCAGTGCCCGCGTCACTTCGGTGCCGGACGGCGCGCAGACCTGGCAGAGATTCTGCGTCAGCAGCAGGTCGGGACGGGCGTCGCGGAGGATGCCTTCGTCGACCTCATAGAGCGTCCCCTTCTCGTGCAGTTGCCGCGTGACCCGCTCATCGACCTCACGCGGAGAGAGTCCCGCCAGGTCGACCGCGAGACGAACCACCACGGGCTTCCGCTTCGCGTCCGCCGGGTAATCGCACTCGTGCGACACGGCGCGGAGCTCCGCTCCGAGGCCCAAGGCATAGGTCATCTCCGTAGCCGCCGGAAGGAAGGACACGATGTTCATCGACGGGTACGCGCGCCGGCGCTGGTTCCTGCGATTTCCGGGCGCGTAGAAGAGCGTTCTCCCCGGCATCTTCATGTCGGGACACGCGTCCCCCCGGACGGGCCGTCCGCTGGCCCGGACATTCCGGATGTCGGTCCCGACCGAACGCGCACTCGCCGCGGACTCTGAGCTCGGTCGGGCCGCCGCCGAGGTTCGGGAGCTCGTAATCCGTGCCGTCGCCCGTCGCCCGGCGGACTGCCTCCTGTTGTCCGGGGGACTGGATACGGCCATCCTGGCCCCGCTTGCCGCCGAGGCCGGCACGGCGGCCGCGGTCACGGTGCTGACGTCGCCCGAGGCCCCGGATCGGCCCTATGCGGCGACCGTCGCGGCCCGCCTCGGGTGGGCCCATACGGTCGTCGACGTGTCGCTCGACGACCTGGTCCACGAGCTGGATTTCGTGGTCCGGACGCTGCGAACGTTCGACCCGATGGAGATCCGCAACAGCCTCGTAGTGGCCCGCGGCCTCCGCGAGGCCGTGCGGCAGGGCCACTCGCGAGTCATGACGGGGGACGCGGCGGACGAGCTCTTCGGAGGCTACTCCTTCATGTGGGGAAAGCCGGACGCGGAGTTCGAAGAGTACTCCCGTCGGATGGCCGCTACGATGCGCTTCTCGTCGATGCCGATGGGGAAGGCCCTGGACGTGGACGTCCGGGCGCCGTATACGGATCCCGAGCTCGTTCGGTTCGCGACCGGTCTCCCGAAACGCCTCAAGGTCGGCGTCCGGGACGGAGCGACGGTGGGAAAGTGGGTACTCCGGTGGGCGTTTCCGGACTGCCCGAGCCAGTGGAGGCGAAAGGACCCGATCGAGGTCGGGTCGGGCGCGACCCGCCTGCCCGAATGGTTCGCCGGACGAACGTCGACGGAGTCCCTCGGGGTGCAGCAGGGTCGGATCCTGCGCGAGGATCGTGTCGAGATCCGGGACGCAGAGCACCTCGCGTACTACGAGGCGTTCCGCCGGATCTACCCGGAACTGCTCGCCCAGCGCCGGCCAGGTGCCCAGACCTGTGCCCACTGCGGCTTCGACCTGCCCCGGCCGGACTCCACGTTCTGCATCACGTGCGGGGCGTACCCGGCGCGGCCCTGAGCCGCCGAGGGACATTGCAGGTGCCGCGACAGGCCGGCACCGGCCGTCTGCCGGCCGTACTGTTCTGGAGCGGCGGAAAGGACGCGGCCTTCGCCCTCCACGAGATCCAGCGCGGAGCCACGTGGGACGTCGTCGCCCTACTGACGACGGTGGAGGAACGTACGCGACGCGTCGCGATGCACGAGGTGCGGTCCGCGCTCCTGGCGGCGCAGGCGGCGTCGGTAGGTCTCCCGCTGGTCCGCGTTCCGTTGCCGCCGTTCCCCCCGAACCGCGTCTACGAGGCGGGGGTCGGTGCCGCCCTGGACCGGTTGCGGTCCCGGGGCGTCCGGCACGTCGTGTTCGGCGACCTCTTTCTGGAAGACATCCGAACGTACCGGGAGCGGCTGATGGCTCATCGTGGGATGCAGTGCGTGTTTCCGCTCTGGGGGCGAGATACGACTCATCTCGCCCGCGAGATGATCCGGTCGGGGTTGGAGGCGCGGGTCGTCTGCGTGGACACCCGTCGGCTCCCGGCCGGCGCGGTCGGTCGACGGTTCGACGATACGTTCCTCCACGACCTTCCCGCCGGGGTGGACCCGTGCGGCGAAAACGGGGAGTTCCATACCTTCGTGACCGGCGGCCCGATGCTCCGGTGGCCGGTGAGCGTGCGGCTGGGCCGACGCCGCGACGGGCCGGAGTACGCGCGCGTCGACCTCCTCCCGGGGCCGGTGTTCCGGTCGCGCCGGAGCAAACCATAAGCCCCGGAGCGCTCCCGGACCCTCGGGAGGGAGCATAGGCTAATCTGGCAGACCAGCGGGCTCCAGTCAGGTCTCCTGCGAAGGGGATCTTTGCATAGGGTCAGCGGAGGGCCGCTTCGGCGGACCGATGACGAGTGACTGGAGCGCGCGGAGAGACCCGCATATCGGGGTTCAAATCCCCGTGCTCCCACCCGTCTACCGGTGACTCATCGGGGCCGGGATCCCTGGAGGTCGGCGGCGGCCGCGATCGTGTCCGACTGCTTCGTCACGGACGTCTGGGCCGGACGGGGCGTCCGGGCCGGGTGCTCTCCGTAGATGAACCGCTCTCCTCGGAGGGCCGAGACCACGGCGCCGATGCCGGTGACGATCCCGGCGAACAGGAACGCGCTCGAGAGCGCATGGGAGAACGCCGGCGCGATCGCCGACGCGAAGAAGTGCGGCGCGAGGAGCTGCTGCTGCACGGCCGGGGAGAGCGGGGTCCAGCCGGGGACCAGCGCCGCGCCCTGCAGCAGCACGCCCATCGGGTTCTCGCCGAGGAACGCGCCGAAGAGGGCGCCGGTCGGGTTCGCGGCGACGATGCCGCCCAGGATCTGGGTGTCCGGCTGGCCGACATTCGCCGCCCCGAGGGCGGCGTGGACGGAGGTGCCGAGACCGCCGGCCAGGCCCACGATCACGATCGTGAAGAAGATCGCGAGCGACACCTGCTGGCCGGTATTCTGCAGGGTCGCAAGCATGCCGGACGCCACGCCGCGGTTCTCGGCCGGCACCGAGTTCATGACGGCGGCCGCATTCGGGGCGGCGAACATCCCCATCCCGCAGCCCTGGACGAAGAGGAGGAGCCCCATCTCCCAGTACGCGAAGTTCGTGGGCAGGAGCGCCAGGCCGAAGAACGTGCCGGCGGCGATGAGCATCCCCGTGGTGGCGAGCAGCCTCGGTCCCCGAGTGTCCGAGAGCCAGCCACTGACCGGACCGGCGACCAGGAACCCGGCGATCATCGGCATCATCAGGACACCGGCCCAGAACGGGGTCTCGGCGAAGGAGTAGCCGTGAAGCGGTAACCAGATCCCCTGGAACCAGAGCACGAGCAGGAGCATCATGCCGCCCCGGGCCAGGGAGCCGAGGAGCGAGGTGATGTTGCCGGCCGCAAAGGCGCGGACCCGGAAGAGGCTCAGCCGGAACATCGGGTCCGCGACGCGGGTCTCGACCCAGAGGAATGCTAACAGGAGCCCCACGCCGCCCGCGATGCCGGCGATCACCCAGGGGTCGGTCCAGCCCATGCTGGAGGACTTGTACGGGAGGAGCCCGTAGGTCGTTCCCAGCAGGACGAGGGTGAGTCCGAGCGCGAAGAGACTGTTCCCGACGTAGTCGACCTTCTGGTTGGCCTTCCGGATGGAGATCTCGTGGAGCTTGGCGTACGCCCAGATCGTGCCGGCCACGCCGATCGGCACGCTGACGAGGAAGATCAGGCGCCAGGTCGGCAGCACGAGGGGTCCGAGGTGGAGCGTCGGGATGCTCGCGAGGATGCCTCCGACGACCAGGCCGACCAGCGACCCTCCGATGAAGGCGATCTGGTTGATCCCGATGGCCTTCCCCCGCTCGCCCGGTGGGAAGGCATCGGTGATGAGCGCCGCCGAGTTGGCGAAGAGGAAGGAGGCGCCGAGCGCCTGGATGAGCCGGAATCCCACGAGCGCCCAGGCGCCGGTCGCGCCGCTCCATGGGTCGAGGAACAGGAAGATCGATCCGGTGGAGAAGATCGCGAAGCCCATGTTGTACATGCGAGCCCGACCGAACATGTCCGAGAGCCGGCCCACCGTGACGAGCAAGGTCGCCGTGACGATCCCGTAGCCCAGCAGGAGCCAGATCAGGATCGGGAAGCTCGACGGGAGGAACGGGTCGACGCCGATCCCCCGGAGCACCACGGGCATCGCGATGAGCAGGATGGTGCCGTCGAGGGACGCGAGCAGTCCGCCCATGGTCGTGTTCGAGAGAACAGTCCACTTGTACGCGACCATGCAATCACTCCCGCGACGGACGGGTCAGCGCCGCGTTGAGCTCGCGGGACAACCGGTCGAGCGCCGCGCGTCCGGCCGGCGTCAGTTCCTTCGCGAGCGCCTCGAGGAACTCGACACACTGAACCTGGGCACGACGCTGGGCCTCTCGACCGAGCCGGGTCAGTCCCACCACGGTGGCCCTCCGGTCCGTCGGGTCGCGCCGGCGCTCCAGGAGGCGGCGCTCCTCGAGGCGGTCGAGCAGCTGGGTCATGCCCGCCGGCGTGATGGCGAGGTTCCGGCCGAGGGCCGTCGGGCTGGTCACTCCCTCCCGAATCCGGGTGAGGGCCCAGAAGTCGGTGGTCGCGAGACCGTCCGACGCGAGCCGGTCGGCGAGCTGCCGCCGCATCAGGCGGATGCTGATCGAGAGACTCTCGAAGGGGGTCCCTGACGTTACCGCCGCTCCCGGCTCCGGACGTGCGCCGTGGCTCACGCGGAGGACACTGACCGCCACGTCCGTCTTTAGTTCAGTAGAATACATTACGGGACTGTAGTAACCCGCGCTACGTCTCTGGCCGAACGGAAGGGGAGTGCGGTTCTACTCGGACGCCGGCACGCCCAGGTTCTTCAGCAGTTGCCGGTGTTCGGACCGGCTGATCCAGTCGACTTCCAGGTACTTCCGCAGGAAGCCATTCGAGACCCCGAGTCGACGGGCCTCGGCGACGGAGAAGCCGTACGCCTCGAGCTCGGTGGGGCTGTCGACGTAGCCGTGAGAGATGTCCCAGAGTTCCCGGCCCGATTCTCGCTGGAGGATGTGGAAGAATTCGTGGTAGATGTCGAGGTAGAGCGTCATCGCGGGACTGGACTCGAGGTGCATGTGTCCCACGACGATGCAATTCGTCTGGCTCGTGAAGGGCTTCCAGCCGACGGCCTCGGCGAACGGGGGCGGAACGCGGGGCGCCACGTACATCCACGTTTCCTCGGCGACGACCTGGACGGTCGTGCCACTTGCCACGGAACGTACATGCTCGCTCGGGCCCGGATACCTCGAGAACGGTGGCGCGTTCACAAAGCCGGGGAAGACCTCCAAGAGCGGGTAGTTGCCGGGACCGAGGTCTCGGGTGATCCGGAAGGCCGCCGGGGGGTCTGGGTCCACCGTGGGCCGCCTCCGACGGGAGGCGTTGCCGGCCGACTTGCGTGTCGGACCTGCGCTCCGGGACACGGCCGGGCGTCGGGCTGCCATGGCCGGCGGTAAAGCGACCCCCATATAGCTCGGACCGCGCCGCGGCTTCACCGACTCGGGACCGCGACGCTCATGGAACCGCCGGCCCTCCGCGACCCGAGGTCCTCGGATGAGTGGGCGTGCGACCCAGGGGGTCCACCTCACCGGCGTCCAGGAGACGCTGTTCATTCCGCTGTATGCCAAGGCGCTCGACGCACGCCGGCACCGACCGATCCTGGGCGACCGGAAGGCGGACGAACTGGTCCGTGCAATGCCGTTCGACATCGAGCGGCTCACCCACTCCGGCGTGGGCCCGGTCCTGGTCGTACGGGCCCGGCACCTGGATGAGTGGGTGCGTCGCTTTCTGGCGGTACATCCCTCCGCGCTGGTCCTCAACCTGGGCTGCGGGTTGGACTCCCGCGTGCTCCGGATTGGTCCGGCGCCCGGCGTGCTCTGGGTCGACCTCGACTTCCCCGAGGTCATCGAAGTTCGTCGTCGGTTTTTCGAAGAGCGGGACGGCTATCGGATGCTGGGGTCGTCGCTCTCGGCACCGGGTTGGCTCGAGGGCTTCTCCCCGGACCGCCCCGTCCTCGTGATAGGGGACGGGGTCTTCGAGTACCTGGACGCCGGAGAGCTCCAGACCCTGTTCCGCCGGGTGACGGGACACTTTGTCCGGGGCGAGTTCGTGTTCGACATCATGAGTTCCTCCGCCCTCGCCCGGGGGAATGCGAGCCTGGCGCACCGGACGGGGGCGCGACTACGCTTCGCCGTGGACGACCTCGCCACGCTGGACACGCTCGACCCACGGCTTCACAGGGTGGAGGTCGTGTCCCTGCTGAGGTCGCCCTATCATCCCTGGGGGCTGCGGCTCCTCTACGGACTGGCCTCGCTGTCCCATGGGCTCCGGCGAGTGATCCGACTGGTGCGCGCCGATTTCGGGACCCCCGGGTCTCAGGCCCAGCGGTCAGGCAGGGCCGGAGGGAGTCCGTGAGGGGGACGCGGATCCAAGGCAGGCAGGTCGAGCTTCGTCCCCTGGCACGGTCCGATGCTACCGCCCTCGACCGCATCCTGCGCGACGGGCAGGTCACCCGGTTCCTCCCCCCAATCGTTCGGCGTGAAACCGGTACCCAGTTCGTGGCCCGGGTCCTGGACGGACGGCGGCGCGGTCAGGGCGTACCGTTCGTGATCGTACCGCTCGGGGGCGAGGACGCCATCGGTCAGGTCCGGTTGTTCCACTGGTCCCGGGAGACTCGGGACGCGGAGATCGGGTATTGGCTCCGTCGGTCCGCCTGGGGACGGGGATGGGCCACCGAGGCCGTTCGCCTCGCCTGCGGCTTTGGGTTCCGGTCCATGCGTCTGCACCGGATCGAAGCGCTGGTTCTGGACGGGAACGACGCGTCGCGTCACGTGCTCGAAAAGGTCGGCTTTCGAGCGGAGGGCCGCTGTCGACAATCCGAACGCCTGGCGCGCGGCTGGGTGGACGAGCTCCGATTCGGACTCTTGCGGGGCGAGTTGCGGACCGGGCCGCAGGTCTAGGAGACGCCCCCGCGTCCTGGCTTCCGCCCTTTGGGCACGTAGTCGAAGAACCGCTCGGTGGTGCCCTCCGCCGACCATTCCGAGCGCAGTCGGTTCTTCCGCTCCACTCGACGGAGGTCCGTCAGGAGCTCTCGGTTGAGGGTCACCGCGTCGGGCCCATCGACCTCGGCTCGGACGACCAGCTCGCTCGGGTCGCCGGTGAACGTAACAGCTGCCCCCGGAAATCGCTGCAACAGGACGGGTCGTATCGTCTGCGGGCTGGCGGTGCGGACTGAGGCCCGGAGCTGGAAGCGCATTGGCTTCCTCCTCTTGCCGACCCAGGCCTTCTCGCGGTAAGCCAGTTTCGGGGGACGATTCGAGGGCGCGGAGGGGCCTCCACGTCGCGGTTACTTGGGCCCTCCCGATCCGAAGATCGGACGCAGCACGTCGGCGATGGCAGGAACCTCGCTCAGGCGGAGCTCCGTCCCCGCTCGGAAGGAGCCGTCGTCCGGAGCCTGTTCGACCGCGAAGCGGGCCGCCGTCCACTCCGAAACCTCACTGCCCCGAAGGTGGAGGACGGTTTCGAAGGCGCGCCGCCCGTCCGGCGGCGCGTCGGCAAACGTCACGATCAGGATTGCGCCGGCCGCGACGATGGCCCGCACGATGGGGCCGATGCCCGGGGCCGGATAGAGCGCTACGATCCGGTGCGCGTTCGACAACACGAGGGGTACGGGTCGGCCCATGGACGGCAGCGTGGCGACGGTCTCCCGGGTGGATTGCGGGAGGCGGAGCAGAGCGGCCATCTCGGCCGAGTCTCGGGGGGAGCCGGAGGCAGCTTCGGGGCCGGCGCCCGGCCGCAGCTCTTCGGGGTAGCGGAAGGACAGCTGGTCGGAGGGGATGAGGCTCCGGGCCAGCAGGTCGTTCGGCTCGAACAGCTCCCCCCGGAGGCGGACGTCCGTCCACCGGAAGAACGGGCCCGAGTTCAGGGCCAGCGCGTACGCGACCCAGTTGAGAAAGCCCCGGCTGGTTCCCGAGACAAAGACCGAGGTAGGCCGCACAAACAGGCGCGGATTGGGCACGGTACCCTCGACGACCCGGACGTCCGGGAATACGATAGGACGGTCCCGCCGTAAGAACGTGCCGCGGACGCGAGCCGGGCTCCTGTCGCCAAACGGTGATATGGCCCCCGGCTTGGCCGGAGCGGGGGCTGCGATCGACGACCTGGGACGCGTTCTTCGCCGCCGAGGTCGGGGCGTCGGCCGCGCTGGCCGGACTCCTGTTTGTTGGCCTGTCCATCAACCTGCAGCGGATCATCTCGCTCCCGCTCATCGCGAACCGAGCTCTCCAAGCCCTCGTCCTGCTCGTCGAAGTGCTGGCGATCGCGTCGATCCTGCTAGTTCCCGGCGACTCCATGACGGCGGCCGGGGTCGTGGTGCTCCTGGTCGCCGTGCCCCTCTGGGTCGGCCTCAACGGCCTCGAACAGCGGAACTGGAAGCTCGTGGACGCGGGGCGGCGGCGTTCGATGAGCGGACACACCCTCGAAGTGCAGGTGCCCTGCGGCCTCTTTGTCGGCGGAGGAATCCTCCTGGCGCTCGGCCAGCCGTGGGGGTTCTACTGGTTCCCGGCCGCGATGGTCGTGAGCTTCCTGGTCACGATCCTCGAGGCATGGGTGATCCTCGTCGAGATCAACCGGTAGCGGCGGCGGTAGGGCGGCTAGTCGCTCAGCGCGCCGGAGCTTGACCGCATCCGGCGAACGGTCTCTTTGAGCAGGGTCCGAAGGACCTCCGGCTCGTTGCCGACGGCCGCCCAGAACTCCCACGGGGACAGCACGAGGCACTTCACCGGCCCCTGCGCCTTCACGTCGGCCGTCCGCGGCTGCTCGTCCAGCAGGGCCATCTCGCCGAAGAACTGGCCGGGTCCGAGCTCGGAGAGTTTCTGTCCCGCCTTCTCCACCCGGGCTCGGCCGTCCAGGATCAGGTAGAAACCGATGCCCTTCTCTCCCTGCCGGACGATCAGATCGTTGTCCCGGTAGCTGCGTTCCTTGGCCGTGGTGGCCATGGTCCGGATCTGGGACTTGCTGAGGCCCGAGAAGAGAGGCACCGACCGGAGCAGGCTCTGGGCATCCATGGGCGTCGACACGTCGGGCATCTAGACTCCCGGACCGCATCGGCTCGATACATAAATGGGTAGCCGGCGGCCCGAGGGGCGGGGCCGGATGCGGCCGCGAAGGACGACCCGTTCTACTCGAACCAATCGTGGAAGAATCCGATGCCGATGGAAACCCACGAACCCAGCAGGACGGCCGTGAGGATCAGAAGGGAGACGAAGACGATGACGATGTCCTGGAACAGGCTGAAATGCGTCGCCCAGAACGCCACGTAGAGCAGGGTGAAGCTGACCCAGGCCGTCGCGGCTGCGATCGAGGCGAGGATTCGTCGCCGGATCCGACCAAACAGGTTCCCACGAAAGCCGAAGGGGTTGTCTCCGGGGTACTCGGTGGCGCTCATCGGCGGGAAACAGGCGCGCTCACTTAAGGGCTAGACTCACCAGTTGTGAGTGGCCGTCACGACGGGCCGGCGCAGTGCTCATGCGTCCCGGGCCGTCGCGAAGACAGTGTCCGGGGACCAGCCGCCGGCGTATTGAGCCCCGACCGGTGGGACGTCCCGGTGCCTCATGACCGAGATGAATCCCATCTCGCGATTCTTCGTCAACCTGTCCGCCCGCCGGCGGTCCAACCGCCGGTACGCATGGATCTCGAGCGGGGTGGCGATCCCGGCTTCGTCCCGTTGTCTCGAGCTCGGATGCGGCAACGCCATCTTCGCGGCCCAGTTCGTCGAGAAGTTTCGGCCCTCCTCCTACGAGGCGACGGACCTGGATCCCGAGCAGCTGACTCGGGCCCGCCGGCTGCTTGCCCGGCAATTCCCGGCCGGGGTCCCTGCGGAGCTTCACCTTCAGGAGGCAAACATGCTCCAGCTTCCGTTCCCGGACTCCACACTGGACGTCGTGCTGGCGTTCGTGACGCTGCATCACGCCGGCGAGGACCACCACGACTTCGCGGCGGTTCAACGCGCGTTGTCCGAGGTGAACCGGGTGCTTCGGCCGGGCGGCCGTTTGGTCTACGAGGAGTTTCTCCACCGGGACGCCATCCGTTCCTGGCTAGGCTCGAAGGGGTTTGTCATCGAGCGGGTGGACCGTCGCTTTCGCCTCGAGCGCGTAGCCGCCCGGAAACCCCCTGTCCCCGATACGCCCTGAAGGACCCGCCAGTCCCCCGGCCGGGGCGTCCCGTACCGGGGCTCCTTTCCCTCCCCTGCCGTGACCTCGCCCGGTGGGTTCGTCTCTTCTCCTCCGGCCGCCGCCGTGGGGATGGTCCTCGTCCGGGTCGGCTCCGATGAATGAAGGCCGGACTATCGTCGGCCTCCAAGATCTCGGCTTCGGAAGCACCTGGCCTCGTGGTCGTTCACCAGGCCGGCGGCCTGCAGGTAAGCGTAGACGATCGTAGGCCCGACGAAGCCGAAGCCCCGCCGCCGCAGGTCCTTGCTCAGCGCGACCGACTCCGGGGAGGTCGCAGGGACTTCGTGCCCGCCCTGCGGGCGCCGCCTCCGAGGTGCATCGCCCACAAAGGGCCACACGTAGGCATCGAACCGGCCGTACTCCTTCTGGACCCGAAGGAAGGCCCGGGCGTTTTCGACGGTCGACTCGATCTTCCGCCGGTTGCGAATTATTCCGGCGTCGTGGAGGAGGGACCGGATTCGGGCTGGTGTAAAGCGAGCCACCGTCGCGGGGTCGAACCCCGCGAAGACCCGTCGATAGTTCTCCCGTCGGTGCAGGATCGTGGACCAGCTGAGACCCGCCTGGGCTCCCTCCAGGACCAGGAACTCGAAGTGCCGGCGATCGTCGTGAACGGGAACCCCCCATTCCCGGTCGTGGTACTGGCGAAGGAGGTCGTCCGGGCCCGTGGCCCAGCCACACCGCTCGGTCATTCCACGGACCGGGGTCGAGCGGGACCCGCCTGCCGTAGCCGTCGATACCGGGCCGCCGGCATGATGACCCGATGACCCCGGAGAGGCACGCCCTCTCGTCGCAGTCGTCGGTACTGCGCATCACCGATCGGGAGCGATCCGTCCGCCCGAACCACCCGATGCCATGGCATCGAGTCGTCCGAGGTCGCGAGGACCTGGCCGACCTGACGGGGAGCGTGCGGATCGACATCCCCGTAGGTTGCTACGTACCCTCGAGGGATCGCGCGAACCCGCGCGATGACGAACTCGCTGTAGACGACCGAGGGACGTCTCGGCCGGGCCCGTCGCGCTCGCATGTTGCTCAAGGCTCCAGCCGCCCGGCGGCGCATAGTACGCCGAGTGCGTCCACGGTCACCCACGCGTTGGACCGGCGGAGGCCCGTGCCCCCCCAGTCGACGAACTCGCCGGAACCCGCGTAGCGGCGCGGGCTGTACCGGTAGTACTTTGACTCGGCGGGCCAGCCGCCGTCGGGGAGGCGCTTCTGTTCGAGGAGGTCGAGGGCATCGGAGCAGCGCTGGTCACGGATCCGGCCCACCGCGGCCATGGCGCGCAGGCCGGCCAGCACGTCGTAGTGAAAGTACGTGGGATAGTGCAGCCGGACGAAATCGGGTCGGATGACTCGCCCATCGGACCTCCGTCGGTACAGGTGTCGGCTCAGGAACACTTCGCTCGCCTGTCGGGCGGCTCGACGTTCGCGCGTCGAGCCGGTGGCGGCCGCATGCGCCGCGAGCCCCCCCATCGGAAGCAGGGTTTCCATGAAGGAGGACGTGTCGGCCGAGGCGCGTCGGTCGCAGTTCCACCCGCCGTCCGGCCACTGCCAGTGCAGGAGCCGTTCGGCCAGCTGGGCTCCCCTCCCATCGTCGAGACCCAGTCGCGTGATGGAGAGGAGGGCGTTTCCTTGCTGGGAGGCGCATCGGCGGTATCGCCCGTCAATCACGGGAACGCCCGGCCGTGCGGCGGCTTCCGACGCCCGGGTCGCAACGAACTCCCGGAAGTATCGGGAACCCAACCAGAGCTCGAGAACCCGGTCCCGCATGGCCACGAGCGCGGGGTCCCCGGCCGGGTACCCCAGGTCGGCGAGGTGAGCCAGGACCCACTGGAAGCCTTGCCACTTGAGATAGACGTCCCGGACCGACAGCACCCGGCCCGGCCGATCCCGGTCCCGCAGCAGCCGTCGGACCCGGTCCGAGCGACGCACCTCCGCCTGGAGGGCACGGAGTCGCCGAGAGCCGGGCTCTTCCCCTAGGACCTGGACGCGTGCCTTCCAGCGGAGCGACGGCTCCGACGAGCCCAACAGGTGGGCCAGCACGGGTCCCGGCCGCATCGACCGGCGAACGGCCCCCGGCTCTAATCTCTTCCAGAGCCCTTTCGGGCCCACCCACGGCAGGAGCGCCGGAGGACCGGCCGTTTCAGCACCCCTCCCTCCGGTTCAAGTCGGCGCGGAGCCTCCCGTCCGGCATGACGGTGACGTCAGGTCCTGGCCGAGCCCGCCCCGATTCCGACATAGTGAAAGTCCCCGGAGGTCATCTGGCCTACGACGCCGCCGGACGCGGTGCGACTGTAGTGTTCATCCATTCCGTCATCGCCGACCGGAGAATGTGGGACCGCGAGTTCGCCAGGCTGGCAGGCCATCACCGGGTGGTGCGCTTCGACCTCCGCGGCTTCGGAGGATCCTCGGCCGCGACGGACCGCTTCTCCAACATCGCCGACCTCCATGCCATCATCCACGAGCTGCGTCTTGCGCCCGCCACGCTGGTCGGTTCCAGCATGGGAGGCGCGATCGCTGTCGACTATGCCCTGGAGCACCCGGACGACGTGGCCGCCCTCTTTCTCGCAGCCCCGGGACTTTCCGGAGGGATTCTGCCACCCTTCGACGCGGCGGAACAAGCGGCGCTCGACTACGACGACCAAAAGTCACAGGAAATCTCTCGCGCGTGGACTGCCGGGGACCGGTCGAAGGCGGTTGAACTACTGCAGCATCTGTGGTGTGCGGAACTCAAGGGCCCGGCGCTGTCGCTCTTCCGGACGATGGTCGAGGAGAACCTGACCGAGGTCTTCGCGAGCCCGACGCAGAATCAGGCGCAGGCGACGCCGGCGGCGACGCGTCTCGGACAGCTCCATGCCCCCACGACGGTGGCCGTCGGCGACCGGGACAACCCCTCGATGCCCGTCTTCGCCCGTCGGATCTCTGAGGGGATCTCCGGCAGCCGGCTGGTGACCATACCGGGGGCCGACCACTTGATCAATCTCTCGCAGCCCGAGGCGTTCGAGACGCACCTCCTCGCCACGTTCGCGAGCCGTCGTCAGTGACCGTGGCGAACCCGCGGCTCCGGCGGCCGACTCCCCGGGGCTCGGACGGCCCCAGGCTCCGCGCGTACGACCTCTCCCCGTCTCGATGGAAGGACTTCGAGCGGCTGTTCGTCCGGAACCACGGGGTCCAGGCCGGCTGCTGGTGCATGTTCTACCACCGGGAGCGCCCCACCGGCCCCCTCGAGAGTGCCGAGCGACAGGAAGGGAACCGGCGGGACCACCGAGCCCTGGTGCTCCGAGGCCACGCCCATGGAGTTCTCGTCTACCGCGACGGTGAGCCGGTGGGATGGTGCCAGTTTGGACGTCGCGAGGATCTTCCGCGGATCGAGAACGGTCGGCGGTACCGGTCCGCCGCCCCGGAGCTGGGTCCTCCTCCCGAGTGGCGGATCACCTGCTTCCTCGTGGACCCGCCCTCCCGCCGGGCCGGGATCGCACGATTCGCGCTGCGCGCCGCCCTCGCGGCCATCCGGCGGCTGGGCGGAGGAGTCGTCGAGGCGTACCCTGCCACGCACGCGAATGCGGTCGACATCTGGTTCGGCACCGTGCGCATGTTCCAGCGCGAGGGGTTCCGCGCGGTCCGGCCCTTCGGACGGAGCAACGTACTGATGCGGAAGGCCCTGAGACCCGCCCGGCCCTAACGGGCTACCCCGAGGACTCCGGTGCCCTCGCCGCTACTGCGCTCTCTCAACTCGGTCGAGGACCCGGAGCGCGGTGAGGGTGATCCATTTGCTGGGTCGCCCGGGCTCTTCGAGGATCAGCGGAGTGATCCTCCGAGCGTGGAGGTCGATCTTCGTCCCGCGCCCGAAGTCCGGGTGCACCCGGTCGATGACCCAGGTGCCGTCGCGCCGACGCTTGTCCCGGAGAATGTTCAGCGCGGAGCGGAGCCTCGGGTCGTCGGCAAAGCCGAGCCGGGTGAGGACGTCCAGACCCACCAGCACGTCGTAGAAGTAATGCGTCGGGTAGTGGAACCGGAACCACGGCGCGTATCGTCGGCCTTCCCGGAAGAGATTGCGCTTCAGGTAGAACTCCGCGCCCCGGGCGATGGCGCGATCCATCCGGGCCGACCGTTTCGCTTGGGGGACGGCTGCGAACGCCGCCAGCGCCTCCCAGCCGTCGAGCGTGCCGGGAGCCTCCGGGCTGCAGTTCCATCCGCCGTTCTCCCGCTGGTCCTCTAGCATCCAGTCGAAGAGCATCCGCACGCGGCGGTCGTCGCCGTAGCCGAATCTCGTCAGGGTCCGGGCCACGTTGCCGACCGCGCACACCTCCTCGTGGAAGAAGTTGAAGGGCGAGGACAGCTGCAGCTTGTAGCGGAAGATCAGCTCGGCCAGTTTCCGGATCCGGGGGTCGGCCGACGTCATCCCCAGGTCCGCCAGCACGACGGCGCGCCAGATCGTCGTCCGATACTCCGGGAAGTAGAGGAACGAGAACCACTCCTTCAGGGACTTCGGCTCCCGGCGCTCCCAGTATCCGGCCGGTTTCTGGAGGCGCAACATGTCGTGCGCCCAGCCGACCCGAGCGATCCGAGACCGCGCAGCCCGCACGTCCGGGTCGTCCTCCCTCCGCCCCAGCAGGTCCGTCAATGCGTAGGCGCGGACGGAGGGCTGGTCCGGCTCGAGCAACCACTCGACGACGGGCGACGACATCCGACGGTGGGTCCGCATGGGCGCTAGGCGATAAAGGATGACACCCGGTCGGTAGCCGCTCCGTGCGGCGCGGTCCTGACGATGTTCCTACTGTGCGGGGGGAGCCCGTCGGCGGCGACTCGCGGCGACAACGACCGCGACGGCGGCGGCGATCACCGCTCCGAGAACCGCGACCAGCAGGAACTCGCCCTCGGCCTGGGGCAGTCCGAGGAACGACGCGTGGATGACCAGCGTGAGGTTGCTCCAGGCCGAGACTCCGCTGGCATCGGTGACATTGACGCCGACCAGGAACGTGCCGGTCGAGGACGGCGAACACCGCAGATTGGCTGTGCTGGACGAGGCGCAACCGGTCGGCAGGCCGGTGTATGCGTAGCTGAGCGGTGGCGTGCCGCCGGCGGTGACCACTCGGAGCGTGGTCGGGCTGCCCGCGAGGACCGTCGACTGCGACGAAGCGAACGACAGGATCGTCGGCCGGGGGTAGATCGTGTAGTTCAGGGTCGGGCCTGCCTGGGCGAAGTGATTCGCGTCAGTGACGGTGACCGTCACGGCGAAGCTCCCGGTGTCCGAGGAGAGGCACGAGACCGTCGCTAGGTCGGTCCCCGTGCAGGTGCCGGGGAGGCCGCTCCAATTGTAGGCATAGCCTCCGGCTCCGCCGGACACCTGAGTTTGGAACGTCACGGAGAGGCCCACGTCCGTTCCCGTTGCACCCGGGGACGCGACCGGCTCCGTGACGGCCGGGTCGGAGTCGACCGTGACGGCGATGGCCCCGCTGGTCACGGAGCCGCCGGAGGAGTCCGTCGCGGTGACGGTCACGGAAAAGCTACCGGGAGCCGTCGGGCTGCAGTCGAGCGCATCCGTGGAGACGGACGTGCAGCCCGTCGGCAGACCGGCCCAGACGAACGTGACGCCGCTCGAGCTCTGGTCGAGGTCGACGGTGAGCAGGAGAGTTTGGCCGACGTCCACCGAGGTCGGGAGCGCCCCGGCGGAGACGATCGTGAGCCCGGAGAAGACCTGGTAGTCCAGCACGGGACTGGAGAGCGAGTGGCCGCCCGTTTCGCCGATGACCAGCTGGATGGGATAGGTCCCGGCGGCCGTGGCGGTTCCCTGGCACGTATAGAGTTCGTCCGAATCCGACGGCGTGCACGTCCAGGTGCCAGGCAGCGACTCGGACCAGTCGGCGTATGTGGGGTTCGAGTCCACGTGCTCGACGACGACGGGGTCGGCGAACTGCACGTCGACGGCCTGTCCCTCCTCGATGCTCGCCGGAGTGGCGGTGGGGGTGGGAAGCTTTGCGTCGGTCGTGAACCCCCACCATCCGAGCATCGACAGTGAGGAGATGTTCTGGGCCGACTGCCAGTGCGGCCCGTACGTGCTGCCCCCCGAGGCGTCCACGAACTGCAAGGACGTGTCGCCCGGCGTCTGAGAGAACTCGGTGGACCCGATCGAGTCGTAGCAGAGCCCGTCCGTCGGTGGATACCATTCGTCCGACCACGGCGTGAAGTCCACGACGTACGCGCCGGCGACGAACTGGTAATTCACGACCGGCATATCGGTGTAGGATTCGCAGCTCGTCGCGGAGGGGTCGACGATCTCGGTCATCGGTCCCGTGAAGTAGCCGCCGTTGGCCCCGTAAGCGAAGTAGTTGGTGGAGGGCGTCGACCCGGGGTCCGGCTGACTGACGCAATTCAGGAATGCCGTCTGGGGATGCGTAAGGTCCTGGGCCGTGAAGCAGACATCGCCCGAGGAGGCCACGTAGAGTCCGAGCTCGACCTCATCCCCGGCAGAGATGGCCAGGCTCGACGTGACGCAGGGGCCCGAGATGGACTCCTCCGCCGCGTTCCAGACCTCGTTCATCACCTCGAAGCCGTCCGCACACCAGTTGTAGCCGACCATCGATTGGTACCAGTCGCCGGTGTTGGAGACGGCGTTCAGTTCAAATCCGGTGTAGTACGGGCTCGTTTCGACCTGGACATCGACGTAGAGCGACGAGTAGCCCGAGAACGCCGTGCATGAGCCGGTGACATTGGCGAAGCAGGCCTGGTCCAGGAATGCCCCCTCTTGCATGTAGTAAGCGCAGTCTCCGCACCCACTCGCCGCATACGGGGTAGCGGCCTGGGGAGAGAAGTCACCGAGTGCTCCTGTCGACGTCGGACCCGGGCCGCCGGGGCGGTCCACCGGCCGCGGTAGCGCCAGAGGTACATGCAGGCTCGAGCTCGAGGAGGCTCCAGTAGCCGCCGCGATCGAGAGACTGGGCGCGACGGTTAGTGTGAGGGCGAGGGCGGCGATGACGAGAGTACCCGCCCGCCCAAGGGAGCACCGGGGGCGGCCGGGAAGTGCCGCGTGCCGTGGCTGGCCCGTTTGCATGCGTAAAAACACGCATTGGGGGATATTAAGACCTTAATGGCGCCGGATCGCGCCCCCGAATCGGAGCCCGAGGCTGCTTCCACCGGACGGACCTATGGCCTGCCCTCCCCCGCTGCGGACCACAAGTTCTGTAAGAGCGGGAGCCGTCGGGGCGGTGTGGCCATGTACGACATGAAGAACCTGGACCGGCTAAAGACGATCGAGGAGAACGCCGCTGACGCCATGCAGGCGTTCTGGGCGTTCGACAAGGCCGCCCTCGCCGACGGTACGATTCCGGTGAAGTACAAGGAACTGATGGCGTGTGCCGTCGCGTTCACGACGCAATGTCCCTACTGTATCGAGATCCATTCGAAGCAGGCTCGCAAGGCGGGTGCATCGGACCAGGAGCTGGCCGAGGTCGTCCTCGTCGCGGCGGCTCTACGGGCCGGGGCGGCGGTGACACACGGCACACACGCATTCCCCGACCGTCGGTGAGAGTGCGGCCGCGGCCGCCGCCGGTGGGCGGCGCGCCAGCCCGGCCGTAGCCGGGGCCCTGACGACTCCATGCACGGGGGCGTTTCCGGCCCCGGGCGCGGTGCGGTGTCGGACCGGCGCAGTGCCCGAACGGGTCACCGAGCCGCCGGGCTGCGAGTGTTCACGACCGTCGGGCCGTTTCCGATGAGGACGGCGACTACGATCGCGTCGACGGCGGTGTCGGGATTCACGTCGCGGTGCACGTTCTTTGGTGGGATCCGGAAATGGTCGCCCGCTTGGAGCTCGACCGCCCGCGAACCGCCCGGCCCGTAGTCAAACCGGAGCCGGCCCTCGATGAGGTAGCCGAAGAGCGTCCGGTCCCCGTGATGGTGCCACTCGGACGTCACTCCCCGCTGGATGCGGGACTTCGAAACGGCCACGCCAGGCAAGTCGAAGGCCAGGGACCGGATGATGCCCGCGGTTGGCTTGCCCTCCGGCAGGTCCTTGTGCCGAACGATCTCGATCTGGGACTGGCCCACTGCCATGAGGGCCCGTATACGTCCGAGTAAATGGGTGATGCGAGCCCCGGCGCCGGCTCAAACCGCAGGCTCCCGGGCCGCTCGACCCCGAGTCCTTTCGCGCCGGCGCCGCCCATCGATGCTCTCTCCTGAGGTCACCCCGCAAGAGCGGCCCCCGGAGCTTCGGAACCGGAACGGCGCAACCTCGGGATGAAAAAAACTCCCCCTCACTCGGAAGCTATTTCGATGACGACTGGTCGGTCGTCTCGCGCGATCCATGCTAGGCGACTTCGATGTCGTTGTGGTCGGGGGCGGCCACAACGGACTGGTGGCGGCTGCCTACCTCGCCCGGGCCGGGGCCAAGGAGGCAAGGAGGAGCGAGAAAATCACGGCAAACAGCGCGCCCAGGAACAGCGCGGCTTGGGGGAGTCCGGTCGTTCGGGAGCCGCAGATCGGACACACGTGGCTCGGCCCAGCGCACTTGAAACAGAGAAAGACGTGGTCGGTCCGGCACCAGTTTGCGTTCGCTAGGGAGTAGGCCGAATACTTGCGAAGACAATTGGCGCAGTGCATCCCCGCCGGCGACCGAAACCATCAGTCTAACACCTTTCGCTCCCGGCGGAGGTTCCCGAATCTCTCCCGGACGGCCGGGCGACCCGGTGCTAGCGGCGGGGGGAAGCCCTCCTCCGCCGCTTCGTGTTCAGAGCCTTGCGTTGAGGCCGGTGCATCCACGGCACATAGGACACTGCGACCAGCAACCCATCCTCGGTCTGGAACCTCACGACGGTTTGCCCCCACGGGTCGGTCCGGGGCTCGTGGAGGAGGAGATGCCCCCGCGACCTCAGCTCTCGGGCTGCGGAGGCGACTTCGCTCCGGTCCCCCACCTCGAACTCGATGAACATCTGGGGGACGGGCCGGTTGCCGGGCCATCGGGAGCGGCCAAAGCAGGCCCGTGCCGCTTCGGACAGCGGCCAGACGCCGAAGTATCGGCTTCCGGGAAGCTTCTGCGTGTACAGGAAATCCCCGCCCCGCGGCTTTTTCAAGGGCAGTCCGAGGTCCTTGGAATACAATCCACGGCCCTTCCTCAGGTCCCGCACGATGACTCCCAGCGAGCCGATGAAGACGATCCGCATGCCGCCGACACCCGCCTGGCCGGACTCCTGTTGACCGGGGATATCCGCAGGCCCGGAACCTCAGGGAGAGGTGTCCACGCGGCTACCGGAGCTGGACGGGCTGGGCGGGTCCCGCATCCGGCTCGACCTGGACCGCCGTGCCGTAGGCCAGGATCTCGCTCATCACGTCGCCGAGCTCGGAGGAGTCGAACGACACGGCAATCACAGCATTCGCGCCGAGCTGCTGGGCGTGCTGGGCGAGTCGTTGGAGTGCCTCTCCCCGGGTCTGGTCGAGGAGCTGGGTGTACTCGGTGATCTCTCCGCCAGCCAAGCTGCGGAACCCGGCGGTAATGTTCCGACCGAGCCCTCGCGACCGGACAATGAGTCCCCAGGTGACACCCAGGGTTCGTACGATGCGGTAGCCGGGGACGAAGGGAGTCGTGACCATGACGATGCTGGAGGGCGGGGGCGGAGGCATCGAGGGCAGTGGGGCGGCCGGGGGCATAGAGGGCGGTAAGACATCCGGCTCTTAACAGGGACCGGACCGTTCGTGGTCCACAGCGGCGGGACCGCTTCCGGGCTCGAAAAACTTCAGCCCGGCGCGTTTCAGGACCCCTTCGAGCACCTTAAGCGGGAACGTCCGGGTGGCCGGGCGAGGCTGGGAATGCTCGCCCTAGCAGACTGCGCTGTGACGGTCTCGGATGCCAAGGCGACTGCGAACTGGTGGGCCGAGAAATTCGGCTTCGCCGTACATATCGTCGGCGGAACCGGCCATGCGGTGACTGTGGCGCCGCCCGGCGACCGATTCATCGTCCATCTCTGCGAGGGGGTGGAGCCCGTCGAACCCGGCAACACCGGGATCGCGTTCGTGACCGATGAGATCGAGCCGCTCGTCCAACGGCTGCACTCCGCAGGAGTCAAGTTCCCTGAGCCGCTCAAGAAGCAGAGCTGGGGTGCGATGGCCAAGTTCGCGGATCCGGACGGGAACATCTTCTGGCTCCTGAGCGCCCCTTCGTCGTTCATCCGGGCCGAGACCCAGACCAAGGCGGCGAAGAGTCCCACACGGCGAAAAGTGCGGGACTCCAGAAAACGCCCGTGACTCTTCGGGCGCAGCCCATCGTCCATGGGCCGGGCCACGCTCGGACCTCGGGTCGGTGTTCGCACCTGCCCGGGGCTCGTATGCGATGGCCGGGCGCCCGCTCTCTCGATGACTGTGCTCGAGGGATCGGGACCGTCGTGCCCGCGCATCGTTGGGAGGAGGGCCTACCGTGACACCTGCCGCACGGGGCCTTGCGTCCCGCGTCGAGATTCGGTTTCCTCTCCCGGGCAACCCCGCGCAGGTATTCACCCGCGTCACCGACCAGATGACGGACGGACTCCGGCGCCGCGGGGTTCGCCTCGAGCCCCGATCCGGTGGCCGAGTTGCCGAGGGGGAGACGGACTTCGGTCGGGTCATCGCGTGGCTCCCCGGTCGAGAGGTTGTGGTCGAGGTTCGTCCCGTCTCCTGGGCAAAGTCACCGACAGTCACTGTGCGGGTGGCCTTGAGCCCGCGGGCCGACGGTACGATGGTGAGCCTCTCGGTCGACGGCTGGCGGGACATGCTCGAGGAGAGCGATAGCGGCTGGATCGACTGGACGGCCGGCACCCTGCTCCCCCGGGTACTCGAGGAACTCACGCCCCACCGGTTGGGGGACTGGATGACCGACCGTGCCGCTCGACGCCCGACGGGAGAGTCCGCCGTCTCAAATTACCGGGACCCGCAGTATCACTGGCCGAACTTCCTGCGGATCCTGGACCTGATCCAGCTCACGGCGACGGACCGTCTCCTAGAGGTCGCGTGCGGCGGCGGCGCCTTCCTCCGAAAGGCTCTCGAGTCCGGCTGCACGGCCTTCGCCATCGACCACAGCCCGGACATGGTTCGTACGGCACGAGAACTGAACCGGGCCTCGATCGCGGCCGGTCGGGCGACCATCGAGGAGGCCGAGGCGGACCGGCTCCCGGTGCCGAGCAATGCCTTCACGTGGTGTGTCTGCACCGGGGCGTTCAACTTCTTTCCGGACCCCCAGGCCGCTCTCCGACAGATGCTCCGTGCCCTGGTGCCCGGGGGCAAGGTCGTGATCTACGTGAGCTCCGCATCCCTGCGCGGCACCGAGGCCGCCCCTGAACCGGTCGCTTCCCGTATCCATTGGCACACGCCGGCCGAGCTCGCCCGGCTGGCTCGGGCCGCCGGATTCGTCCACGATCGGGTCGAGGGGGCGGATGAGGAGCGCTACGCGCGCAAGGTCGGTCTTCCGGAGGAGGCGATCGCCTTCTTCCGAGGGACCCGGGGCTCGCATCTTCTCATCGCGCAGAAACCGATTCGCCGGGCGAAGAGCAGCCGGCGCCGTAGGGCGAAACGCCCGTAGCGGCGGGTGCCGCGTCGATCCCGCGTAGAGGGGGCGGACCGATCAGGGGGCGCCCGCGGGCCGCGCCGCTCCGTTCTGGAGCTCCGCGAACTCTGCGGCGAGGTCCGGTCGCGCCGTCGCGAGGTTCATCCGCTCCAGGTCCGCGAGGCGACGCCGCAGGGCGTCCTGGTCTCCCCGGACGAGGTCGAGCTGGGCGAGGCGGAGCGTCACATCGATCTCGTGGAGCCGGTTGTGCAGCGCCGACAGCATCCGATGCGCTTCGGTGAGGTCGGCCTCGGCGGCACCGAGGTCGCCCAGGTCCATGGCGATCTGCCCGCGGACCTTGATCGACACTGCCTGTCCGACGCGGTCTCCGATGCGGCTCAGGGTG
>JASHPT010000019.1 GCA_030037955.1 Thermoplasmata archaeon
CCAGCTCTGCGAGCAGCGGCGCGGAGGTCTGCGCCCAGTTGCGTGGGACGATGGTGTCGGAGAAGTAGATCGAGGACAGGTCGTGGAAGATGAGGTGCCGCGCAAACGACTCCGAATGCGTGGGCTCGAAGGAAATCTCCACCTCTCGGGTGACCTGGTCCTTCGACCGCGTGAGGCTGACGTAGGTGACACCGGCCGGATAAACGAAGTTCCCCTTGACGCTGCCGAGGTAGAATTTGTGGAGACGCTCCGCGTCGTAGGAGAACATCAGGTGGGTCGCCGAGGTAAGCGCGAACTCCTGGTGTCCGGCCCCGGCCTCGCCCGTCAGCAGCACGACCGAGCCGACGGGGATCCCCCCCGCGACGGAGTCGAAGTCACCAACGCCCGTGGGGATCCGGGCATCGGTCGGAGCGCTGGTCGTGACTCGAAGCGCAGGCAGCGAGGAAATCGTCAGGGCCCTTGCAGGAAGCTGCGCCGACATCCGGGTCCTGAACTCACGCGGTTGACCGCCCGGCCCGGTATTAGAAGTCTCGTTTTCAGTGGAGGCCGGCCGCCTCCGTTGCACCGGATTTCGTGATCTCCCGGAGCAGTACCGTCGCGTAGCTACCTCGCGGGAGATTGAATTCGAGCCTCAGGGCCGGGGGCACCCGGTCGGGCGTCCAATCGAAGCCGATCGCCGGGCGAGGGCACCAGAGCGGACGCCAGTTCCCCGCACTGGCGATGTCCGGTGTCGATGGGAGTTCGAAGCCGGCTCGCGACACATCATCCTCGAGCAGCAGTGCTTCGAGGAGAGGACCGCAGCGTCCCCGGAGCACAGGCGTCTCGTAGCCCACCAGAGGACCCGCGACCCGTGCCTTCTGGTCCCGGACGAGGGCGCGGGCTTCGGCGGCATTGTCCTCGGTTACGGGGATCGGGTCCCGTCCGGGGACTGTTCCGTCTCGGGCGACCCGCAGCAACCAATCCCCCTCGCCGGGCTCCACCAGCGAGATGCCGGCTGCGTGACGCCGGGAGAGGTAGCGATTGAACAGATGGGCCTGGTACGCGTGAACGAACAGCGTCCGGAGCGGCCGACCGAGCGCGCGCAGCGCCCGCGCCGGTGGCTGCCCACGGGCCAAGTGTTCCAGGATCTGCCGCTCGAACTGCAGCGCCGGCGGGAATTCCCGGAGCGCACGCGCCGGGTCGCGGTGCTCGGCATAGCTTCGCCGGGCCTCTGCGCCCAGCGGGACCTCCCCGGGAGGCGCGTCGGTGAGGTACAGATCGACGGCCCGAGGAACGTCGCCCTGGACCAGCGCCCGTCCGACCGCGTGAGTTATCGGTCGGACCTCTCCGAAGCGCTGGAGACCGAAGAAGTTCGGGAACCCCCCCGTCGCCTCGAGCTCCGTCGTTACGGCCTGGACCCTCCGGAGGGCCTCCTGCGGCGCCAGAAGAATCCCTCGGATGACGATCCGGAACCGGTTCCCGTAATGGTGGCCCAGCACCAGTTCCTCCCGGGAGCGGTACGCCTCCCGAACCTCGACGCGCGGGAGCGTGACCTGCCCGGGCACGGGCGGCGGGCCCCGGTAGGAAAGGATCCGCTCCGCGACCGCGCGCCGGTCCTTCGTCCCTGCCCAACGGATCGAATGTTCGGCGACGCCCAGTTGCTGCGCGAGCCGGCTGGTAAGCTCGTGCTGCTCCCAGCCCCGGCTCTGGATCCGGAGCACCGTGACCGGGCCGTCTGGGTCCGGCCGCGGATAGGCCGAGAGCTCCTGGACCTGGAAATCCTCCGGGTCCTGCTTGAGCTCGCCCCCGATCCCCGGGCCGACAGAGGCATAGAATTCCAGGCCCAGGCTCCGTTCCTGTGCCGGCGGACACCAGCCCTCGCCTGCCATGCGCCTCGGCCGGCTTGAGCGGAAAGGAGATAGCCCCAGCGTACGGTCTTCATTCAGGTACCCATGATACGGGCGACGGCCCGCGTCCTCCGGAACGTCATCGAGATGGAGGTCGGCGGGGAGACCTGGAATTGCCAGCCCGTGGCGGAGACCGAGTCGGGCGGCATCTCCCGTCGAATCGCGTTGCTGTTTTCCACCCGGTACGAAACGACTCGGAGCTCGGACGGGGGGCAGGTCCACTCCACCGTGACGTACCATCCCAAGAAGGACGAGATCCTGATCCAGGTCGGCGAGCAGAAGTGGCGGACCCGGTCGACCGTGTTTGGCCCGATCACGTTCGACTACGGTGGCGCGGCCTACACGATCACGGAGAAACTCACGGGGAAGTTCGGCGTGCTCAAGGGCGCCGACCTGGTGGCTTCTGGAGAGCTGCTCTTCCGGACCGCGGTGATCCGGGACTATCCCCCCGAGATGGAGGGTTTCCTGGCCAACCTGGCGCTGGGCTACCTCATCCGGACGCTCTGGTGGGCGACCCTGCGATAATCCACGTCCCGGGTCAGGGGAACGCCCCGAGCAGCATGCTGACCCCCAGCAGGGCGAGCACCGCCAGCGTCAGGGCCGTGAAGGCACGGTCCCGGACGGTACCAAAAGCAATGGCGGAGATCACGACCCGGGCAAGCGGCGTCAGGATCAGCACGAGAAAACCGAGCAGGAGGAGGTCCGTGCCCCGACTGGTCACGGACCCGGAGCTCAGTCCGCGGAACGAAAACGCCACTCCGCTGGTAGTCAAAGTTCCGAAGACACCGGAGGGGCCGGACAAAACGAAGGCGGTGCCGACCACGAGGAGCAGCACCGCGGCGCCGACTCCGACCCGCAGGGTGTAGTAGATCGCCTTCCGCAGCACCGGGGGCACATCGCCCTGCGAGGGGTTCCCTAGGTCAGCCATCCAACCCCCCGGAGGAACATCACGACCGCCGCCAGCAGGAGGATGCCCACGAACAGCAACTTGAGGGACTTCGCGGGAGACCGCCGATGGAGACGGGCTCCGAGGAAGCTGCCGGAGACCGTCCCCAGTGCGACCGGGGCGGCGAGCGCCACGGCAAGATGCCCCGACAGCAGGTAGACCAGGGCGCCGGCCGTCGCCGTGACGCCGATCATGAAGTTGGATGTCGCACTCGCGACGCGCAGCGGGACATTCATCACGGTGTTCATCCCGGGCACGACGAACATTCCGCCGCCGATCCCGAGCAGACCCGAGACGACCCCGGCGCACCACGAGATGGCCAGGCCCGGTCGGCTGCCGGTGACGCGATAGTCGACCGGTTCCTTGCGGACGGTGTCGAAGTACCGACCATGGAGCCGGAGCCGGTCCGCCCACCGGTCCGGTGCCGGGTTCGGTACGACGTCGACCGAACGTCCCCGATACATCAGGACCGCCGCGACGAGAACGACCGGTACGAACACCAGCGCGAGCAGTTGGGACCGGCCCGCGAGGAGCGTCACCGAGATCAGGGCCCCGGAAATCCCACCGACGACCGTGGCCACCTCGAGAAACATCGCGAGGCGAAGGTCGGACAGTCCCTCCCGAACGTAGGCGGCGGCCGAGCCGCTCGA
>JASHPT010000156.1 GCA_030037955.1 Thermoplasmata archaeon
CGGCGCCGGCCTTGCCGCGTTCGCGGCGCTGGAGTGGCCCGCCACGACCCACATCTCGAATCAGCTGCCCATCGGCATCGGTGTCTATCTCGTGGGGATCTGCGTGCTCGCCGACTGGATCCTGGGTCGAAGTTTCCGGCGCCAGATCCAGTCCGTGCGCACGACCCCGGAAGGCGTTCAGGCGACCCTCCGGGACGGTCGGTCGCTCTGGGCACGATGGCGAGACCCGACGTTCGCCGTCGACTGCCTCGCCCGGCCGCGCATGGACCGCTCGCCGCCGGTGAGCTACCTCCTGCTCTGGCCGATGGACCGTGGGGTGACGCCGGGTGAACTCTCCGAGCCGGGGCGGAACTGGCTCCTGGCGGCGGCGAAGGACCACGGGATACGCGTGACCGAGAAGGGTCTCGGCAGCGGCGGCTCGGCGATGAAGCTCCACGAGCTCCGGTCCGACGCTGAAGGCGTTAAGGGGAGAAGCGAGTCCTCCCGACTCGTGCGCCCCCCCGCCTCTGGATGAACGCCCCGTCCGAGCCCGTCCCCGGGAGCCTCGCCTCGTGACCAGCGCCGTTGTCGCCCTGTTAGGAGCTCCCGAGCTGGGCAAGGAGCTCGGCCGGAAGGGAACCGCGAGCGATGTGACTCTCTACAACCTGGTCCGCGACGGCCACGTACTCACCTCCGTGGAACCGACGCAGTTTCCGGAGAAGTTCCCACCCCTCCTCTACTCGATCGCCCTGGCCGACCGGGTCATCCTCGTCGCGTCCGCCCTGGACCGGGCGCTGGCGGAAACCCTCGCCACGCTCGACCTGTTCGATACCCCGACCGACCTCTACCTCAGCGCGGGCGTGGGAGAGGGAGAGCTCCGGCGCGCGCTCAAGGGGACCCGGTTCGAGAACGCGACGCTTTCGCCCCTCGACATCCCGCATCTACGGGAGGAACTGGTTGCTTGGAGCCCGCAGCTGCCGGCGGAGGGCCCGGTGTCCGTCCGGCTCGACCACGCATTTCCGGTCAAGGGGGTCGGTACGGTCGCGCTGGGCTTCGTCCGACGGGGAACCCTCCACGTTCACGACCGCCTTCGGCTCTATCCGACGGAGCGCGAGGTCGAGGTCCGGTCCATCCAGTCCCAGGACGTGGACGTCCGGGAGGCCGCCCCCGGAACCCGGGTCGGCGTCGCCCTGAAGGGCGTGGACGCGGACGAGATCGACCGAGGCCAGGTGCTGGCTCCCGCGGGGAGCCGTACGACCGGGAACCGCTTGGTGGTCGGCGGCCGGAGAGATTCGCGCTACTACCGCGGGAAGGTGGACGAGGGCTCCCAGCTCCAGCTTCTGGTCGACCTCCAGCTGGTCCCGGCCCGTCTTCAGAAGGTGACGCCGGGCCGCCTGGACCTGACGGTGGACCGGCCCCTCGTGGCCGCCGTCGGGGAGCCCGTCTGGCTGGCGGACCTGTCGGCCGCCCCGGGCCCAAGGATGGTGGGCCGGGGGGTGCTCGAACAGGTCAACCTTGATACGGGGCCGCCTCGCTCTTCTACGGCGTGACTCTTCCCCCCGCGCCCCGCCTGATGACCGAGGCGGCCGAGAAGCCGTCGGCGACCGACCGGACGTGCTCGAACTGCCATACCCCGCTCGTCTTCCAGGGCCGCCATCCGTTCCGGACCGGCGGGCTCCCTGGCCAGACCGAGAGCGTGATCCTGCTCGAGATGCAGTGGTGCCCCCACTGCGGCCGGGTCGAGCTGTTCAGCGGTACCTGAGCTCGCGGCGCTCGATCGTTCGCCTCAGGCGAACATCGTGACGGACTCCTTGCGGAGCTCTTCCTCGCCGACGACCTTCTCGACCGCCCGCTCGAAGTCCGCGAGCGTGACGTAGTCTCGCTCCTCGCGGATCGCGAACATGCCGGCCTCGGTGCAGATCGACTTGATGTCGGCGCCCGTCGCACCGTCGGTCCGGCTGGCCAGGAGGTCGAAGTCCACCGTGTCCTTGATCGCCATGCCGGCGGAGTGGATCTTGAAGATCTCCGCCCGGCCGTGGTACGAGGGAACCGGGATCTCGATGATCCGGTCGAATCGACCGGGCCGGAGCAGGGCCTCATCCAGGATATCGGGCCGGTTGGTCGCGGCGATGATCTTCGTGTTGGCGAGGGGCTCGAAGCCGTCCATCTCCGCGAGGAGCTGCATCAGCGTCCGCTGTACCTCGCGGTCTCCGCTGGTCGCGACCTCGAGACGCTTGGCACCGATCGAATCGATCTCGTCGATGAAGATGACCGTCGGTGCCTTCTCGCGGGCGAGCTGGAACAGCTCGCGGACCAGACGCGCGCCCTCGCCGATGTACTTCTGGACGAGCTCGCTGCCGACGAGCCGGATGAAGGTGGCGTGGGTGTGGTGGGCGACCGCCTTCGCGATCATGGTCTTCCCGGTCCCGGGAGGACCGATGAGGAGCACGCCCTTGGGCGGCTCGACGCCGACCTTCTTGTAGAGCTCCGTCCGGAGCAGCGGGTATTCCACCGCCTCCCGGATATCGCGGATCTGGTCGGCCAGTCCGCCGATGTCCTGGTAGGAGACGGCCGGCTTCTCGACGATCTCGCTGGCGGTGACCAGGGGGTCGACGGAGGCCGGAAGGACGCCCATGACCGCGAGGGTCTGCTTGTTGAGAGCGACCCGGCACCCCACCGACAGCTTGTCGTGCTCGACGTTCTCCGCCGAGTTGACGACGAAGTCGGGGCCTGTGGAGGACTTGACGACGACACGACCGTCGGTCAGGATGTCGCGGACGCTGCCCACGATGAGCGGAGGATAGCGCAGCCGGTCGAGCTCGGTCTTGAGCCGCTTGACCTCGCGCTGCAGCCGGAGGATCTCCGCCTCCATGTAGTGCCGCTCGCTCTCGACGCGCTTGATCGCCTCCGCGAGCTGGCTGTTCCGTAGCTCGAGGAAGTTCACCCGGTCGAAGTCGGCGTTCTGTGACGCCGGTTCGGTATCCGACATCCGGTTCCGGTTCCACGTCTCCGAGAAGAGACCAGTCAGTTCTAGCCAGTCTGGGATTATACCATTTTGCGTTCGTTCGAACTACTTCCGCGCCGGAGCTCCGACTTTCGCTTCGACACGATTCTTTCCGGCGTTTCGCGTCACCGGCTTTAAGGACCGGCCCGGACGTCGGGCTTCGATGCCGACAGAGATCCGACCGCGGGTCGGTCGTGCGTTCGCGCCGGCGCACGTGACCGGAATCTTCGCACCTTCCCTCGAGGCCCGGGACCCTCGGGGCCGAGGATCGGTCGGAGCCGGCATCGTTCTGGAGGCCGGTGTCGAGGCCGTCGCCCGGTGGACGCCGTCTCGCCATCCCGCGGTTCGCATCGAGGCCGACGTGCGCCGGAAGCTTCCCATCTCGGAGGACGTGGCCCGGCGGTTGCTGGCCCATCGACGGGGCC
>JASHPT010000157.1 GCA_030037955.1 Thermoplasmata archaeon
AAGTACCGCGGGACGGTTAGCCGAACAGGACACGGTACCTATCGATTCCTCCGCCCAGCTGAGCGCCCCGACCGCCGGATTTACGAGTGGACTCGCGCCAGGCGGGCCGTACTCGCCGGACCGAACCCAAAGGCCTGGACGGGATCGACTGCGGTGGAGGTGTGGACCGGCCACCGGTACACTGTTTCCCCCTCGGCCTTCTCTCGCGTCTTCGAGCTCGCAGTTCCGTCACGCTCGGTTGTGCGCTGGAGGAAGTACCTGAGCCGCCGAAGGATTTCGGTCGACCCTAGAAAGCGAGTCGGGGCTCGAGTCGATCTCGTCTCGGTCCCAGCGGTCCGGGCGGTGATGGTGAATGATGAGCCAGTCATTCCACGACGTGAAGTGGTCTCCCTTATCCGGGCCCACCCGGCTATCTACGCGAACTCGGAGGAGCTCCTGCTTGACGAACCAGCTTGACCGAGAGGCGGCGGCTATCCGCCTTCTAGACCGGTGGCCATGGACCGAGGGCGGGTGCCTGATCGGTGGTTACGCCGTGGCTGCCTACGGCAAGCCACGATTCTCCCAGGACATCGACATTGTCCTTCCGGCGTCCAGGCGGAGGACAACGATAGCACGGCTCGAGGCGGATGGCTTCAAACTCCGGGCGTCGACAAGGGTCCATCCAAGGTTCGCGGACGCTGCGACACTCCTGCAGGACGATTTTTCGGTCGACCTCATGTTCGGTAGGGTCCGAGACAAGGAATCCGGTGTATCGATCCGGGAGGAGTGGATCTCTGCGCGTCCGCACCGCACGAAGCTAGACCTTCTGACGGGGACGACGACGGAAGAGATCCCGGTGGCCCGCCCCGCGGCGATGTGGGTTCTCAAGCTCCTTGCCGGGCGGGACCAAGACTTGTCTGATCTGTTCGCGATTGCCGGCGAGCCCTTCGACGTTTCTGAGGTACGCCAGGAACTCGAGAGGGTAATGGCGCCGGCATTGAGAGCCAAGCTCTCGGAGATCCGCGCAAGGGTCTCCGCCCCGAAGATTTACTCCGATGCGCTATCGGCGCGGTCGATGGGAAAGCGGGACGCACCTCAAAACGTCCGGGCCTGGGCCAGATTCAGGCAACTCTTGGACCTCATCGTAGCAAGGTGACCGGTCGAAAGAAGTCTCTTCCGGGGTGCAACGCCTCTACCGATCACGCCGGGTGCAAACTTTGCACCCGCCGTCTCTTCCCTGCTAGAGCTCTCGCGTGGGATCCGCCTTTCACCGACCACGAGCGGGTCAGGGAACATGTATTACGTAATGTGATACGCGCTCGATGCCAAAGCTATCGGTGCGTCGGACTGAGAATTTTACCGCGGTTCCACTCCTTCACCGCCTTGTCCAGGATGTGGGACTCCAATCGGGGGACGAGGTGATTGTACGAATCGAGCGGATTCTCCATCTGGTCGACTTCGCCAGGGCTCTCAGGGGCCGACTTTCGGCCGACGAATTCACCAAGCTCAGCAACCAGGGAGAGGATCTTGGCTGATCTCTTTGCCGATAGTTAGGCGATCGTAGCCCTTTTCGAGGGCCAAGCCCCAACGGAGTGTTACCCAATGACCAAAACGGATTGCGAGTGTCCCGGCACCCCCGCACGCCCATGGTACTCCGTACGTGGCAGCGCGGTTGCGTCCGATGGATCCTATCCACGCCAAGGCCGGCCTGGGCCTAACCATCGCCGAGGGCCTCTCAGTCGAGCCGAGACCGACTCCTGAAGAGCCGCCCCTAGGGCGTGACTGGACGGTTTTCGGGGGGGTGACCGCCCGGTCCGGGGGGACTGGTCCCTGGGTCCGGTGCGACTACCTGTACAACGCTCCAGAAGTCGCTTCCGGGCGCGGCCTTGTCCGAGTCTACTCCGTCTACGCTGTGGCTGACCTGAAGGTAGCAACGCACGTCGTAGAGCCCCGGTTTGTCCGCTGGGGTCTTCCAGACCCAGTTTGCCTGGGCAAGGTACACGAACTCGACCTTCGTCGGTGGCAGCGGCATTGGATCCCCGCTCGGCGGAGTGGTCGTGGCCCCCACCACCGGTCGGGGGCCGGTAATCTCGCCGGTCGGGAGCAGGAAGACCTTGATCCGCTTCGACTTTAGCCGTTGGGTCCACAGCTTACGTTGGCTCTTCTCGGACGCGGCAAACAGCTGTTTCCAGGTTCCGGCCAGATTGGTGTAGGTTATCCGGACCATCTGACCGCCGGTCACGACCTTGCGATCGAGACTGAAATCCGTCAGGCCGATGATCTCGCCGGGCCGCAGCTCAACCATCAGCGCAATTGCCACGGCGAATGTGACTATGAGCAGCAGTTCCAACCCGGGGGCTTGGGTCAGGATCGCGAGTCCTAGGACGAAGGTGGAAACCGCGAACCCTCCATAGAGGATCGCATATCGAGATTCGAAGCGGCCGACCCGAAGGAACTCGGCGATGGCATTTGTAAGATCAAGATTGAGCGACGACTCCAGGATCCTAGCCCGGATGGCGGCGCCTCGCTGAAGGTAGCGATACAGACCATCGAGATACGATAGTGCGACCACGAGGACGAGGATGGACGCGATCACCCCGAACTTAGCCCCCGGGGGATAGGAGATTGAGGGACTCGAACTGAACAGGCCGGTGACCGCGAGTAGGCCGGTAATGAGGGTAAAGCCGTACTTCCGAATGTCGCTCTGGTAGCCGTCGAACTTATCGATCACAGCGCGCGCCGTGGCCCACTCCTTCATCCGGTTGTCATCCGCGTTGCTGGCGGATCCGGAGCTTCCGTTCATCGCGGGCAGTGTCGGATGCGCGTTCTACTAGGTCAGCTTTTGGCAAATTTGTGGCCTCAGACCGGCGGGTCGGACAGCTCGGTGGGCCGGCAGAGCGCCGGGCGCGCACTCGGTAACGTGCCGATGGGTGCAAGCACCGCTGCGCCCCGCCACGGCCCACCGTCCACGCGGAGGGGAAGTGCTACGCACGAGGGGAAGTGCTACGCACGATTACTTTCACTTCTGTAATGCTGGCCGCTGACAAGACCTGTACGAGCATCCCAATCCATCATTCGGCTCTCCAGGCCCTACGGGGGTAAAGAGGGCCGACCAGACCTGGGACGACTTCCTTCTCGCTCTGGCGGATGACTACCTCTCGTCCGCGCTGAGGCGAGAGTTGGATCGCCGACTTGCCACGGAGGAGATCATCCCCGGCGCGGCTCTGATGCGCGAGTTCGCGAGGTGGAGGCATGAGCGTGGCAAAGGAACGGCCCGCTGACGACTGGCCCGCCTTCCCGCGGACGGCCCGGTTGCAGTTTTGGTCTCTGAACCGCATCGAAAGCGAATCTGACCTCTCGTCGTCGGGTTGGCAGGGAGCGACTGCCGCGGGGATGCCGCCCTTCGAAGACGAATCTTCGGTTATGTAGCGCGGAAACTATCGCCGGCCGTGGCGGCTCCGGCGGCGCCGTTGCCGGCATCCGACCCCTTCCTCGGAGCAAGCGAGCTTGACTTCCGACAATCGCTAGACCAGCCGTTCCTGGGCTCGTACGCCATCCTCGATGGGTCGGGCGCTGTCCGCGCTCGAATCCGACGTAGCGGGACTGGCGTGGAGGCGCTGCGCATGAACTACGTTCTGGTGGATGCCCAGGAGCGAGCGCTCGCGTTCGTGGTGCAGCAGCGTCCGAAACATCTGATCGGATACAACCTGCCCTTCACGCTGACCGATCCGAATGGCACGGAACTGGGTGAACTCCACTTCAATCCTCTCGCGTTCCGGTCGACACGGTTCTCGCTGGTTCGTCAGGGAACCGAGCTCCTGAGCGCCGAACC
>JASHPT010000158.1 GCA_030037955.1 Thermoplasmata archaeon
GTGTAGTTTCCGTCCGCGGGCAGGTTGAACGAGTAGTTCGCGTCCTCCCCGGAGCCCGGGGCATCCGAGATGAAATTGATCGTCGCTTCGTCGTGGCCGTAGCACCAGGACGGCGAGTAGTTGGCCCAGACCCAGCTCGCCCAGTAGACGCCGTCGCACTGGAGCCCGGCCGGTTGGCCCGAGCTCCCTGCCGCCGCCGTAGCTACCGGGCTCGTGCGGGCCGTCTCGGCGCCGACGGTTCGGGGCTCCGCCGACCTCGCCGTCGAGTTCACGGAGGGCCCGACGTTCATCAGGACGAGGAGTGCCAGGACGGTCGCGGCCAGGATGACGGTGGCCCGCGTGGCAGCGATCGTGGGTCGTTCTCCCCGGCCCGAACGGGCCGGCGGTCGAGGGCCTCCGCCTCCCTTAGCATGCGGGATGGCTTAAACCAGTGAACGCCGGGATCCGCTACGCGGCGAGCGGCCGGAGCTTCCGGAGGCGGGCGGCCGTCTCGTCCAGGGTAGACTCCTTCTTGCAGAACACGAAGCGGACCTTCCGCCGGCCGAGCTTCGGGTCGGAGTAGAAGCTGCTGCCCGGCACCGTGGCGATCCCGCAGGTATCGATGAGATGCATGGCGAAGTCCCAGTCGTCGTCGAAGGGGAACGCCGAGAAGTCGGTCATCACGTAGTACGTCCCGCCCGGGGGCCGGCACTCGATCCCGGTGGCCCGCAACGCGGTGACGAGCCGGTCCCGCTTGGCCTGGTAGCTGCGCTTGAGCTCGTCGTAGTAGGACTGCGGCAGGGCGAGGGCGGCCACCCCGGCAAGCTGGAAGGCGTGGGGCGCGCAGACCGTGAGGAAGTCATGCGCCCGTCGGATCGCGGTCGCGAGGGTGGGAGGGGCGATGGCCCAGCCGACCCGCCAGCCCGTAGCGGAGTAGGTCTTCGAGAGTCCGTTGATGGTGACGGTCCGTTCCGCCATCGACCCCACGGTCGCGAGAGAGATGTGCCGACCTCCGTCGTAGACCATGTGCTCGTAGATCTCGTCCGTGACCGCGACGACATCGTGGTCGGTGCACAGGTCGGCGAGCAGGCGGAGCTCGGAGTGGGTGAAGACCTTCCCGGTGGGGTTGTTCGGCGTGTTCAGGACCAGCACCTTGGTCTTGGGCGTGAAGGCCGCCTTGAGCGCCTCCTCGTCGAAATGCCAGTCGGGCCACTCGAGCCGTACGTGTCGCGGTGTGGCTCCGCTCACCCGGGCGTCCGGCCCGTAGTTCTCGTAGAATGGCTCGAAGATCACCGCCTCGTCCCCGGGGTCGATCAGGGAGAGCATGCTGGCCATCATGGCCTCGGTCGCGCCGCACGTCACGACCAGGTTCTTCTCCGGGTCGGAGTCGATGTGATTGAACTCGCGGGCCCGTCGGGCGATGGACGCCCGCAGGCCCGGGTCGCCCCAGGTGATCGAGTACTGGTTTCCGCCGTGATCCACCGAGCGCTTGACCGCCTCCAGGAGTTCCTGGGGTGGGTCGAAGTCCGGGAAGCCCTGCGCCAGGTTCACGGTCCCCGGGTGCAGCGCCGCGATCCGGGTCATCTCGCGGATGACGGACTCGGGGAACCCCTGCACGCGCTGACTGACCCGGGGGTCGTTGATCGTGAGGCCTGCACGGGAGTTGGACCGGGACGTCATCGAGGTGCCAGCACGTTCCCGAGTCTCAGGGCCCTAAAGGCATTCGGTGGCTCGGCGGGGTCGTTCGTGCGCAGAATTGCGCTTATGTAGCGAACGGAACTCTTCGGCCCCCTTCCCCGGGAGGATGAGAGAACGCCCAACGTCAGCGCGACCTTGAACGCTCCCGCCGGGGGGACCCAGGTCTTCCAGGTCCTGACGGACCCGGACTTCCTGGCGGCGACGATTCCGGGGGTGATCTCGATGCAGAACCTTTCCCCGACCAAGGCCATCTGGAAGGTCGAGGTCAAGCAGGGCCTGATCCGTCGGGAACTCACGTTCGATGTGGAGCACGTCGCCACGCCGCCCGAGAAGGTCACGTTCACCGCCGTGGCGAAGGAGGTCCGGATCTCGGGCTCGATGCAGGTCCTGCCGCAGGACCCGTCCCATACGCGGGTGGAGCTCCACCTGACCTACGACGGACAGGGTCCGCTCCGCTACGTGATCAACAACCTGGTCGCCAAGTCCATGCAGGAGTACCCGGCAGACTTCGAGGCGAAGCTCAAGGCTCGGTTGGCGGGTACCCCGTCCGCCGGTTGACTACCCGGTCGTGAAGTTGTAGTCCTTGACCTTGCCGTCCGCGAAGCGGATCAGGATGCCCTGCAGGACGCCCGAGCTGTACTGGCTCCCGGGGTTCATCACCGGGACCTTCTTCCGGTGCTGCCCGACCACGGTGTCGACGCCCGGCGACTCGTGAATGTGACCGTGGAGCGCCGCCACCGGTTCGAACTCCGCGATGACCTTCCGAACCTCGGCACTCCCGACCGACACCATCTCCATGTGCCCTCCGCCGGTGACCGGTTTCATGTCGGCCGTCAGCTTCGGCGCCTTGTCGATGGTCGTGTCGGCGGGGGGTGCGTGCGCGACCAGGATCGTACGGGCCGGGTCGGCGGTCGCGATCACCTGACGCAGTTCCCGTCCAACGGTTTCGTCCGAGGTCTCGCGTGGGGTGTGCCACGGCGTCGGGTTGGACTTTCCGTAGCCGGCGAGCTGGTAGTCCCCGAGCTCGACCACCTGCTGCTCGAAGTTCACGACCACGTCACTGGAGCGGGAGCGCAGGAAGTCCGCGACCTCGACGTAGTCGTCGTTCCCCGGGAGCACGTACATCTTGCCGCCCGTCGGCTTGAGCCGTTCCTCGGCCTTCCGGTAGACGGCCTCGAGGTGTTCCAGCATCTTGTCGAGGAAGTGGCGCTTGACCTCGGCCGGGTTCGTCGCCAGGGCATCGTACTCGGACCGACTCACCATGGTCCAGTAGGACCCCGTGCCCCGGATCTTCTTCTTCGTCTCCTCGAGCTGGCTCGCCTCGATCGTCGTCGGCACGCCGTAGAGCTCGAGCGAGTAGCGGCCTCCCCCGATGTCCACGATCGGGATCAGGAGCTTCCCGGTGATGTCGCCGCCGATGACGATCGTGTCCACGCCGTAGAACTTCGCCGAGTTGATGGTCTTGTTCAGGACCGGTTCCGACCCATGCAGGTCGGCGACGTAGAAGATCGTCCTCGTGGACATCAGGATCCCCAAAGACTTCCCGTTCGTATTAGGAGGATGCGTTCGACAGTGTCCGGAGTCGGGCCCGGCGGAGAGACCACGCGGGACCACTGTGTACCGACGGCATATGCCGAGTACTACATGTTAGAACGTCGCACAGGTTTAAATCGGAGAATTCCCTCCGAGACCTCCGGCATAGGTGATTTCGACGGCCGAGTCCGGCACCGCCCCAGGGGGAGCCCCGGTCCATGCGTTCGAACGAGAGGCTACGGGCCTCGTCCGCGAGCTGTCGACGTGGGACGTCGCGTTGTTCAACTTCGCGATCCTCGGGTTCCTCTTCGAGCTCTACTTCGTCGTCTCGCTGGCTCCGCTCATCGGCGGGAACGTCTACCTGGCGTTCCTGATCACTGCCGGCCTCTCGATCCTGCTCATCTACACGTACTACGCCTTCCACGTCGCGATGCCCCGCAGCGGCGGGGACTATGTCTTCGTCTCCCGGAGCCTCCTGCCGTCCCTCGGGTTCATCGGCAACGCGGGCTACATCCTCACCCTACTGATCTACAACGGCATCACCGGGGTCACGATCCAGACCACCGGTCTCTCGGTCGGCTTCCTCCTGATTGGCGTCCTGACCCACAGCAGCGCGCTCACGGGCGCTGCCACCTGGCTCTCGACGGTCACGGGTACGTTCGTTCTCGGCACGTTCGAGATCGTGCTGCTCGCGATCCCGACCATTCTGGGGAAGCGGTTCTACTTCCGGATCCAGAACATCGTCTACATCCTCGTCTTCATCGCGGTCCTGACGATGATCGGGCTCCTGGTATCGGCGAGCCACGCCACGTTCGTCAGCGACTTCAACGCCTTCGCGGCCTCCCAAGGTTACGGCGCGAACTACTACCAGACGATCTTCACCACGGCCCAGGGCCTGGGCTGGGCCAATCCGAGCTCGACCAGCTTCCACGCCACGATCCTCCTGTTCCCCGTGTTCTCGCTCTACGGGTTCAACTTCATCGCCTCGACCTACCTCGGCGGTGAGATCCGCCGACCGGCGCGGAACTCCCTCTACGGAATGTTCGGGGCGATGTTCGCCGCCATGGCGCTCACGGCGGTCTTCTTCGCCGCCCTGTACCACACGGTAGGCGAGCCGTTCGTCTCGGCGACCGACTACCTGATCTACAACCAGGTTCCGCTGACGTCGTTCCCGGTGCTCCCCTACGCCAACTTCCTGTCGCTGATGCTCACGAACAACGCGTTCATCATCGGATTCGTTGCGATGATGGGCGTGCTCCAGATGTGCATCTACATCCCGGGATTCTACTACATGGGGGCCCGGAGCATGCTCGCCTGGAGCTTCGACGGCGTGCTCCCGCGGTCGCTTTCCAACGTGAGTCCCCGCTTCCACACGCCGGTCAACGCGATCATCGTCCTCGTCGTGCTGAGCGAGATTTCCCTCATCCTGCTGAACCTCCCGTATACGGCGGCGAAGATCTACCTCTTCTCGACGGTCCTGACCTGGTACGCGTGTCTGACCCCGTTGCTGCTGGTCGGCATCGCCGCCATCGTGTTCCCGTACCGGCTCAAGAAGATCCACGACGCGAGCCCGGCCAACTACCGGATCGCCGGCATCCCGGTGATCTCGCTCACCGGCATCGGCACCGTCGTCTTCGCGCTGCTCGTCATCTACTACGAGCTCACCAACCCGGTCTACGGCGCGAACACGCCGCTCGCCATCGAGGCCGTGGCCGCGTTCATCCTGATCTTCGCCGCGATCTACTTCATCGCCAAGTTCTGGCGGAAGGCCCAGGGCCGGCCGCTGGACATGGCGTTCAAGGAGATTCCACCCGAGTAGGCCGATCGATCGGTACCCGAGGCCAACGCGTACCGGCGGGACGGCTTCCTCGGGAGGGGAAGCCGCCCCGTTTTCCCACTAGCAGGAACCGCCCGGTCCGCGGACTTTGGTCCGTTCAAGAAAGCTGAGGCACGGGAGGTAGTGCGCCGAAGAAGGCGCAGGTCCTCGGCACCTCGCTCCATCGGCTGACCCGGAGCACCTTGCCGAGCCAGGGGGGCGGGGACAGCCGGAGTCGTTCCGGCTTCCACCGCCGCAGGCCCGTGAAGATGAGCGGATGCATTCCCGCGGCGATCGCACCGCGGAAGTCCGCCTCGGCGTCGCCCACGTGAACGGAGCTGCCGGGCCGTGCGCCGAGCAACTGCAGAGCCCGGTCGAAGGGCTCGCGCCGGGGCTTGGCCCGGCCCACGTCCGTGGAGAGGACCACGGAGTCAAAGGGCTCGTCGAGGCCGTGGGCCCGCAGCAGTTTGCGTACCGCCTCCGGGGGCTCGTGGGTGGCGTTGGACACGATCGCCAGCCGGATGCCATCGTGGCGAAGCTGGGCCAGGCTCTCCCGAGCCCCGGGCGCCACACGGACGTCCCAGAGCGGCACCTTCTCGGTGAAATGGGCGGCAAGCTCCTCGGCATCGAGCGACACCCGGATCCGATGGCTCCACCGGTCCACCCGCTCGACCCAGGTCGGACTGAAGCCGTTCTGTTCGGCCTCGTCGGCGCTCGCTTCGATGACTCGAGCCCACCGGGCCGATCGCCGGGG
>JASHPT010000159.1 GCA_030037955.1 Thermoplasmata archaeon
GATCCGGGTCTCCACGATGCCTCCGAGACTGTCACCCTGCCGGCGCGCGGACGCGATGGCCTGTTCCATGCGAGCCGCGACGTCCGGGGCCGGACACCCGACTTCCGTGGCGTCGCGCCGACGGCGAAGTTCGTCGACCGGCATCTCCGGGTCGACGGTTGCTTCGCACTCCCCGATCGCCGCGGTAAAGGCGGCGACCTGCACACCCTCGAGTGCCAACCGCTGAGCGGCAATCGCCCCGGCAATGACGAGACCCACCGTCATCCGGCCCGAGAAGATGCCGCCCCCCGACAGATCGGCGTCCGGACCGTACCGGACCCGGGCTGGGTAATCGGCGTGGCCAGGCCGCGGTGTGTCCCGGAGGCTGTCGTAGGGGGCCCGCTCGACGTCTTCGTTGGCGACATGCATCCGGAGAGTGCCGCCGGTGGAGTGGCCGTTGACCAGCCCGGCATCGATCACGAGCCGATCCTCCTCCTGCCGCTTCGTCGCCAGACGTCGGCCCACCGGGCGACGGCGATCGAGGGCCGCCTGGATCAGGGCAGGCTCGATCGCCCAGCCCTGTGGCACGCCGTCAATCTGGATTCCCACCTCCGGTCCATGACTCGAGCCGAAGACCTCCATCCGGTACCGGTCGCCAGCTCTCATCATGGGGCAGCGACCGCTCCCTCGGTGAGCTGGCTCAGATCCCGCCAGAAGTCAGGATAGGACTTGCGGGCCGCTTCCGCCCGCCCGATGCGAGAGGGTTCGGGGAGCGCCAATGCGGCGACCGCCGCAGCCATGACGAGTCGATGGTCTCCCAGCTCCGGAACGTCCAGGGCCTTCGGCTTGTCCGCGCCTTCCACCTCAAATGCGTCGCGGCTCACCCGGACGCGGGCGCCCATCGCCGTTGCGAGCCTCGCGGACTCGGTCCGGCGGTCGGACTCCTTGAAGGCCACGTGAGACGCGCCGCACAGGCGACTCGTCCGACCAGGCACGAGCGCGGCCAGGGCAGCGACCAGCGGGAACAGGTCCGGCGAATCTGTGAGGTCACAGGTGATGGGGCCCGACAGAGGGCCCTCAACGGCAATCGCGCCGTCCGCAGGGCCGACCGTCGCCCCCATCGACCGCAGCACGGACAGGATGGCGAGATCGGCCTGCGGGAGGGCATCGGTCAGTCCGGCCACCGCGACCTTTCCACCGGTGGCCGCCGCGGCCGCCCAGAGGTAGGCCGCCGAGGAGGCATCGCCAGGCACGGAGATCCGTCCGGGCGCGTACGCCTGACCGCCGGGGATCCGGAATTCCCGTCCGTCCGAAACGACACGGATGCCGCGGGCCGCAAGGGTGGCGATCGTGGCGTCGATGTACGGCCGAGACACCACCGGACCCACCAGGCGGAGCCGAGACTCGTCCGCGAGGCAGGGGAGGACCAACAGCAGCGCTGACACGAACTGGGAACTCACGTCACCGGGCAACCGAACCGGCCCGGCTTCCATCGGCCCACAGACTGTGCAAGGGACCGACGACCCCGTCGAGGGCGTGACCACATCGGCGCCCAACGACCGCAGCGCGGAATAGAGCGGTTCGCTCGGACGGCGGGCCAACCCCGGCGACCCGTTCAATCGGATCCGGCGAGGCTCCAGTGCTGCCGCTGCCGCCAGGAACCGCAGACTCGTCCCTGACTCTCGGCAGTCCACGACGAGTCGACGCCGACTGCGCTCAGGCTCTTCCGGGCGGATGCTCCAGCCGTGCGCGGTCTGCCCGATCCTCGCCCCGAGTACGCGGAGGCCGTCCTGGGTCGCGCGGGTGTCCTCGGACGTCAGCGGCCGCACAACCTCGCAGGGTCGGTGCGACAGATAGGCCGCGAGGAGGGCACGATGAGTGTAGCTCTTGGAGGGCGGTGCACGGATCTTCCCGCGGACGACTGCCGGCCGAACGCTGCGGACCGTCATGGCCCTCCCTGGGACCCACTCTCATCCGGCCGGACCCGGACGCGTAGGATCTCGCCCTGGTGGTCCGGCATCCGGGCCTGAACCCCCGGCGCCGTATCGGGAGTCACAAACGCTGCAAGGGCTGGGCCCATTCCCGACACACCGGCCATGAACGCTCCGGCCCGCAGCAGAGACTCGCGGAGCTCGCCGTACTGATAGCCCATGACGCGTTCTACGAGGGTGGTGTTGATGTTCATGGCCCGGGGCCAGTCCCCCGCGCGCGCGGCCCCGACGGCCCCCGCGCCGGCCGCGGCGTGCTCACGGAATCGGTCCAAGTAGCTGGTCGAGGCCCCATGCACGGACCTCGGGATCCACAGAATGACCTCAAGACCTGGGTCGAACGGGCGCGCGCGAAGCGCGGTCCGGGACGAGTTATCCGTGAGAACCAAACCGCCCTGGAGGCTGGCGAGGCAGTCGTCGAAGGCGCCCGTGGCGCTGAGCCCGATCTCCTGGGCGACCTCGGACGCCAGACGGGCGAGCTCTACGGCCGACCGGTCCTGACCTAGGGCGTCCGCCACCGCCGCCAGGACGGCTACGCTGACGGCCGAGGAGCTCTTCAGCCCCCGGCCCACCGGAACGTGAGAGGTCAGGCGCAGCTCGCCCGAGAACCCTTCGCCTTGGGCGAAGCGGGACAGGCCGGTGTGCAGTGTTTCGCGCACCAGGGCGGAGTCCGCCGCCCGGTCTATCTGGACTCGGTCGGTCCCGGACTCGGCAGTGCGTCGAAGCTCGAGGTCGGCTCGAACCGGAAGGGAAACCGCTACCGCGCAGCCGAATCCGGTCGGGAGGGCGTTCACGATCGTCACCGCGCCGGAGCTGTGGCCTACGCCGCGCACACGACCTCCCGGAGTGCCTGCTCCTGCAGGTCCCGCGAGGGCGGTGACCCCCACCAGATCGCATAGCTCTCGGCGGCCTGGTAGACCAAAAGCCGCGAGCCGTCCTCGTAGGTCCCCCCTCTCGACCGGGCGGCCGCCTGCAAGAATGGATGCGCAGGGGCATAGACGAAGTCGAGGACATGGGTCTCAGGCCCGAGGACGCTCTCCCAGGGCAGCGCGAGAGCACCCTCCCCGTCGCGCCCCGCCGGCGTCGCGTGCACGACGAGACGCGTGGGACGGAGCGAGCCTGCGGCGGGCACGGTCGCGCCGAATTCTCGCGCCAGCGCCTCCGCTGCCTCCGAACGTCGCGCGACGACGACGGCGGAAGCCCCGACCGTCGCGAGGGCGGACAGTACCGCTCGCGCCGCACCGCCAGCCCCCAGGACTGTCACCGGGGAGTCGTCCCAGGTCCCCGCGTCCCGGAGCTCCCGGAGACGTCGGCGTACCGCCGCCACATCCGTATTCTCAGCAGCCACCTCCTCGTGATCGAGGGTAAGGGTGTTCGCGCAACCGGCGGCCTCGGCCGCGGCACCGGCGCGACTCGCGAGGCCGAGCGCGACCTGTTTCCAGGGGTGCGTCACGTTGAGGCCCCGGAAGCCACCGTCGGCGAGGGGTCCTACGCTCTCCGCGAACTCCTGGGCGTCCGAGAACTCGAGTGCGACAAACAGAGCCGACCGCGCCTCGGCACGGAACCACAGGGAGTGCACGCCTGGCGACCGAGAGTGCGCGACCGGTTTGCCGACCACCGCGAAGAGGGGGCCATGCGACCCTCCGGCTACGATCCCTCGGAGCCGGTCGACCGGGATCTGAGCCGGTTCCACGGGTGCGGTCTCGGCGTCACCGAACCGCTCGGGGAGGCTCGAGAAAACGGCAGACATCCCTAAGCGCCCCGCCCACGCTCGGAGCAGCGGGCCGGTCGTACCCGTGGTGTGCAGTACGTAGGGAGCGAAGCGATCGAGAGGCTGGAGGCCGGGAAGAAGGTCCTCCCACAGTCGGTTGAACGTGCAGGGTAGCACGAGCTTCACGACAGCCCCGGGGGGTCGAGAGGTCTCGAGCAGCCGGCGAAGATCCTCCGTCGACGTTCTCCCCGAGCGATGGGCCGACAGGAAGATTCGGGGCGCGGGGCCCTCCGCCGCCCCCCACTCCTCCGCCAGGGCGCTATCGCGGGCGAGTTCGAGATCCAGAAATTGAAACCCTAGACGATGGCACGCCCGGAGGTCCCGCGCACGATCGGAGGGGTCGTTCGGGCCCTCCCCACCCTCGACGGTAGACCGGACGGTTGCGAGCAGTGGCAGCGGAGTGGGAAACAGTGCGGTGAGATGTTCTCTCTCGGCCGGAGGCAGCCGGTCCAGCCGGATCTCTGCAACATCCGCCCCGGCCGCAGTCGCTGCCTGGATCTCGGCCCGGAGGGCCGGGATCGTCCGGCCCGGGCAGGTCGCGATGAGCAGTGGCGGGGCGTTCATCGTTCCTCGATACTCTCTTCGACAGCCTTGCCGAGGTGACGACCCGCGGACAGGGCGACGGCCCACGCCAGCACTCCGGCGTGGAGTTCGGCGGTCGGAGCCCTCCCGGTCGTCGTCGAGAGACGAACGGTTTCGGCCTGCTGGAGAAAGACCGTGGGCCGCCGACGACCGTACTCGCCGACGACCAGCGTGAGGGGTCGACGTTCGATCTTGACCCGGCCAACCCGCACGCTCCGGGCGGTGCCCTCTGGCGCGCAGACCAACACGGCGTCCCCCGCCACGAGCTCGCTGAGGTACCGGGTTTCGCCATTCGCGAGCAGGGTATACGAGTGCGCCGCCCCGGCGTTCACCCGGAACGGCCGCGGCCTCGTGTAACGCGACCCCTCTGCCTCGCTGGCGACGTGGAACAGCAGGGCCGCCGTACTTCCGACCAGCAGCCCTTCCTCGGGGGAGAGCAACGAAGTGGTGTCGACGATGACCCGGTCGCCCATGCCCGCCGGCGATGCCGACTCAACGCGGACCCGTTCCCATGCGAGATGGGCTCGGACCTGATCGAGCCGGTTCTCCAGGTCCTCGAGGAGGTCCGGAGAGGCAATCTCCACGACGACAGTATCGGCGCCGTGCTCCAGGGCGCCCAGGAACGCCGGAACGTCGGCACCCTCCGCCGTCACGACCCACAACGTGCCGACGCGGCGTCGGGCAGCGACGAGCGTTTCGAGAGGGATGACCCGCTCGGCACTCCACCGCACCGCTACTGGATCTCCTCGTTCGAGGGCTGTGACCACCGGAACCAGCTCCGCGGGATCCCGGATCCGGAAAAGTCGCACCGCCGCGGGCGTCCCCACCGGACTTGGAGAGAGCGCGAGCAGTTCGTCGGGAGTCGCCCGATACCAGGTCTCCCCCGGAAGCGGGGGCCCCAGGCTCGGATCGACGGTACAGAAACGGACGAAACCTCGCCGACGTGCCTGCTCGAGGATCGCGTGGTTCGCCTCGGCGTCTGAGGCCGCGAGTGCCACGACGATCCGGTCCTGAGACACCAGCACACCCTAGGCCGGGCCGTGGAGGATTGCCGCCACCTGTCGAGCAAATGCCTCCACGGGACGCCGCTGGAAGAGGTTCCGTCCGATGCAGATTCCCGCCGCTCCCGCGTCGACCGTCTCCCGGACCAACCTCAGAAAGGCGCCGTCGTCCTCGAGTCGATTTCCGCCTCCGAGCAGGAGCGGGGCCGGAGTGGTCCGTACGAGCTTACCGTACTCCTCGAGCGATCCCGGATACGATGTTTTGACGATGTCCGCGCCCAGGTCCGCCGCGGCCCGGCATGCATGTCGGAGTTCTTCCGGCGAGCCCCCACCGGGTTTCTTGACATAGGCCATGCAGAGCAGCGGGAGTCCCACGCCGCGGCACTGGTCTGCCGCCACGCCCAGGTCTCGCAGCATGTCTCCCTCCTCCGGAATCCCGAAATTCACCTGCACGGAGAGAACGTCCGCCCCGAGTGCGATGGCCTCCTCGGCCGTGCCGGCAAGCACCTTCCGATTCGAGTTCGGGTTGAGGCTCGTGGAGGCCGACACGTGGACCCCGAGCAGCGTATGGGGGGTCAGGACGGGGACGAGTCC
>JASHPT010000160.1 GCA_030037955.1 Thermoplasmata archaeon
AGATCGTGGAACTCAAGAACCGGTCGCTCGACCAGCTGCTGACGCTGGTCGCGAGCGAGCTCGAAGACCTGCTCGAGTGAACCGGCCGACGCGCCCTCAGTGGGCGAAGTCGAAGAAGTGGCTGCCGACGAGATAGGTGCGACGGCTCCCGCGCGGCACCGAGAGCTCGACGAACTCGGTCGGCTCCGGGCTCAGGAGGCTCGCCGGGTTGGTCCGCAGCAGGTGGATCCGGAGCTCGTCCGTGCGGAACCGTCGGTTTCGCCCCGTCCGTTCCCGGACCACCAGCTGGGCTCCCTCGACGTAGGCCAGCGTCGGTGCCTGGCCCAAGGTTACCCACCAGCCGACCCCGAGGGCGACCACGACCGAGATCGTGAGCACCGCTTCGACCGACCCGTTCGACGCGCGAGACAGCGAGGTTACTGCGTAGGCCAGGAAGAAGGCGTAGATGACCGCGAGACCGACCAGAAAGAACAGGAACATCCGCAGGGCCCGCGCACCGCCCGCCGCATTCGGGTGCGGGCGAGACGCGACGGAAGGCACGACCGCGGAGGCCGTGTCCGCGACCGAGGTCCCGCCGTCCGGGCCCCGCCGGATGCGGACCGCCCGCGCGTCGCCGGCCATCTTGGGAAGAAGGGCGGTCGAGGAGGCTTAAGCCTGCCGCCGGGGGAGACACGCCGAGAGGGAGTCAACCGGTTTCGAGTGCCGAGTCTCCGCCCGGCCCGACGCCCGTGGCCGACGGCCGCGGCGCCGGACGGGTGAGGTCGACCAGCGGAATCTTGCGGGCAATCTCCCGGGCCATCGCCGAGCAGCTCGAGGCCGGCACCGGCTTGTCGGTGTACCCGGGGAGGGCGAGGTCGTAGGTGACGACGCGCTTCTCCGAGACGACCTCCCAGACCGACCGCCAGATCCGGTCGGCGGCCTCCACCTCTCCCAGGTGGCGCATCATCAGCTCGAGACTCAGGATCTCCGCCACCGGGTCGGCCTTGTCCTGGCCCGCGTATTTGGGCGCCGACCCGTGGACCGGCTCGAAGAGGGCGATCCGCTCGCCGTAGACCGCCCCCGGGGCCACGCCGAGGCCGCCGGCGAGACCCGCGCAGAGGTCCGACAGGATGTCGCCCATGAGGTTGGTCGTGACGATCACGTCGTACTCGGAGGGTTTCTTCACCAGCTGCATGCACATGTTGTCGATGAGCCGCTCGTCCGACGGGACGTCCGGATACTTCGCCGCCATCTCACGGAACGCGGTCTGGAAGAGCGCGCCGGTCGTCTTCATGATGTTCGCCTTGTGCACCGCGGTCACCTTCTTGCGGTGCTCCCGGCGCGCGAGCTCGAAGGCGAACTTGATGATCCGGTCCGATGCGCGACGGGTGATCACGTTCACCGTCTCGGCGGCCGAGTGCTCCTTGTCGACCCAGTGCTCGACGCCCGAGTAGAGGCCCTCGGTCGCCTCCCGGACGACGATGAGGTCGGTCTCGGGGTACCGGGTCCCTTCTCCGGCGATCGCACGGGCCGGCCGGACCGACGCAAAGAGGTCGAGCTCCGTGCGCAGCGCGACGTTCACCGACCGGAACCCGCTGCCGATCGGCGTCGTGATCGGCCCCTTGAGCGCGACCCGGTTCCGACGGATCGAATCCAGCACGGCCGGTGGCAGAGGGGTTCCGGAGGCCCGGATCGCCGGTTCTCCGGCTTCGACGACCTCCCAGTCGATGGTCACGCCGGTCGCCTCGGCCACGACCTGTGCCGCTTGCGTGACCTCCGGTCCGATCCCGTCTCCGGGAATCAATGTGACCCGATGCGACACGGTCGTCCTCCGTCGGCGGCGAGCCCGGCTCGACTTAAGACCTTACGCGGACGCTTTCCGGCCCGCAGGCAATCCGACCACGGCCAGTCGGACGCCGGACCGTCTTGAACGCTGGTCTATGAGATTTCTTATAGGAGTAAGGAAATCTCTGTTTCATGTTCCGAGCCGTACACCCCGAGGTGCTCGCCCCCGACTGGTTGCCGCCGATCCCCTTCGGCCGCCGGAATCAGCTCGTGTCCCTGCTTCGCTGGCTCACCGAGCCCACGGCAGAGACAGCGACCGCCGGATCCGCCGTGGTAGTCGGACCCCGGGGGTGCGGCACATCGACCCTCGCTCGGCTGACGGCGGCGGAGTGGACCGTCTCGCTGCCGGCCTCCCCCGCTTCGGGCCGACCGATCGTTGCTCACGTTCGAGTACCCGAGGTCCACGGTCCTCAGGGTGTCGCGGGGGCGTTGCTGCAGTGCCTGGATCCAGAGTACGAGCTCCGAGGGTTTTCCGTCTCGGAGCTGCTGGCGGGATTCCTACGACGACTCCGGGCGACCGGCACGCCGGCCGTCGTGGTGCTCGACGACATCGGGCCGGGGTGTCCCGACCTTTCTCGTCTCGTAGCCGGCCTCGTGGACCCGGAGGGCTTCCTGCCCGAAGGTGGCGCCGGCCTTCCCCCCCTCGCTGTTGTGCTCGCCGGGAGCGGCGAGACGCTGCACCTCGTTTCGAAGGCTCGGGTCGGCAAGCGGCTGGGCCCCCGAACGCTCCGGTTGCCGTCGTACGCGGAGGGAGAGCTTTCCGTGATCGTGCGGGACCGTGCCGAGCGCGCCCTCGGACGTACGGTCCCGACGGAATGGGTGAGCCGCGTCGCCCATCGCGCCGTCCGAGCCGGGGGTTCGGCGCGGCGCGCGATCGAGATGCTACGACGCGAGCTGGTCGGCCCCGAGGTGTCGGCGGTCGGGCCTGTCTACCCGATCTCGGGAGTGCAGTCCACCCTAACGATCGAACCCCCACTGCTCTCGGCCCTCGGTCTGATGGAGGAGGGCGTGCCGGTACGCATTGGGGACCTCCGGGACCGCGCGTCCGGGTTCGCAAAGGCGCAGGGCGAGACCGCCATGCCGGCGACGACGTTCTGGCGACGGATCATCCGGCTCGAGCGCGCCGGGGTCGTGCGTCGGACCGTCCGTACCGGGGGCGCCGGCGGAAGCCTCTCGATGGTGGCGCTCGTCCGGCCCCTCGGGGCCGAGGACGGCTCTACGGACCCGGGCCAAACTCTTCCAGTCGCCGGGAATTCGGTCGCCCCTTTCCCGTTGTGGGCCGCTCCGCTGGAGGAGTGGGAGTCGGAGGCTCGGCCCCGCCGAGCGGAACCGGCGGCACTTCCGTTCTCGATGACGGATGACGGATCTGCCTGAGGACGGAGTCCGCGAGGGCGGAAGACTTGAGGATGACAGCGAGCCGGTCCCGGCTCGCGGCTCCGACCTGCTCCCGGTCCGCCAACCCGGCCGAGAAGAGCGCGCGGCCACGGACCCGGCCGATGCCCCGGAGCCGGACCAGGTCGAGGAGCTCGGACCGGACTCCGTAGCGGATCCGGAGGGACAGCTCGTCGATCGGACGCGCCAGGTCCCGACGGAAACGGGCGGCGAGTCGACCCATGCCGAACAGCAGCCACTCGGCATCCTCGACCTTGGTCCGCACATCGCCCGCCCCGAGATTGAAGCGCTGAGTGATCTCGAGGATCGGCCGCTCGTCGACCCAAGTCTCGAGGAGTGCGGCCGTCTTCAGGGTCGCCAGGAACAGTTCGAGGTCGAGGGAGAGCGGCTCCTCCTCCGGCTTGAGCAGGAGCTCGGCCTCCTCGTCCTGGAAACGCTCGAGCAGCTCCGGCTCCTCTCCGCGGCGCAGGAAGGACGGCGGCAGGTCCGGGGTGGCGGCGATCGCGGCCAGCAGGGCGAACGGCCGCACGCCGCGGGGCGCCTTCTCGAGAGCGTGTCGAAGGTAGAGCGCGCTCAGCGGGTCCAGGTAGAGGTCGCTGGTGAGGCGGCCGAACGGGGTGGCCCGGAGCCGCGGCCCGACCTCGAGAAAGCCGTTGCGTTCGAGGAAGTCGCGGACGGTCTCGAGCCGGTCGTTCAGCTCCGCCATCGGGAGCGTATGGCCGTAGAGCGTCGCCCCAAAGAATCGCTCGAGCTCCGTCTCGGACCCCACCTCGCCGCTCGCGACCAGGGCGAGGAGGTGCATCCGGAGGGCCGGCTCCGCCGCGAGCCGGGACTCGACCCGCTCCGGCGGCGCGCTGAGGTAGGTGTCGAGGAGCCGTTCCTCCTCTTCCGGGTCGCGCGCGAGGAGGACGGCCTCGCCGCTGGGGTCAAAGCGTGGCCGCCCGGCGCGGCCGCACATCTGCTGGACCTCGAGCACCGGGATCGGGGCCTGCATGCCGATCCGGTCGTCGTAGCGGTTCAGGTCGCGCACCACGACCCGGCGGGCCGGCAGGTTGATCCCCGCGGCGAGGGTCGGTGTGGCGACCAGGGCCTTGAGGCGACGATCCCGGAACGCCCGTTCGATCACGCGGCGCTCGGGGTTCGTGAGCGACGCGTTGTGGAACGCGACGCCCGACGGGACGAGCGCGCCCAGCCGACGTATTCCCTCCGTCTCTTCCTCCGAGACGGAGAGCAGGTCCCGGGCCGTCTCGGCGCTGGCGGCCCGCTCCGCCGGCGCCAGCGTCTCCCGGACCGTCGGGGCGAGCTGCTGGGCTGCCTGCTCGCTGCCGCGCCGAGAGTTGACGAACACCAGCGCCTGGCCCCCGTCCTGCACCACGCTCCGGACCAGGCGGGCTAGTGGCTCGCCCGTGCCGGGGATGCTCCGGCTCGTGAGGTCGGTGAACGAGATCCGGCCGTCGCGATAGACACCCCAGCGGAGCGGAACCGGCCGGAAGTCGCTCGCGATGTGCTCGGCGGTGAGCCAGTCCGCGAGCTCCTCCGAATTCCCGATCGTAGCGGAGAGAGCCACGACCTGGAGGTCAGGGTTCATCCGTCGGAGCCGGGTGAGCGTCACCTCGAGCGTCGGTCCGCGGTCCGGGTCCCGCAGGAGATGGACCTCGTCCGCCACGACGACCCCGACGCGTCGGAGCCAGGGACTGCCGTGCCGGAGCAGGCCGTCGGCCTTCTCGCTGGTCGCGACGAGGACGTCGAGCTTCGCCAAGCGTTCGGCGGGGATGTCGAAGTCCCCCATCGAGAGCCCGACGCGCAGTCCGAGGGCCTTGAACGCCTCGAGCTCCTCGAACTTCTCGGCCGCCAGCGCCCGAAGCGGCACCAGGTAGAGACCCGCCTGGCCCTGGCGAAAGGCTCGCAGCAGGGCGAGATACGCGACGAGCGACTTCCCGCTCGCCGTCGGGCAGGCGAGCAGCAGGCTGCGACCGTGCGAGATCGCAGCGACCGACGCGGCCTGCGGAGGGTAGAGCGAGTCGATCCCCTGGGCCCGGAGGACCGAGAGAACCTCCGGGTCGAGGCCGAGACCCTCGAACGGAACCCGGTCGGACGCCGACGTCGAGGGTTCCCGGCGGGTCACGCGGCCTCGACCCTCCGGCGATTGAAAGGGTTTCGTCTACGTTCGGTCGACGAGGCTCCGGCCGAGGATGAGTTCCTGGATCTCGGTCGTTCCCTCAACGATCGGGAAGACGCGCGCATCCCGCAGCAGCCGTTCCGCCGGGCTCCCCGACCGAGTTCCGGTCGGGCCGGCGACGTCCATGCCGATGGAAGCGATGTGCATCGCCGCCTGGGAGGCAACGAGCTTTGCGGCCGACGCCTCGTCGACGAAAGGCAGCCCGCGGTCCTTGACGTCGGCGGCATGGTAGACCAGAGTGGCGGCCGCCGACAGCTCGCCAAAGGCACGGGCCACCGCCGATCGCTTCCAATCCTCGGGTTCCCGGGCTGCGGCGGTTCGCATCTCCTCGAAGGCCGCCCGGGCGACCCCGAGGGCGCAGGCCGCGATCCCGATTCGTCCGCCGGCGAGCGCCTGCAGGGCGATGCGGAGCCCGTGGCCCTCGGCCCCGAGGAGCGAACCCTCGGGCAGCTGCACGTCTTCGAGGACCAGCTCCACGGTCTCGCTTCCCCGGAGTCCGAGCTTGTCGAGCCGCTGGCCGACCGACAGGCCGTGGGTCCCCTTCGGCACGGCAAAGGCACTGATGCCGTGCGGTCCGATCTCCGGATCGCGGGTTGCGAACAGCACGATGAGGTCCGCGCTCTCCGCACTGGTCGTGAACATCTTGTTCCCGCGCAGCCGGAACCCTCCGTCGACCCGAGTGTACCGGGTCGTGAGGTGGGCGGCATCGGAACCGACCGACGGTTCGGTCAACGCGAAGGCGCCGAGCCATTCGCCGCTGGCCAGGTGGGGTACCCAGCTCCGTTTCTGCGTCTCGGACCCGTGGTCCACGACCGGCCCGGTCGCGACGGCGAGATGGACGGACAGGATCGTCGCCACGGCGGCGCTGGCGACCGACAGCGTCTCCAGCACGGCAGCGACCGTGCGGGTGTCCGCGTTCGCTCCTCCGTACTCGGTCGGCGCGGTGAGGCCCATCAACCCGCGGGCGGCGAGCTCCCGTCGGATCTCCTCGGGCAGCCGATCCTCGCGGTCCATCGCCGCCGCCCGGGGACGCACGACATCGGAGGCGAGGTCCCGGGCGACCTGTACCCAATCCGTGGCCGATCGTCCGTCCGGTAGAGTCACGGAGCGCCGATTGCGCCGAAGCCTTAAGCGGTTGACCCGGCTCGAAGGTGGCATGACCGCCGTCGAGGTGGCCCCGGCGAAGGACCGGTTCACCTCCCTCGACACCCTCGCGCTAGTTCGCGAGCTGCGAGCCGCGGGGCGGCTGTTCATCGACAAGGTGTTCGACGTGGGCCCGGACGCCTGGGAGCTCACGTTCCGGGGCGAGGCCCGGAGCAAGTGGGCCCTCCTGCTCGTCGCGGGACGCTTCGGGGCGCTCCGAGCGGCGCCCTCAGCCCACGCGGAGGAGCTGGGGCATCTCGCGCGCGAGCTCCGGAAGCACCTCGGAGGAAGTCCGCTGACGGGCGTGGGAGAGCCTCGGGGGGAACGCCTGCTCGAGCTGGAAACGCGTCCGGCCGGTGCGTCTCGTGTCCAGCTGGTCGTGGAGTTCTTCGGGAAGGGCAATCTCGTCCTGGTCAAGGACGGCCGGATCATCGCCGTCGCCCACGCCCAATCCTGGGCGCACCGGGCGCTCCGGCCGGGGGTCGAGTACGTCCCGCCGCCCGTGCACTCGGACCCGTGGGCGATGGGAGTCGCGGAGCTCGAGGCGGGCCTGACGCGGTCGCGCACGGATCGCGTGAGGACCCTCGCGGCGCCGCTCGGGTTTGGGGCGCCGCTGGCCGAGGAGATTCTCGAGAGGTCGAGCGTCGCGGGCTCGGAACCGGCGACCCTCCAGGCGTCGACGGTCGCCGAGGCGCTGCACCACACGATTGCGGAGCTGCTGCGGGAGGTCGGGGATCGTCCGCGGGGCTTTCTCTACCGCCACGCCAGCGGCTGGGTGGACGTCGAGCCCTTCCGCTCGGCGCGGTGGCAACGGTCGACCGATGTCGTCGTGGAGGAAACCGAGCGCTTCTCAGACGCCGCGTACACGTACTTCTCCTCCGTCGGTTCGCCGGCGGCGCCTCCGCCCGCCGACCCGATGGCCGACCTGCGTCGGCAAGAGTCGAAACAGGAGGCCGCCATCGCCGCCCTCCGAGCGGAGGCGGATCGGCTTCGGGGGACGGCCGATGCGATCCTCGCACACTACGGGGCGGCGCAGCATGCGCTCGAGACGGCGGCCGACGCGAAGGAAGCGGAGACGGTCGAGACGGTGCTCGGCGGCGTCGTCGTGTCGTTGCGACGCGACC
>JASHPT010000161.1 GCA_030037955.1 Thermoplasmata archaeon
CCGCGATCAGTTCGGTGAGCGCCCACGTGGTGCACCCCCCCCGCGGGCTGTCGGTGTCGTCGATGCCGATCCACATCGCCCGTCGCCGACCGCCGAGCGCGCGGCGGCGGATGAGCCCGGCGCTACGCGACGCCCGCGAGGAGCTTCTGGTAGGCCGCGAGGTTCGACTCGACCGAGATCTCCGAGCGCGCCGGCCCGACGTTCTCGCCGAGCAGCTTCGCCTCGAGGCCGGCGCGCGCGACCTCCGCCGGCCGGTGGAAGACCCCGATCGGGATCTTGCCCGCCTCGGTCGTCTCGAGGTAGAGGCGGAACATCGATTTGCGGTCGGTCGGGTCGTAGCCGGGGAGCTTCGAGACGTCCACGACCTTCTCCCGCCAGAGCTTGTACGTGTCGTTGTACGTCACGCAGGGCGAGAGATCCTCGACGAACGCGAAGCCGCGTCGTTCGTGATTGAATCGGATCGCCTCCTCGAGCACCGCGGTCATCGTCTTCGGGTCTCCCGAGAAGGTGCGCGCGATGAAGTTCGGCGCGGGGATCGAGAGCGCGCTCAGGATCGCGTCGAACGGCGCCTCGATGTTCCCCTCGAAGCCGATCTGGCTCGTGGGCGACGGCTGGCCCTTCGTCAGGCCGTAGGTCTCGTTGTTCATCACAATGTAAAGGATCGAGGCGTTCTTCTTGAACGCGTGCATGAAGTGCCCCATCCCGATGGCGTAGCCGTCGCCGTCCCCGCCGGCCGCGAGTACGGTGAGCTGCGGGTTAGCGAGCTTGAGCCCGATGGCCTGGGCGAGGAGTCGTCCGTGCAGCGCGTGCACCCCGTTGATGTCGATGAAGTTGTGAATGCCGCCCGAGCAGCCGATGCCACCCACGAGGACGGCCTCGTGCGGCGGGATCTTGAGGTCGAGCAACGCCTTCTTCGCCGCGGCGAGCACGCCGAAGTCGCCGCAGCCCGGGCACCAGGTATTCGCCGTCGGCTTAGCGCTTTGAACCATGCACCGCCTCCCGGATCGGCCCCGCGATGTCGGGGGCCCGGAACGAGTACCCGTCGTACTTGAGCACGGACCGCAGTTTCGAGTGATACTGGGGCATCTCTTCGCGGACCAGCCGGGCCAGCTGCCCCGTGTAGTTGTGCTCGACGATGAACGCGAGGTCGACGGAGTCGAGGAATGGACCGAGCGTCTCCTGCTGGACCGGGAAGAGCGTGCGCGCCTGGAGATACTTCGTCGCGATGCCCTCGGTGTCGAGGAGGTCCATCGCCTCCAGGATCGGGCCGCTCGTGCTCCCGTATCCGATGAGACCCAGGCGGGCTTCCTTCCGGCCGAAGTAGTGGGGCCGCGGCAGCTCGTCCCGCGCCCACAGGAGCTTCCCCATCCGTTGCTCCATCATCTTGTGCCGGTTCACGGGGTTCACGGAGACGTGACCCCACTCGTCGTGCTCGTTCCCCGTGATCTGCGACGTAACGCCCGGGGTTCCGAGCGGCGCGAACGGCGCGGGGGCGTGCGAGGTGAACGCGTATTGCTTGTAGGCATCGAGCTTGGCCACCTGGTCCGGCGTGAGCACGCTGGGACGCTCGACCTTCACTCGGGACAGGTCGAACGCCGCGACCGTTGACGCATTCTGGCAGAGCGCCTGGTCGAGGAGCAGGATGACCGGAAGCCGCCACTTCTCCGCAAGGTTCAGAGCGTCCACGGTCAGATAGAAGCAGTCCTCCGCCGACCCCGGCGAGAGGATGAACTTCGGGAACTCCCCATGGCCCAGGTGGGCCAGATGCGCCAGGTCGGACTGCTCGTGTCGGGTCGGCTGACCGGTGGACGGTCCCACCCGCTGACAGTCCGCGATGAGTACTCCCACCTCGGCCGTTCCGGCATGGCCGATCCCCTCGGTCATGAGCGACAGTCCCGGACCGCTGGTGGACGTCATGGCGCGGGCGCCGGTGGTGGCCGCTCCGATGACCATGTTGATCGAGGCGAGTTCGTCCTCGCCTTGCCGAACGACCCCGTGGTAGTTCGGCAGGTACCGCATCAGGTACTCCATGATCTCCGTGGCCGGTGTGATCGGATAGCCCGCGAAGAACCGGCCGCCCCCGACGACGAACCCTAGGGCGGTCGCCTGGTTCCCGGTCGTCAGGATCAACCCATGCGCGTCGCCTTCGGGGAGCGTCCACCGATTGACGGCGGACGGGACCTCGAGCGCGACTCGGCGGCCGATCTCGAGGGCTTTGAGATTCTTGTCCAGGGCCTCGGCGCCCCGACGCTTGAACCGCTCTTCGATCACCTGGCGCGCCACGACGTCATCGAAGCCCATCAGGACGGTGATCGCGCCGTACGCAGCCGTGTTCTTGTAGATGGGCTGTCCGAGCTGTCCGCCCGCCAGTGTGGCGAAGGGGAAGCCCAGGGCATTCGGAAAGTCGGCTTTGAAGGACGTAGAATCGTAGAGGACGAGCGCGTCCGCGTCGAGCTCCGGACGGGCAACGTCGATCGCCTCCTGGTCGAAGGCCAGGAGCAGGTCCGCCTTCGCTTTGATGGCAGCGCGCGGGTCGCGACAGGCCCGCACGTTCGCGTCGGCGTGACCCCCTCGAATGCGGGAGAGGGTATTCCGTGAGGTGTAGACGTAGAGTCCACGCTTCCGGAAGTACCGGCCGAGCAGGTCGACCACCGTCAGGGTTCCGTCGCCGCCCTGGCCCCCGACAATGACCGAAACGTCCGCGAGCTCCTTGGGCGGGCGCCGTTGAGCGCTCTCGCTTTCGGTGGGCTGAGCAGGGACTTGAGAGGCTGAAGTTGACATCGCAGATACCAATCCGATGCGCTACGCAGCTACTGACATCGATTCGAGGGAGCGCTCGTATTTAACGGTGGTCTAACTCTCTGGCCGCCGATAGCGAAACTCGTACGATTTGACGCTCTGCCGGCGCGTCCCACGGTCGTACGCTAACGTACGAACACGCTTCTCGCGAAAGGTTATGTCGCATCGGCCGCTCGCTGAGTGCCGATGGCTGACGAGGGCCTCGTCGAGAACTTTCACTCCGGTACCCGCTCCGAGCGACACATCCCCGACCCGATCGTCTTCTGGGATGAGACCCTGCGCGACGGAGAACAGACCCCGGGCGTGCACTTCACGCCCGACGAGAAGCTACGGCTCGCCAGCATCATGTCGGAGATGGGCATCTCTGTCATCAACGCGGGCATCCCGGTCGTATCCGCCGAGGAAGCCGAAGCGGTCCACCTCGTCGCCCACGCTGGGCTCAAGGCGAAGATCCTCGCCGCGGCCCGAACGGTCCCGGCCGATGTGGACGCCGTGGTCCGATCGGGGGCGACGCACATCGCCATCTTCGTGGCGGCGAGCAACGTGCACCTGCGGTACAAGCTCAAGATGACACAGGACGACGTGCTCCGCGCGGCAACGAGCTGCGTCCGCCAGGCCAAGGAGGCGGGGCTTCACGTGGCCTTCGTCACCGAGGACACGGTGCGCGCCCCGTTCGACTTCGTGGAGCGGCTCTACCGGGCGGTGAAGGAGGTCGGGGCCGATCGTCTCGTGATCTCGGACACGGTCGGCATCATGACCCCGCTGACGTTCCGGTGGTATCTCCGGGAGTTCCACCGGAGGGTCGCGCCGACGGATTGGTCCGTCCATTGTCACAACGACTTCGGACTCGCCACCGCGAACGCGCTCACCGCGCTGGAGGAGGGCGTCACGAGCCCGCACGTCTGCGTGAACGGGCTCGGAGAGCGCGCGGGCAACACCTCGCTGGAAGAGCTGGTGCTCTGCCTCGAGAAGCTCTACGGGGTCCGGACCGGCCTCGACCTGTCCAGGCTCTACGAGCTCTCGCGGCTCGTCGAGGAGATCTCCGGGGTCCCGGTGTCGGCCACGAAGGCGGTCGTCGGCTACAATGCCTTCTCGCACGAGGCGGGGATCCATACCCACGGCATCCTGGCTCACACGCTGACCTACGAGCCCGTGCAGCCCGAGGTCGTGGGACGGCAGCGACGCATGATCCTGGGGAAGCACACCGGAAAGTCCGCGCTGGTCGAGAAGCTCAAGGAGCGGGGGATGGCCCTCCCCGACCCGGTGCTCGTCGACCTGCTTCAGCGACTCAAGGCGAGCGCAGAGAAACGGTCCAAGTCGGAGCTCGAGGCGTTCTTGCAGGAGTACCGGACCCTGTTCGAGCAGCCCGGCATCTCCGACGCGGACTTTTGGAAACTGGTGGACGAGATGGGGCTGGGGGCGAAGGCAGCATGACGGGGAATGGGACGGGTGCGGGCCAGACGCTGGCGGAACGGATCCTTGCTCGGGCCGGCGGCCTCGAGCAGGTCACGCCGGGGCAGATCATCGACGGTCGGGTCGACCTCGCGATGATGCACGAGCAGGGAGCTCAGACCGTCCAGCCGTTCCACGACATGGGCGCCTCCCGGGTCTGGGACCCGGATCGGGTCGTCATCGCCATCGACCACTGGGTCCCCGCATCGACCGAGGGGGCGGCGGTCCTGCACCGGATCCTTCGCCAGTTCGCCAAAGAGCAGGGTCTCCCCCACTTCTACGACGTCGGTAATCACGGGATCTGTCACCAGATCCTCGCCGAGCATGGCTGGGTGGTCCCCGGCGACCTCGCGGTGGGAACGGATTCGCACACCAACATGCTGGGGGCAATGGGCGCGGTGGCGGCCGGCATCGGGCCGACCGAGATGGCCGCCGTCCTGGCGCTGGGCAAGCTGTGGCTCAAGGTCCCTCCGACGATCCACGTCAGGGTCCGGGGCTCGCTGAGGAAGGGCGTCTATGCGAAGGACCTCATCCTGCGGATCCTGGGCGAGATCAAGACCACCGGTGCCACCTACAAAGCGGTCGAATTCTCGGGACCGACCATCGAGCGGATGTCGATGTCCGAGCGCTTCACGCTCTGCAACATGACGACCGAAATGGGCGCCAAGTGCGGGATGATCGCCCCCGACGCCACGACCTACACCTTCCTCGAGAAGATCGCGAAGCATCCGATGCATCCCCTCGCCCCCGACGCGGACGCCCACTACGAGCGGGTGGTGGACATCGACGTCGACGCGCTGGGACCGATGGTCGCCTGTCCGTACTCGCCGGACAACGTCCGACCCCTCGAAGAGGTCCTTCCGAAGCACGTCAAGGTCGACCAGGTATTCCTCGGCTCCTGCACGAATGCCCGCATCGATGACCTCCGCGAGGGGGCCCGGATCCTGAAGGGGCACAAGGTGGCCGCCGGCGTCCGCTTCATCGTGTCTCCGGCGTCCACCTCGATCTACAAGCAGGCGCTCGACGAGGGACTCATCGAGACCTTCACCGAGGCCGGGGGCGTCTTCACCAATTCGAGCTGCTCCGCCTGCTTCGGCGGCAACATGGGCATCCTGGCCCCCGGCGAGGTCTGTGCCTCCTCCTCCAACCGGAACTTCCCGGGACGCATGGGCGCCAAGAACGCGGAGATCTACCTGCTCTCGCCGGCGGCGACGGTCGCCGCCGCGATCCGAGGCGAGCTCGCCGACCCGCGCGAGTTCCTGTAGGAGCTGCGAGTGCGCGACCTCATCGAGGGCCGGGTCTGGACGCTGGGAGACGACGTCGACACCGACCAGATCATCAGCGGAAAGTACCTCACCGTGATCGACCCGAACGAGCTCAAGAAGCACGTGTTCGAGATCGCGCTGCCCGAGTTCGCCGCGAACGCGCAGGCCGGCGACATCGTGATCGCCGGGGTGAACCTGGGATGCGGGTCGAGCCGGGAACACGCCCCCCAGGCGTTGAAGGCCATCGGGGTCGGGGCGGTGGTGGCGGACAGTTTCGCGCGGATCTTCTTCCGCAACGCGATCAACGTCGGCATCCCGACGATCGAGGCGCCCGGCGTCCGGGCACTGTTCGAGGCGGGCGACGGGGCCCGGATCGAGATGGGCGCCGGCCGCGTCACCAACGTCCGCACGGGAGCGTCGGTAGGGTTTCCGCCGCTTCCATCGCATCTGCTCGAGCTCCTCGAGGCCGGGGGCCTCGTGGAGAAGGTGAAACGCGAACTGCAGGCCGGGCGAGCGGACACGGCCCGATGAAGGACGCCGGCTACCGGATCGCGGTGTTGCCCGGCGACGGCACCGGGCCCGAGGTGATCCGGGCCGGCCGACAAGTGCTGGATGCGCTCGCCGAGGGAGCTGCGGCTCCCTGGTCGGTCGAGGAGTACGAGGCGGGCGCCACCTACTATCGGGACCACGGGCACGAGTGGTCCCCGGGGTCGGAGGCAGCGGCACGGTCGGCCGACGCGATCCTGCTCGGAGCCGTCGGCTGGCCGGGGGTATCGCTGCCGAACGGCGATATTGCCGGCGCCGGCCTCATCTTCGGTCTCCGGTTTGGGCTCGACCTCTTCGCCAACGTCCGTCCCTGTCGCCTGTATCCCGGAGTCCGGCATCGCGTGAGTGGGGAATGGAAGCAGATCTGGACGCCGGACAACGTCGATTTTGTGATCATCCGCGAGAACACCGAAGGTCTCTACACACCGATCCGGGGGGCGCTCAGTCGGGGGGGCGAAACGGAGGTCGCGGTCGACACCCGCGTCATCACCCGGAAGGGTGCGGAACGGGTCATCCGGTACGCCTTCGAGCTCGCGAAGCACCGGGGACGCGGCGCCCCCGAGGACCATCGGTCGCGCGTTACCTGCGTCGACAAGGCGAACGTGCTGCGAGGATGCCAGTTCTTCCGTGAGGTCTTCGAGGAGGTGGGGGCCGGCTACTCCGGGATCGACCGGGAGTATGCCTACGTCGATGCGTTCACCCAGTGGATGGTGCGGAATCCCGAGCACTACGACGTGGTCGTGACGACGAACATGTTCGGCGATATCGTGACAGATCTCGCGGCGGTGCTGCAGGGAGGCATGGGCTTCGCCGCCGGAGGCAACATCGGCGCGCAGCACGCGATGTTCGAGCCGGTGCACGGCTCCTCCCCGAAGCATGCCGGCAAGAACGAGATCAACCCGTTCGCCACCTTCGCCGCCATCGAGATGATGTTGCGGTGGCTGGGGGACCGGCGAGCGGACGTTCGGATGACCGAGCAAGCCGATCGCCTCGAGCGGGCCATCGTCTCCGTCCTCGGAACCGGCACCGCGCGGACCTACGACCAGGGAGGGACCGTGAGCACGACCGGCGCCGGTGACCTCGTGGCCGAGGCGATCCGGTCGGGGGCCCGGCGATGAGCGGCCCGCGGGAAGTGGCGGTCGTGGGCGGGGGTCTGACCCCCTTCGGCGTGCGAGGAGTGACCTGGGCGGAGCTCGCCCAGGAGGCCGGCGAAGTGCTTTTCCGGACGGTACCGAACCTCCGGGCCGCTGACGTGGACAGCCTGTTCGTCGGGGCGGCGGAACCGGAGCGCTTCGCCTTCCAGTCCCACGTGGCTCCTCTGGTCGCCGAGCAGATGGGCCTCGCTCCGCATCGGATCGTCCAGCGGACGGAGCTCGCCTGTGCCTCCGGGCAGTCGGCCATTCGGAGCGCCTATGCCGCCATCCGCGCCGGCCTCTCGGACATCGCGGTCGCCGTCGGGGTCGAGAAAATGAACATCCCGGACATGGCGGAGGCGAACTCGGCGATGGCCTGTGTCCTGGACCGCCCCTGGGATGCGGCGCACGGACTGACGGCCCCACCGTTCTTCGCCATGGTCGCGCAGCGGCACATGCTCGAGCACGGGACGACGGACGAGCAGCTCGCGGCCGTGTCGCAGAAGAACCACCGGTTTGCCAACGCAAACCCGGTCGCCCAGTTCTACGAGAAGAAGTTCGACCGGGAGAAGCTGCTCCGCCTGCCTCTGGTCGCACCGCCGCTGCGACTCGGCGACTGCTCCTCGATGACCGACGGAGCCGGGGCCGTGGTGCTTGCCGCCGAGGACCGGGTCTCCGAATTTACCGACACGCCCGCCTGGATCCGCGGCTCGGGCCAGTACTCGGACTTCCACAACCTCGCCAACATGGGGTCCCTGACGCAGTGGAGCGGCCTCGTTCGGGCCTCGCGGGAGGCGCTCCGGTCCGCGAGGATCGGCCCGGGCGACCTCGACTTCGCCGAGCTCCACGACTGCTTCACGATCTCCGAGATCATCGAGTACGAGGCGATCGGGTTCTGTGGGCCGGGCGAGGGCGGATCCTTCGTCGCCGACGGCCGGTCGGACCTCGGCGGCGATGTCGTGGTCAACCCCCGCGGAGGCCTGCTCGGCTGCGGACATCCTCTCGGGGCGACCGGCATCGCCCAGGCGGTGGAGGTCGTCGATCAGTTTGCGCATCGGGTCGACCCGGCGCGGCAGGTCCCCGACCCGGAGTGGGCCATGGTCCACAACCTGAGCGGGAGCGCCAACGTCCACTCGGTCATGGTGTACGAGCGAGGGGGCTGACGCCGTGCCCACCGCCGTGGTCGAGGTCGCTCCGCGGAAGCGTTCGAAGGCGCGCAAGGCCAAGCTCCTACCTCCCGAACCCGCCCGGGAGGTCCCCGGGCCTGGGGAACGGCCGGCTCGACTGCCGTACCTCCTCGACCTGTACCCCGCCGAGTCGGCGGCACAAACCCGCCTGGCTCCCTTCTTCGAGGGGCTCCGGGAGGGCCGGTTCCTCTCGACCCACTGTCGGAAGGATGGGCGGGTGCTCTGGCCGCCCCGGATCGTCTGTCCGGTCTGTCACACGTCCGATCTCACCTGGGTCGACCTCCCGCAGACCGGACGCATCTACGCGTTCAGCGCGATTCTCGCGGGGGCGCCGAGCGGACTTGAGGAGGAGCTCCCCCGGGTGGTGGGACTGGTCGAGCTCGATGGCTCGCCCCTGCGAATCTTCGGTCGGATCGTTGGCGTCGAGTGGCCGGAATGTCGCATCGGGATGCGCGTCCGAGTCGAGCCGTTTTCGTTGCCCGACGGCCGCGCCTACTATGCCTTCCGGGTGGTCCGGTAGTCTCGGCCGGGTTCCGGGGGCTCCACCGGCGATAAAAATTCCCAAAGGATTTATACCGGTCCCCGTCTGCGCGGCCCGCCGGTTCGGGAGACCCGGCCGAGGATGGATTCGGAATCAGGCAGTTGGTGGAGCCGTTACGGCTGGACCACCACCCTGCTGCTGTCCGCATTCGCGATCGCCTTCCTCGTTCGGACGATTTTCACGCTCAGCGTCTTCGAGCAATATGGCTGGCTGTACGTCTACGGAGGCGGCTCGGACTCGTACTACCACTGGCGGGTCACGGAGTTCATCCTGACCAATCACCGGAACCTGATCCACGACCCGCTGCTCAAGTACCCCCTCGGCGCGCTCAACCCGCGCGAACCGCTGTTCGACTGGATGAACGCGATCCTCGGGCTCCTGCTGGCGCCGATCTTCGGGGGCAGTGCGACGAATGCCGCCGCCTTCGCGCTCAACATCGATTCGCCGCTCTGGTCGGCGCTGACCGTCTTTCCGATCTACCTGATCGGGAAGGAGATCAGCTCGAAGCGGATGGGCCTGGTCGCGGCGCTGCTCTATCCGTGGGTCGTCGGGAGCATCCAGGCTGCCGACCTCGGCTACGCGAACTACCTGACCTTCTACACGTTCTTCATCCTGATCTACTTCTACGCCTATCTTCGGACGGCGAAGGCCGTCAGCTCCAAGACCTACATCCAGAGCTTTCGGCATCCCCGGGAGGTCCTCGTCGGTCTCCGCGAGATGGTCCGTCAGGAGCGGCGGGCGGTCAAGTGGGCGGTCTTCTCCGGGGTGTCGCTGGGAGCGCTCGCGCTGGCCTGGCAGGGATACCCGCTGGCCGTGGCCATCGTGATCATCTCGCTCGCCGTCATCATGGTGGTCGAGCGGATCCGTCGGATCGACTCGGTCAATCTCTACGTCGTCACCTGGATCGCCGGGCTCATCGGCTTTCCCATGGCGGTGCCCTATTACCTGGGCCAGGGGCTCTTCGCCACCTGGTTCGACCTTCCCCTGCTGATCTACTTCGGCGCCCTGATCGTCCTGCTCCCATTCGTCATTCTGCGGCAGTACCCCTGGGTCGTTACCGTCCCGGTGCTGGCCGGCGTGGTCGGAGTCGGCTTCGGGGCCCTCGCCGTCCTGGCGCCGTCTTCGTTCCAGACGCTCATCACGGGACAGGGCTACTTTGCCAAGACCCTGATCTACTCGACCGTTGCCGAGGCGCAGGCACCCTCGTTCGATGCGCTGGTCGTCTCCTACGGGATCCTGACCTTCTTCCTCGCCTTCGTCGGGCTCGCGCTGTTCGTACTGAACCTCGCTCGGAAGAGGTTCCGTCGGGAACACGCCCTGTTCGTCGTCTTCGCCATCGTCACCATCTACCTTCCGATCTCGGCGGCGAAGTTCTTCTACGTCAGTTCCCCGACGTTCGCCCTCCTCCCCGCCGAGGCGCTCCTGATCATCCTGGACGTCGCGGGCTACTCCACCCTGCGTCGGTCGACCGAGTCGCTGGCCGGAAGTCGGGGGACCTTCACCGCCCTCCGGCGGTCGTTCAAGGCGCGGCACGTCCTCGTCCTCCTCCTGATCACGGCCCTCGTGGTGCCGAACATCTGGTACTCGATCGACGCGGGCATCCCGTACAACACCAAGTCGGGCTACAGCACACAGGTCTTCGACAGCCTGCCCTCGTTCCTGCAGACCAACGCGAGCAACGCCTCGAGCTTCTACCTCGGCGCCTCCGGGATCGACCTCGACACGCCGAATCAGTACGACGAGGCGGGCTACAATTGGCTCGCCACCCAGGATACGAACCTCGCCTACTCGTCGCGTCCCGCCTTCGTCAGTTGGTGGGACTACGGGTTCCAGGCCATCGCCGAGGGCCAGCATCCCTCCGTCGCGGACAACTTCCAGAACGGCATCCCCGCCGCCGGGAACTTCTTGCTCGCGCAGAACGAGTCCCTGGCGATCGGCGTGCTCGCGACGACCTTGCTGGCGGCCGAGCAGCAGGCGACCAACCTGCCGTACCTGCCCCCGGCACTCAACACCCTCCTGGCGTCGGACGGTGTCAACCTCGCCGAGCTGCACACGCTCCTCGCGAACACCTCCGCCGACGTGACCCTCGTCGTGAACCACCCCGACCGGTATCTGGCCGTGGATCCCTCGACGATCACTCCGACGAACGCCATGTTCGATGCCGTGAGCTGGTTCCTCGCGAACACGCTCACGGAGAACGGCGTGGCCACCGTCTACGACGACATCCAGTCGTACACCGGGTGGACGATCCGGTACGCGATGGTGGACGACCGGCTCTTTCCCTTCACGGGGACGAACACGGGGATCTTCTACGCGCCGGCCGAACTGACCGGCCGCGTCATCGGGGAGGACGGGGCCCCCACGACGTACTACACGATCGAGGCCGAGGGGTCGGACGGCAACGTCTACCCGCTCAACGAGGTGCCCTCCGGCGTCAGCATCGTGAACTACGTCCTGAATCAGCTGGCACCGTTCTACAACTCGATGATCTACCGGATCTACATGGGCTACAACGGGACGGACATCGGCCTCAGTCCGGGGATCCCCGGCCTCGAGGGCTCGCTCACGAGCTACACGCCGGAGCCCGGCTGGATGCTCCAGCACTTCGAGGTAACCTACCGCACGGCCTACTATTCCCCCACCGCGACGACCTCCTCCACGGACTGTGACATTGCGACCAACTATCCCCAGGCCGAGGCGCTGGCCGCGAAGACCAACGGCACGGCCAACCTCGGGTCGGACTGCTACTTCAACGGCGGGGAGGCCATCCTGGAGTACTACCCTGGCCAGCCGCTGTCGGGGACGATCACGCTCCCGAACGGCTCACCGATCGCGGGTGCCCGGGTCACCGTCTACGACAGCTGGGGGATCCCCCACCAGACGGTCCTCACCTCCGCCGACGGTTCCTATTCCGTGATCCTGCCGCCCGGCAACGACACGCTGAACGTCACGAGCGGGAACCTGCAGGGCCTGGGCCAGAACGGCACCGAGCTCCTCGAGTCGATCCACCTGTACGTGGCTCCGGCGCTGGGCTTCAGCCTCACCGCCGTCCCGATCTCGCAGAACATCGTGCTCCAGCCGGGGTCCGTCGACGGCTTCGTCTACTGGAACTCCACCGGCAACCAGACCTACGAGTCCTCCGTGGACCCTCCGGCGGTCGGGGCGAGCGTCACCCTCAGCAGCGCCGGGGTCCAGAACTACACGGCGACCACGGATTCGGCGGGCAGCTTCCACCTCACGAACGTGGCGCCCGGGGTGTACAACTACAGCGTTCGGGCGGCCGGTGTGACCTTCTCGGCGGGCCAGGTGGCCGTGCCCGCGGGCGGCATGGCCAACGCCACCGCGGGCCTCGTTCCCTCCCAGCTCAAGGGAACGGTGACGCTGCCCTCCGGCTCTCTGGTGTCGGGCGCTACGGTCACGGTCTGGAACGCGACCGGCTTCTCCGAGAGCACGGTCACGAATGCCTCCGGTGGCTACGTGTTCTCGAACCTGGTACCCGGAAACTTCAGTGTCCGGGCCGTGAGCGGCTCGACCCTCGCGAGCAATGCCTCCGCCGCCGAGCTCAACTCCACCACCAACCGCACCCTGACGCTCGGGCTCACGCTGGTACCGGTCGTTCCGATCAGCTTCCAGGTCCAGGTCAGCGGGACCCCGGTGCCGGGCTTCACCGTTCGGCTGACGCCGATCCGGTCGACCGTCGGCTCCGCCTCGACCCAGTCTCCCCGGCCCTCCGCCGCCCTGGTCTTCACCAGCGACGCCACGGGAACCGTCCACGCCACCGTTCCGGCCGGGAACTACTCGATCTACGGCTACGGGCCGGTCGGCTCGACGTTCGTCACCGGCTTTGAGAGCGCCTATCTCCCCAGTTCGACCACGACCATCACGGTCGCCCCCCTCAAGCTGTCCACGCCGGTTCTCCTGACGGGCCAGTCGTCCCTGCCCTCCGGGATCCTGAGCAGTGAGGTCAGCGCGACGCAGATCTCGCTCTACGACAAGTCCGGCAATGAGCTCACCTTCTTCGCCAACAGTTCCGGGTCCTGGTCGGTCTATGCGCCGGCCGGCAACTACAGTGTGCAGGCGCTCGCGACCGAGGTCTCCCCCTCGGTGGGCAACTTCTCCGCCGTGGCGTACTTAGATCTCGTCCGGACCACGTCCATTTCGCTCCCGCTCACCTCCGGGTTCAACTTCGCCACGACCCTCGGCGCTCTGGTGCCGGGCGGGACCTTCTATCCGGTCCAGGCCGGCGAGGTCCACCTGACCGTGAACCCGGCCGGGGCCACGCTCAGCACGCTCACGGCCTCCAACGGTGGAGTCAGCTTCCTCGTACCCACGGCGACGTCCTCGACGACGTACTGCCTGTCCGCGTCGGCGACCGGGTTCGGCAGCTACCAGACCTGTAGCCTCTCGGCCGGCTCGCTCACGAGCCTCACCCGGATCGTGGTCCCGCTGCTCAACGTGACGCTGCAGGTCTCCGTCACCGGGCTTCCCTCCGGCGGAACGCTGCGGCTCAACGCGACCGCGATGGGGGTGCCGGCGCAGAGCCGGTCGGTCACCGGCGGGTCGTCATTCTCCGTCTCGCTCGCTCCCGGTCCGTACCAGATCACCGCCTGGGCGCCGCCGACATCCGGGACCGGCGTGCTCCAGCCTCCCGAGTCAATCAACGTGACGCTCCCGGTCGGCATCAGTCCGACCAACCTCACGGTCCAGCTCTACCGGCAGGTCACCGCGACCGGCACCCTGTCGCTCCCGTCGGGCGTGAGCTCGTCGGACGTGCAGGTACGGATCTATGGCCTACCGTTCAACTTCACCGTCACGGGAAAGACGTACCTCTCGGGCTTCCGGATCGCGCCGGGCACCTACTCCGCCTACGCCTCTGCGTCCGTGAGCGGAGTCAACTACACCTCGCTCGCGATCGTCACGGTGAACGCCACCGGCACCACGACGCCGACGTTGACGCTCAGCACCGGCGTCCCGGTCGTCGCCAGGTTGGTCGGCCCGAGCGGAGGGACGCTGGTGCTGTCCGTGCCCGTCTACTGGTCGGGTCCCGGAGGGACCCAGCTGTACTCGCTGTCCACGAACGGGACGGTGAGCCTTACGCTCCCCGGCCCGGCGACGTATACACCCTCGGTCAACGTCACCGTAGCCGTCACCGTCGGCGGCGTGCTCCGCTACGCCACCTACGCCGTCGTCGCGGGCACGACCTGTTCGGTCGGCACGAGCGCATCGACCTGCTCGATCCCCCTGACCGTCGTCTATCACCCGGCGGGGATCAGCGGCCAGATGTACTGGAACGGGGGGCCGCTCACGATCTCGGGGACGGTGCGTCTGATGGGCCCGTACCCGTCGACCAATACGACCTCGGTCACGACGACGAACGGGGCCTTCTCGCTCGCCGTCCTCCCGGGGGTCTACACCCTCTACGCGACCGCGGGCTCCGGCTCGGGGGTGTTCGCCGCCCTCCTGCAGGTCACGGTCCCGTTCCCGTCGACCACCGTCAACGTCACGCTGTCTCCGGCGTGGACCGACCTGCTCACGCTGGTAGCGCCTTCGGGCGTATCGTCGCTGGCGACGGGGAATGTCACGTGGACCAGCTCCACCGGCGTGTCGTGGACGTCCACCGGGGTCGCGCTCGGCACGCAGTCGGCCTGGGTCCTTCCGCTCGGCACCTGGACCGTCGTCGGGAACGGGACGGCGGTCATCGTGGGTCAGTCGGTCCCGACGACCGCCTCCGGCACCGTGACGCTCCTCCTCGGGAACCAGGCCACCAGTCTCACGCTCGTGCCCTCCTACACGCGCTCGGTCGTCATCACGACGCTGCCGCCGACCTCGGCGACCGTGCCGGCCGGCGGGAGTGCGACCTTCTCGTTCACGGTGACGAACACCGGTAACACGCCGGTGACCATCCGGCTCTACGGTGACCCGTCGAGCTGGAACTTCACGTTCAGTCCCACGACGGTGACCCTCGGGGTCGGACCCGGCAATTCCACGGCCGGCGGAACCGTCGTGGTCCGGGTGCCCTACGGGGCGACCACCAACCACGCACCGGTGGCCCTGGGTGCCATGCTGTCCGCGAGCCCGAACACCGTCATCGGCTCCTCGTCCCCGTCCCCGACGGTCAACGTCATCCCGGTCCCGGGCATCTCGATCACCCCGAACCCCTCGGGGGCGTCGGTCGGCCCGATGACCGCCACGGTGCAGTTCTCGGTCGAGAACACGGGGAACACACCCTACCAGGCCGCCGTGACCGTCGCCGATCAGGTCCAGCTCGAGCAACTCGGCTGGACGGTGAGCCTCCTCCAGGGGTCGTCGGCCGCCGCATCGACCGTGAGCATCGGCCCCGGCCAGACCCTCGTCTTCTCGGTCGTGCTGACGACGTCCGGGTACGCCCAGCCCCCGGGCACGATCGCCGTCCAGGCCCAGGCCGTGAACACGACCGGGAACGCCATCGCCTCGGCGGAGATCTCGGTACCCACCGGCGTCGTGAGCGCTCCGAACGGGATCACCGTATCCGGGCCGCACGTCGGGACTCCCCCGGTGCTGCCGGACTGGGCCTGGACCGTGATCGCGATCCTGCCGGCCATCGCCTTCCTGGCGATCCTCCTGACGGTGCGATGGTGGCGGACCCGGCGGTGGGTCCGCAGGTAGCCTCGAATGATCGCTCGCTCCGGTCCGGTGCTCCCCTCGCTCGCGGTCCTGCTCGTGCTGCTGCTGCTCGTCTCCGGGCTCGCGCTCGGCGTGTCGGGCGCGATCCGCCCGGCGAGCACCCCGGCGCTCGTGGGCACGATCGCGGGGCCGTCGATCGTGGGGGAGTCGTTGACGGCGCAGTACATCGTGAACGGCTCGGGCGGACCGGCCGAGGCCGCGAACGGCACGACGGTCGGGAACATCACCTTCAACGCGACGCTCTCGGGCAACAACGTCTCGACGGCATCGATCAATCCGTCGACCGGGGTCCTCATCAACGGCAGCGAGATCCTGCGCTTCACCGCGCCGAGCGTGGTCGAGGTCGTGACGCTCCGCGTGGAGCTCACCTCGAGCTATGCCGGTGCGAACGAGTCGGCGAACTTCACGACGCGCATCAGTGTCGTCGCCCCGTACGTGCTCGCCGGCACGCTGTATTCCGGCTCGACGACGGTCCAGGAGTTCAACATGACCGTCACGCTGGACGGGGTGCCGGTGGGCCAGGTGTCGGTTCCGACGCTCTCCGCCGAGACCTCGCACGCCTTCAGCTTCGATTACGTGACGGCGCACCTGAGCCCGGGATGGCACACGCTCGCGGTCTCGCTGGCCGATGAGCACGGGTTCGTGACCTTCACGGGCGGCGTTCAGCAGTACGCGGTACGATTCTACATCGCCAGCGCGCCGCCGGACTACACGCTGGACGTCGCGGTCGGGATCGCCGCCTTCGCCGTGGCCGTCTTTATATGGGGGTCCGTGGTGGGCGCGCGCCGCGGCCGGCGCGCCCGGTAACCGGCCCTCCTCAGCATGCTCGCGCGTTCGGAACTCCGATGCACCTCGTGCGGCCGCGGGCTCACCGGCCCGGGCGCGACGGCGTTCCTCTGTCCGTCCTGCGGCACGGAGACGATCGGCCGGGACGGCCGCTGCCGGGACCAGAGCGTGCCGTACACCTGCAAGAACTGCGGTTTCGTGGGCCCGTAACGCGGGAGCGGACGATGGGCGACGTGGTCGTGCTCCTCCGGTTGATGCCGCACGGCGTCGAGACGGACATGAACGCGCTCGCGGCCGGCGTCAAGGGCGCCGTCCCCGAGGGCGTCCGTCTCCGAGGGATGCAAGTGAAGGACATCGCCTTCGGCCTCAAGGCGCTCCTGGTCGCCGCCGAGATGCCGGACGCCGGGGGCGTCCTGGACCGGCTCGAGGGAGCCCTCGCCAAGGTCCCGGGCGTCGAATCCGTCGAGGTCATGGAAGAGAGCCTGATCTGAACCGTTCGCCGGGCGCCGCCCGGTCGCTGTCGCTGCGCACGGCCGAAAACCCTTTTCTCCCGGACCGCTGTCATTCGCTCGCGGCCGGGATGGGGTAGTCTGGCCTATCCTGGGGGACTGTGGATCCCTCGACCCGGGTTCAAATGGGAGCGGGGACACCCCCCGACCCCGGAGAGTCTCGGTCCCGGCCCTACTTCCGTCGGCGACGCGCCGGGGACGACCGGCTCCGCCGGGGCTGGGTGAGCCGAGCCAACTCTTCGGGCAGGCCGGCGAGCGTATGGTCGGCCCACGCGGCGCCCCACTGCTGGAGGTCCTTCGGGGCCAGGGACCACCCGGGCAGGCTCGAGGCCCGTCCGAGGGCGGTGACCCCAGGAACGGACGAGGCCGCCTCCATGTCGAATCGGGAGTCTCCGACCAGGAACACCGGCACCGCCGGGTACCGACGCCGGTACTCGGCGAGGTGCTCCCGCTTCGTTCCCTGACCGGCGCCGAGCACCGACTCGAACCAGTAGCGGATCCCCTCGCGCTCGAGCAGGAGGTCCGCGATCTCCTTCTCCGCCCCCGTCGAGATCACGAGCGTCCACTGCTCCTGGGAGAGCCGCTTCAGCAGCCGCGGAATCTCGGGGAACGGGTGGGCGGTCCCGTAGGCCTCTTTGGCCTTCCGCTGGTGGAAGCGAAGGGCCACCCGATGCCGTTCGCCCGCCGGGACCGTCGGATACAGCTGGGCCAGTTGGGCCTCGAACGGAAGGCCGGTCGTGGCGAGATAATGGATCCGGGCCTCGTCCGGCGGAGTGCCGAACTCCTTGGACATGACGTCCGCGGCGACCTCGCTGATGTGGTTCAGGTCATCCAGAATGGTCCCGTCCAGGTCGAAGACGACCACGCCGCGCGGCACGCGGCGCGGCTCCGGCGGCGGCTCCTCCGGCAAGGGGGAGGGCTCTGGGGTATCGAGGGACTTGGTCGCGAGGACGGGCAAGGGAATCTGGGGCGCTTCCTCGTCGGTGGCTTCCTCGTCCTCCGTCGGCGGCGCGTGGTGGCCCGGGCTCACGTCGCGGCCGACGCAACCGGGCAGATAAAGCACCCCGCGCCGGCGGCGCGGGCACGCGCTATATGGCCCGGGACGCTCCGGTCGAGGGCAGAGTCTCCGCCGCCATAGGCGGTCCTGCCCGGAAGTTCGATGCATCCGAGCGATCAAATCCGGGGCCGCCGGTCGCAGCTGCTCTCGGGCCGCCGCATCATCGTGGGCGTCTCCGGCTCGATCGCGGCGATCGAGGTGCCGCGCATCGTGCGGGAGCTGATCCGCCACGGCGCCGAGGTCCGCGTCGTCATGTCGCCGGAGGCCGCCCGCCTCGTGACGCCCGAGAGCCTCCGGTTTGCGAGCGGGCACCCGCCGATCACGGAGCTCTCGGGCGACGTGGAGCACGTAACCTGGATCGGATCGGGAGAGGAGCGGGCCGACCTGTTGCTGATCGCGCCGGCGACCGCCAACACGATCTCGAAGATCGCTGCCGGGATCGACGACACTCCCGTGACCTCGTTCGCGTCCGTCGCGCTGGGAGCGCACGTGCCGATCCTGCTCGCGCCGGCGATGCACGCCCACATGGGCGAAAATCCGGCAGTCCAGGCCAGCCTCCGGCAGCTCCGGGCCTGGGGCGTGGAGGTCGTCGAACCCCGTCGGGAGGAGAACGAGGAGAAGGTCGCCTCCCCGGAGGAGGTCGCGGCGGCGGTGCTCCACCGGCTGGGCCGCGGCCCGTGGGCCGGTCGTCGAGTGCTGGTCATTGGAGGAGCCTCCCATGAGCCGATCGACGATGTGCGCTCGGTGACCAACGAGAGCAGCGGTGAGACGGCCACGGCTCTCGCGACGCAGGCACACTTTCGAGGGGCTGAGGTGGCTCTGTGGATGGGGTCCGCCTCCGTGCCCCTCCCCTCGTTCCTCCCGATCCATCGATGGAGCTCGGTCGAGGACCTCCGGGCGCTCGTCCGGGAGAATGCCGCGACCCTCCGGACCGCGGAGGCGGTCTGGATCCCGGCCGCCCTCGCCGACTACACGGTCGCCGCCCAGCCCGAGAAGATCGACTCCCGGACGCATCCCAAGCTCACCCTCGCGCTCGGCCCGGCCCCCAAGATCCTCCCCGAGATCCGCGCGAAGGTCCCGCCGCCGGGACTGGTCGTAGGATTCAAGCTCGTCAGCCGCCGGAGCCCGGAGGAGCTCAAGGAACAGGCCCAGCGGCTGCTGACGGAGGCCGGCCTCGATGCCGTGGTCGGCAACGACCGGGCCGTCATGGGGTCGCCGACGGCCGAAGTGCTGCTGCTCCGTCGGGACGGCCGCAGCCACTGGATCCGCGGGCCCAAGTCGGACGTCGCCGGTCGGTTGCTCGATGAGCTCGGCCGGGACCTCGCGTTCCGGTCGAAGCTTGTCGCCGCTACGGGATCGTCAGGCCGAAAGCCCCGGTCACCCCACCGATCACGAACTGCACGGCGATCGCGGCGAGCAACAGGCCCATCACCCGGCTGATCGCGATCAGCCCGACCCGGCCGACCCGCTCGAGGATCTGCACCCCGAGTCGGAGCACGACGAAGCTGACGATCATCGTGAGAACGATGGCCACGTACAGCCCGATCGTCGATACGAGGTCGCCGGACGCGGTCTCGGCGTAGATGACCACGGAGGAGATCGCCCCGGGTCCGGCGAGCAGCGGCATCCCGAGCGGAACGATGCCGACCTCCTCCCGGCGGGCGAGCAGTTCGTCCCGGTCCATCGGGCTGAGCTTGGTCCGGGGCGTATCCCCGAAGAGCATGTCAAAAGCGATGGCGAAGAGGAGGAGGCCGCCGGCGATCTCGAACGCGTAGACGGTGATCCGCAACAGCAGGAACAGGTAGCGGCCCAGCACAGCGAAGGCGAGCAGCAGGACGGTGGCGAAGATCGTGGACCGTCGGATCACGTAGCGTCGGTCCTCGCTCGTGAACCCTTGCGTCAAGGCCACGAAGAAGGGGAGCATCCCGATCGGGTCGACGATGACAAAGAGCGTCGCGAAGACGAGGAGCGCAAGAAAAAGGTCCGACGCCAACGGCGGCTCCCTCTCGCGGACCCCCGGTGGGATAAATAAGGGGCCCGGCTCGGGCGCGCCCGAGGGACGGGAGTGGTCAAGCTCGCCGAGTGGCGCGGGAAGGAGGTCTTTCGCCGGTACGGAATCCCGATCCCCACGGGCCGAGTGATCCGGAGCGCCGCCGAAGCCGCCGAGGTCGTGCGTTCCGGGGCGGTGCCGCTCCCTGTCGTGGTCAAGGCTCAGGTTCTCGCGGGGGGCCGCGGGAAGGGCGGCGCGGTGCGGTTCGCCACGACGGTCGAGGAGCTTCAGAGCGTGGTCTTGGCGATGCTCGGCATGGACTTCAAGGGGGAGACCGTCAAGGAACTGCTCCTCGAGCCGAAGGTTGCTGTCGGCCGGGAACTCTACCTCTCGATCGCCCTGGACCGCAGCGCGAGGGTCCCGCTGCTCATCGCCAGCGGAACGGGCGGCGTCGAGATCGAGTCGCTGTCCGACGACCAGCTGGTGCGCGTTCCGGTGCACCCGTTTGTCGGCCTCGCCGCCTACGAGAAGCTGCGCGTTGCGGAGGCGTTCAGCCTCGCCCCGCCCGCCTCCAAAGAGCTCGGAGGGCTCCTGGATTCTCTGTGGCGCGCGTTCCAGGGCGAGGACGCCGAGCTCGTGGAGATCAATCCTCTCGCGGTCGTCGAGGGCCACCTGGTCGCCCTCGATGCGAAGGTGATCATCGAGGACGACGCCGGCTTCCGGCACCCTCAGTATGCGGAGATCCGCGATGACCGGACGCCGCTCGAGGAGATCGCTCGCGAAAAGGAGATCGCCTTCGTTCAGCTCGACGGGGATATCGGCGTCATCGCGAACGGCGCCGGGCTCACCATGGCGACGCTCGATGTGCTCGCGCAGTTCGGTGGGAGGCCCGGAGTGTTTCTGGACCTCGGAGGGACGGATGACCCGAACAAGGTCACTGAGGCATTCCTGCTGATGGCGAAGGCACGTCCATCGGTGGTCTTCCTGAACATCTTCGGGGGCGTCACCCGGTGCGATACCGTGGCGAAGGGTCTCGTCGCGGCGATGACCCAGGTGCCGGACTCGGATCGGTTCCCGCTCGTCGCCCGGATCCGGGGGAACAACGAGGACCTGGGCCGACAAATCCTCGAGTCGGCCGGGATTACCGCACTCTCGGACCTCCAGGCTTCGGCCCAGGCCGTGGTCGAGGCCGAGAAGCTCCGCAAGGGGTCGGGAGGCTCCCCGTGAGCGTCCTCGTCGACTCCGACACCCGGGTGGTGGTCCAAGGCATTACCGGCCACCAGGGGACGGTCCATACCGTCCAGATGAAACTCTTCGGTACCCAGGTCGTCGCCGGCGTGACGCCCGGCAAAGGAGGGGCGCAGGTCGAGGGCGTCCCCGTCTTCAATTCCGTAGCGGAGGCGGTCGCACGGACCGGCGCAAACGTCTCGGTGATTTTCGTCCCGGCGCCTTTCGCTCGCGACGCCTTCATCGAGGCGACGGACGCCGGGATCCACCTGGCCGTCATCGTCACCGAACACATTCCATTCCATGACATGCTCACGATGTACCAGTACGGGCGTCTCCGGGGGACCCGCATCATCGGCCCCAACTGCCCCGGGATCGGTGCCCCCGGCAAGGCGAAGGTCGGTATCATCCCGAACGTGGTGTTCCGGCCCGGTCGCGTCGGGGTGATCTCCCGGAGCGGCACGCTCACCTACGAGATCGTGAACGGGATCAAGGAGGTGGGCCTCGGACAAAGCACCTGCATCGGACTCGGAGGCGACCCCGTCGTCGGGACCAGCTTTGTCGACGCGCTTCCGTGGTTCGAGCAGGACTCCGAGACCGACCTCGTCGTGCTGGTCGGCGAGATCGGTGGCACTGCGGAGGAGGAAGCCGCGGAGTACATCCACCAGCACCTCACGAAGCCGGTGGTCGCCTACATCGCCGGTCGGTCGGCGCCGGAAGGAAAGCGGATGGGCCACGCCGGGGCGATCATCGCCCGGGGCCGCGGCACGGCGGCCAGCAAACGGAGCGCCCTGCAGCAGGCCGGGGCGACGGTCGCAGACTTCCCCTACGACGTTCCCGCGCTCGTGGCCCAGCGCCTGCGGGAGGCCGGCCGCCGGTGACGCCGTCCGGCGAAGATGTCCCGTGCACCATTCCGGGCTGTGGGGAGCTGGCGGTGCGGTCCCTGGCCCGGTCGGAGGTTCGGAAGGCCTTCCCAGAGCTCTCGGAGGAGGGCCGTCGGGCGCCGCTCTGCAAACTCCACTACAAGCAGTGGAAGAAGGCCACCCGGGAGTCCCGGGAGCTTGAGCGACTCGCGTGGTGATCCCGGGCGGAGCCTGGGGGCCCCCTCGGCCCCTACTGCTTACGCATCTTCTGGGCGCGCTTGCGCCGGCGCATCCGCTTCTTGCGCCACTTCCAGCGCATGTGGCCACGCTTTTTCCAGACCCGGGAACTCCGTTTCATCCAGTTCGCGCTCGAGGACGAGGCGGGGTATTCCCTTCCGTTTATAACCGCTCCGAGGTGGAAACCTCGGGCGGCGAGGTGGGACGCGGGCGTCGGCCCGCGACCCCCGGATTAAGTACGCTCCTCCGGTGACCGACCCATGGTCGACGACGAGACCCTGTCGATGAACGTCCTCCAGTTCGCCGGCAAGAGCTTCGACTACGACACGACGGTGGTCGTGGGGGACCTCGAGTACGCCATCTTCGCCCGGACGGAGACCGAGACGGAGGCCAAGCTGAGGCCGGAGCTCGTGCGGATGCGGGTCGTGGTCCCCCGGGAGTGGGTGCACTACGAGGAGGCCTCCGACACCCTGACCCTCGGGGCGCCGGGCGGGACCGCCGGTCCGGCTCGGCGGCGGGCCGCGGGGGCCACGATGCTCGAGCCCGAGGAGTTCCGGGACCAGGGCATCGACTGGCACCGGCTCTCGCTCGCCGACGGTCACCGGCTCTACCTGCCCAAGGGAGAGGAGGGGCGTCTCCTGGGGCACGAGGGTCGTCGGGTGCTCGGGGTTCCGTCCGCGGCGGAACGCGGGACCTAGATGACGCTCATCTCCCCGAGCTTCTCGGGAAGATAGGTCTCCGTCACGTAGTTGAGCCCGTACTTCGCGAGCGACTGCTGCTCCGCCTTCTTGCCGTTCTTGAGCATCAGGTCGATCTCGCTCCGCCAATCGGCGGTGCCGAATCGGGGGTCGGTCTGCAGTGCGTGGAGGGCCCGGGTGTCCTGGTCGGTGAGCGTGTCGGAGGGCAGTTCGTAGTTCTCGATGTCCGAGGCGGTGACGCCGAGGAACTCGGCGCCGGGGGTGGCCAGATAGTGCGAGATGTGCGCCGTCTTGATGGCCCCGTAGGCGACCGAGGCAAAGATCCGGAACGACCACGGATCGCCGTCGGTGAAGACGACGACCGGCAGCTTGAGCTCCTCGTTGAGCCGCTTGAGGAAGCGTCGCGTCGACCGGGCCGGCTGGCCCTTGAGGTGGACGAGCAGGGCGTCCTGCGCCTCGTCGAAGCCGTTCTCCGCGAGACGGTCGACCATGCCCCCGCACTCGATGGCGAGGACGAACTTCGCGTTCGTGGAGCGGAACTTGACCTTCTCCTTCTCGACGTTGAACGGCAGCGCGTAGCCGCCGTCACCGACGTCGTCCCGGCAGTTGATCTTCTTCACGATCCCCTTCCGATTGGTCTCCTCGATCGTGAGGTCGCCGATGACCGAGGCACCGTTCTCCTCGGGGTGGAGGCGGAAGTCCTCCCGCAGGCGGGTGCAGAGCACCTCCAGGTCCTCGATGAGCAGGTTCGACTCATCCTCGCTGTGGAACTTTGCGTCCTTCCACTGCTCGGAGATGTAGTAGAGCTCCCGGAGCGTGGAGGTCTTCTGGTCCCGGGCCATTTCGTGGATGAAATCGACCAGGTAGAACGTGCGGAGCAGCATCAGTGCCCCGTCGAGCTTGCGAGCCGAGCGCGTCCCCGTGCCCCGGCCGAGGCGCCAGACCCCGTCCTTGAGCTGGAACTGGATGTTCTGCTTCGTCCGGAGCGGGAGTCGCATCCGCGGCACTTCGCCCTTCGTGAGCTGGGCATAGATCTGCCCCGCTAGGTCGAAGGTCGGCGCGAGCGCGTCGAGGCGCACCTCGGGCTCGTCAGTCGTCTTCTTCGAGCTCGGCGGTCTTTTCGGCGCCATCGTAGTCCACCTCCTCCTCTTCGGCGGACGGCCCGCCGGCCACCGAGGCGACCTCCGCCGCCTCCGCGGCCTCGATCACCTGGCGGGGCAGCCGAACGTCCCAGTCTCCGGGCAGCGCATCGGCCCCGAGCAGCCGGGACTCGTCCACTCCCGCGATGTACCAATCGAAGTCCGCCGCGTCGCACTCGGTCTTCGGCGGCCAGTGCAGCTCGAGCTGCGTCTGCCCGTTCGGAGCGAGCTTGGGCAGGGTCCACCAGGCCCGGCCCAGCGACGGGTCCGAGCCGTCGAGGGCCGGTGTCGCGACGAGCGTACCGACCAGCTCCGGCGGCATCTCGACGAACAGCTCGAGGACCCGGGCCCGGGGCGTGTAGTTCGTGACGGTGATCGTGAGACCCGCTCCGTTCTCGGGCGTCTGCGTCTCGAGCGTGACAACGTTCATGATCTCGGTGATGACCGGCGCGAGGTCGGGGACCGGCTTCCCCACGAGATGGCTCGCCTTCTCGGCGATCTGGGGAAGGATCCGACGGATGATCGTGAACTTCTCCGAGGCGTACTGCCGTCGGACCTGGCGCGAAATATGGGCCTTGAGATGTCGGGCCGTCGCCTGGAGCGCCAGCTGGAGCTCCTTGAGCACCTCCGGGTCCTCGGCGACCGCCTCCTTGGACTCGCTCGTGAACGGGATGCGTGTGGAGGCAACGTGGACCAGCACGATGCAGGGTCCGGTCGGGAGTCCTTGCCCGCCGCGCTGTTCGAGCCCGTAGCGACGCCAGTCGACCGACTCCACGGCGGCGGTGATGGCACAGGCTCCCTGCTGGAAGAGCAGGGGTACACGGTTCGCGAATCGGAGCAACTGGATCGGCTGGTCGGGTGGAAGCGATCCTCCGTAGACCAGTCCCACTTCCACGAGGAACGGCGACCCTCCGCGGATCTTGGGCGGGCGGCTCACCGGCGGTGCGTAGAAGTCGGGCCGCAGCTCCCCGAGGACGTTCCGCAAGCCCCGCTTGATCAGGATCGACCCGATCGGAGACAGCGAGTCGGCCGACGGGGGGAGGAGCGAGACCGAGCGCAGGGCGGACAGCAGCCGTTCGAGGCCCGGCCCCTGGACGGAGGAAGGCTCCTCCTTTCCGGACAAGGCCGCCTGCGCGAGGATCTCCTTGAGGGCACGCGGGGTGACGCCGGCCAGCCGTTTCGGCAGGGCCTCGGCGAGCGACCTTTCCTTGGACTGCTTCAGGACGGCTGCCAGCTCACCCAGCTCGAGCCCGTACGGATGCGGGAGCACTTCCTTCGAGACCGCCGGAACCTCCGTGGAGGCCCGTTCGAAGGTGATGCGGGTGCCGTCCGGCTCGACCAGCACCAGCCGGGCATGCGGGTTGACGATGGCCGTGCCCCGCAGGTACTCGAGCGGCGACTGCCGCCCGCGTACATACTTGGCCTTGAGGACCAGCTCGACTCGCGTCCCGTGCGGACGGTCCCAGAGGTCGAGCTTCTCGCTCACGACCTTCGGCAGATTCCGTTGGCTATCGACCAGAATCTCGAGCAGATGCGCAGCCTCCTCCTCTTCCACCTTCGAGGTGACCCGGGCCGGCCGTGCGGTCGTAAGACCGGCGTAGAGGACCGCCGCGGAGATGCCGATCCCCTGCTGCCCCCGGGACTGTCGGTGGGCGTGGAACCGGGACCCGTAGAGCAGCCGGCCGAAGACGTTCGGCAGCTCCCGCCGAAGGATCCCGGGCCCGTTGTCGGAGACCGCGACCCGATAGCGGTCCGGCCCCGAGTCGTCCTTCGAGATCTCGACCGTTACGTCCGGCAGCACGCCGGCCTCCTCGGCCGCGTCGAGCGCGTTGTCCACCGCCTCTTTGACCGTCGTGAGCAGGGCCCGCTGGGGGTTGTCGAACCCGAGGATCTGGCGGTTCCGCTCGAAGAACTCCGCGACGGAGATCTCCCGTTGCTTCGCCGCCAGTTGCTCCGCCAGCGTCGCGGACCGAGGCATTGGCCGGCGTCGGTACCTGCCGGGCTATAACGGATAGGTTTGAGTTGTCACACCGGTGGAAGCTGGGTCGCCGGTCCGGGCGATGCGGCTTTCGCCACATCCCGAAGCACGGGTCGGAACGGACGCCATCGGGGCACGTCGTCGAGGTCGATCTCGACCCGGTCGAGACGCTCCTCGGGGGTTCCCTCCGGCACCGGGAACGACTCCCCGCTCAGCAGCTCGCCGCGGGAGTCCCATGCCCCGGAACCGCCCCCGAAGACGATCCCATCCTCGACGCCGACCCGGTTGACGTAGACCACCGGGCATGCGTTCTCCACGGCTCGTGCCGGAAGGACCTTGTCGAACAGGCCCTTCGAGGTCACCGGCGCCGCCGAGAGGACGACGAGGAGGACGGCGGCCTGCAGAGCCAGCTCGCGGGACACCTCAGGGAAATAGGCGTCGTAGCAGATCTGCACGCCCAGCCGATGGGTGCCCAGGAGCATCGGAGCGCTACTCGCCGCGGGAGTGTAGATGGAGGCCTCTTCGAACGGGCCGAAGTTCGGTAGGTATCGCTTGACCTGCACCTGCACGGAGCCGTCGGGTGCCGCGAGAAGCCCCGCGTTGTGCACCTCGCCGGGCCGCTCGGTCGACCTCCAGGGGAGGCCAACGACGACGCCCGCCTTCCGGTCCGAGGCGAGGTGCTGGAGCCGGCGGACGTCCGGGTCTTCTCGGAAGAACGCCTCCCGATGCACCCGGTCCCCGGGGGCGTAGCCGAGCAGGTAGAGCTCCGGCAGCACGTAGAGGTCGGCCTCGACCGCGCCGACGACCCTCTCGAGGCGTCGTAGATTCGCCTCCCGGTCGCCCCGGCGGGGGGCGAGCTGGGCCAGAAGCACCCGCATCAGTAGAAGTGATGCCGGACCGCGATGAGGTAGATGAAGACCACGAGGACGATCACGAAGAGATACGTGATCGAATCGGTGAAGAAGAGGTAGGCAAGCCCGAGGAACAGGAAGCCCACCGTCAGGTAGAACGCCCAGAGCTCCTGGTGCCAGAGCGCCGAGGAGAGGATGGCGATGACCGCGCCCAGGATGACCAGGACCGTCGCCCCGAGCGGGTTTCCGACATGCAGGATGACCAGCGAGGACGGCAGGACGACGCTGCCGTAGTACGTGAGGACGAACAGGATGCCCGAGACGATGAGGAGCACGCCCACCGCGGCCGTGACGATCGCGAGGAGCGCGACCCCGACCGGCAGGCTCGGAGGCGGCAGCTGCCGCTCCCACACGGGCGGCAGGTGCTGGACGGTCGGCGGACCGTCGTCCTCATCCCCGGCCGATGCGGGCTGCGCGAGCTGACGGGCCATCGAGTCCCCCGACCCCGGGATCGTCGGGCCAAGGGCGGACGACCTGTCAAGTAGGTTTCGCTCGAATGGCGCGGTCAGTATCGTCGGGTGGCGGCGGCGTTCGCGAGGCGCTCCAGGAGCGAGCGGTACGGCCCGGGCGGCAAGGGGTCGAGCGCGTGGATCGCCGCCGCGGCCCAGTGACGTCCCTCGGCCTCTACGAGGCGGGGCGCCGGCGTCAGGTCGGTGAGCGTTCGGAGGCGCGCGAGCTCGCGCGGCCGCTTCTCCCGGCGGGCGAACAGGCGCTCGTACTCGGCCTTCGTCCGGCCCTCGAGATGCTGGTAGGCCTCGAGCGACAGGAGGGTCGGATTCCCCTCGCGGAAGTCCGCGTAGAGCGGCTTGCCGAGGAGGTCCGGTTCCCCGTAGGCGTCGAGGAGGTCGTCGCGGAGCTGGAACGCGATGCCGACGGCCCGGCCGTAGGCGGCGAGGGCTTCGACCACGGAGGCCGTGGACCCCGCGACATCGCCGACGCTCGCGAGCGCGGCGGAGACGATGGTCGCCGTCTTGCGGGTCACGATCCTGAGATACTGGTCCCGGCTGACGGTGAGGTCGAACCGGCCGGCCTCTTGCAGCATCTCACCCTCGGCCAGGTTCGCGCAGGCCTCGCCGCAGCGGAGGATGATGGCCTGGGGGTACTCGCCGGCCAGCTCGAAGGCGCGAACATACAGGTAGTCCCCGGCGACGATCGCGGTCGGAAGGCCGAAGGCGCGCAGGACGGAGGGCCGTCCACGACGCTGGTCGGCGTGGTCGATGACATCATCATGGATGAGCGAGGCCGTGTGGATGAGCTGGAAGGCGGCCGCCAGCGCGTGGATCGGTTTGGCCGTCGAGGCGCCGAGCGCCCGGTGCGCCGCGGCCATGAGCAGGGGCCGCAGTCGCTTCCCGCCGGTCGTGCACGCGTAGAGAACGGCCTCGGTGAGCGGAGGAAAGTCGGAGGGGAGGGCGCTCTTCAGCCGGTCCTCGATCCCGCTCAGGTCCTCGGCGAGCTCCGGCAGGAGTCCCCCGAGCTCGAAGAACGCCTCCGGGCCGAAGGCGCGGCTGACCAGGACCTCGAGGGGGACCTCGGACGTCGTGACGTCCGCGGGGCTCGTCACGCGCCGACACCCCCGAGCCGCTCCGGCCAGCGAAGCCGCATCATCGAGTCGAGACCCTGTCCCCCGATATATCTCATCCCCGCGGCCACGAGCAGGTCGCTCGGCAGGAGCCGGTCGGCGAGCCGCTTGATGCGATAGCCTCGTTCGAGCGGGGCGGCGAGGTGCTCCCGCCAGCGTCGGTCGTAGTCCGACAGCGGCGTGCCGTTCCGAACGTGGGCGGCGGCGGCGACCCCGGCGTCACGGCCCGAGAGCACCGCCGTCGGAATGCCGCCGCCGTTCGTTGCCATCACCAGGTTCGCCGCATCGCCGGCAAAGAGCGCCCGCCCTCGGACGGCACTCGCGGGCGGGGGTCCCAGCGGAACCCACCACCGGGTGCGTTCCGCCACCGGGCCCCAGGCCTCCCGGCCCACGAATTCTTCGAGCAGCGCGTCCAGATGCTGTCCCGGCGGGAGCTGCGAGACCCCGAGGCCCACGTTCGCGTCATGGGCCCGCGGGAATCGCCACGCATACCCGCCGGGCGCGAGCCGTCCGAAGTAGAGCTCGATCTCGGGCCGGCCCTCGTCGGCGACGGAGGCGGTGATCATCCGGAACATCTCCCGGGGCGGGTGGAACCCCACGCTGTGGCCCACGGTGGACAGCGGACCGTCGGCGCCGATGACGACGGCGGCCTGCACCGGTTCCCGTCCGGCCATCTCCACGCGATCGTCCCGCACCCGAGTAACTCCACACGGGAACCGCAGCTCCGCGCCTTCCCCCTCGGCGGCGAGGGCGAGGCGCTTGTCGTAGGCCCGACGGGAGACCACGAAGCCATGGAGCGGGAAGCGGTACTCGTGCCCGAGCGGAGAGATGCAGACCATCTTCCGCGTCTCCTGGAGCACGGTCTCGGCGGGAATGTCGAAGGCCTCCTCGATCACGTCGCGGCACGGGAACAGGTCGGCGAGCTCGTCCGGCGCCGGCAGGAACTCGCCGCACTGCACGGGATGCCCGAGCTCGGGACGCTGGTCGACGAGCAGGGTTCGGGCACCGCCGCGGGCCGCGAAGCGGGCGGCGGTCGCGCCGGCGGGACCCGCGCCGACCACGACCACGTCAAACCGTTCCACGGTCCCGTCCCGGCGCGCTCAGAGCGCCTGCAGAAGATGGTTCGCCGCGTTCTGGAAGGTCGACAACACGACCTGGGGATAGACTCCGAAGGCAAAGATCGCCACGACGGCGATCCCGATCGCGATGGCCCGGCCGTAGCCGATCCCGCCGAGGGCGAGGAGCGGCGGCTCGGAGCCGCCGAGCACGGCCCCCGACGGCAGGGCGGCACTTCGCGGCTCCGGCCGTTCCATGTACATCACCCGGAGGACGCGGGCGTAGTAGAAGACCGAGAGCGCGCTGTTGAGCAGGCCGGCGACGGCGAGCCAGACGAACCAGCCCTGGGCCTGGACGGCGGCCGAGAAGAGGACGAATTTCGACACGAAGCCGACGGTGAGGGGAACGCCCGCGAGGGAGAGCAGCATGACGGCGAACGAGAGACCCAGGTAGGGATACCGGAGGCCCACGCCCTTCCAGTCCTCGATCTTGCTCCCGATGCCGAGGCCGGCGACGGCGCCGACGACGAGGAAGGCCCCCGCCTTCATGAACACGTGGGCGAAGATCTGGAGCAGCGCTCCCGCGATCGCCGGAGAGGTCGCGACGGCGAGGCCGATCAGCATGTAGCCGGCCTGCGAGATGCTCGAGTAGGCGAGCATCCGCTTCATCTCCGATTGCTGCAGCGCCAGGACGTTCCCGACCGTCATCGTGACGATGGCCATGACGCCGAAGATCACCTGCAGCGGCACGCCGAAGTCCGGGTGGAGCGTGACGCACAGTCCCACGGGGCAGGCGGGCGGGGCCGTGGCCAGACGGCCCGCAAAGAGGATCGGGACCAGGAAGACGAGGAAGTAGCCGAAGAGTCCGACCTTCTTCGAGCCGCCGGCGAGGAATGCCGAGACGTCCGACGGTGCCCCGTCGTAGACGTCGACGGCCCAGGCCTGGAAGGGCACGGCCGTGACCTTGAAGCCGATCCCCACGATGAGGAACGCGTAGCCGAGCAAGGCGATCGACGTCGCGCCGTCGAGGGGCGGGTGCCCGAGGTAGACGACCGTCGTTCCGAGGGCGTAGAGACTGGTGGTCCCGTAGGCGGCGTAGAGCAGCGACGCTCCGAAGAACGAGAGCGCGGCCGAGAGCGCGCCGATGATGTAGAACTTCATCGCCGCTTCGAGCCCGCGCGGGTCGCGTCGGGTGTATCCGACCAGCAGGTACGTCGAGATCCCGGTGATCTCGATCGACAGGAGGAGGAAGATGAGGTCCGCCGAGAGGGCGGCCAGGGTCATCCCGAGCGTGGCGAAGAGCAGCAGACCGAAGAAGATCGCCGCGCCCTTCTCTTTGGTCGGTCGGGACAGGGAGGAGAGCGAGACGAGCAGGGCCGACGTGAGAAAGATCGCCTGGAAGACCAGGCCGAAGCTGGTCACGGCGACCAGAGAGCCCCCGAGCTGGCTCCAGGGCGCGTCGACGACGTTGGCGGGCACCGTCGCGAAGGCGGCCAGGGGGGCGAAGCGCAGGTCGGCGAGTACGGCGAGGAGGGCGAGGACGATCCCCCCGGTGGCGAGTCCGCCGAAGACCTCCAGCCATCGGAACCCGACCGAGTCGAGGAGGAAGATCAGGAGGGCTGCGCCGAGGAGGAACAGCTCCGGCACGAAAACGGTCCACGGGATTGCCGTCATCGAGGGACCCCCGTCACGGTAACCCCGCCACGGGCGAGAGCGTGATCCAGTGGACCAGCAGGTTCGGAAGGATCCCGTAGACCACCGTCAGGATGACGAGGACGCCCATCGCGACGGCCTCGGCGTAGGGAAGGTCGTGGGCGTCGGCGGGGATCCCTTTCGGCGGGCCGAAGAGCAGCCGCTGCATCATCCAGATGTAGAACGCGGCGGTCACCACGAGGGTGAAGAGCGGGATCAGCACCCAGTAGCCGAGCTTGTCCCAGGTCGCGAGGAGCGCCGTGAACTCTGCCGGGAAGCTGATCAGCGCCGGCAGGCCGAGCGACGCGAGGGCGCCGGCCATCGTCATGGTCGAGAGCGTCGGGGCGGTCGGCGTGATGCCGTTGACCGACGCCAGGTCCCGGCTGCCGAAGGTATGGTGGACGCTGCCCGAGACCATGAACAGCAGGGCGCTCACGATCCCGTGGGCGAACATCAGGAGGACGGCGGCGAGGAGTCCGAGGGACGTGTCGAGGGCGATCGCCAGCAGGACGATGCCCATGTGGTTGATCGAGGAGTAGGCGACCAGCCGCTTGAGGTCCCGCTGGGCGAGCGAGACCCCGGCGCCCCAGACGATGGACGCGAAGGCGACCGCATAGAGCACCGGCGCCGCGTGCGCGATCCCGTTCGGCAGGATCTCGAGCCCCCAGCGGATGAGCCCGTAGGCCCCGAGCTTGAGCAGGAGGCCGGCGAGCAGCACGGATCCTCCGGTCGGCGCCTCCACGTGGGCGTCCGGTAGCCAGGTGTGGAACGGAACGATCGGGAACTTGACGCCGAAGCCGAAGAAGAGCGACAGGAACAGGATGACCTGCGTCGGCACCGCGAGCGTGGCGGCGGAGCCCTGGAGGCCGGCAAAGTCGAGGGACGGGCTGTGGGAATAGAAGGCGGTGACCAGCAAGGCCACCAGCATCGTGACCGATGCGACGTGGGTGTAGATGAAGAACTTGAGCGCGGCGTAGCGCCGGCGCGGCCCGCCCCAGTACCCGATGAGGAAGAACATCGGGACCAGGACGACCTCCCAGAACACGAAGAACAGGAGCACGTCCAGCGCGACGAAGACGCCGAAGCAGCCGAGACAGGTGAGGAGCACCAGCCCGAACCAGGCCCCGGGCTGCCGGGTCTCATTCCAGGAGTACGCGACGGTAACGGCCTGGAGGATCCCGGTCAGCAGGATCAGGATCAGCGAGATTCCGTCGATGCCGACCGTGTAGTTCACGTGAAGCCACGCGACGTGGATCCAGGCGTAGGTCTCGGACTCCGCGAAGTGCGTCGGCCCGACGCCGATCCCGGGCCAACTGAACATCAGGAACATCGCGGCGATCTCGGCCAGGAAGACCCCCGAGACCGCGGCGGCCACGTACTTCGCCCGGGGCCCGGCGAAGAAGGTGGCGACCGTCCCGATCAGGAGCGTCGCCAGCGTGAGGCTCAGGATCGGCAGCACGGGCTAGCCCCCTCCGAGCGCCGGGAAGGCCGGGACGACCAGGTAGAGGAAGACGAGGAAGATCGCAAGGCCGACGACCACGTAGGCGGCGTAGTCGAGCACGACCCCGGACTGCACCCGACGCGCCCGCGTAGAGAGCTCCGAGAACATCCGTTCGAACCCGTGCACCGTGCCGTCGATGATGTACTCGTCCACGAAGGCGAGGAATCGGGACACGGTGTAGACGACCCGGAGGCCGAACCAGTCGACCCCCGCCTTGACGTAGTAGCGCTCGAGCAGCAGCCGGCGGATCGGCTGCACTGCCGAGCTCTCGGCGAGGGTGAAGACGCGTCCATTGCCCCAGAGCACGTAGGCCGTGAGGATACCGGTCAGTCCCAGGCCGACCGAGAGGCCCGAGAGCAGGAGCGAGGTCGTCGTGTAGGTGGGTGGAACTCCCGGGGTCGGCAGGAAGCCCGCGCCGGCCCGGAAGAGCCCGCCGAACTGCGGGACGAAGGCCAGGAGACCGGCGACGATGGCGAGGCCGGACAGGATCACGATCGGCACGGTCATCGTCCACGGAGCCTCGTGGGCGTGCGGGAGGGTCGGGTCGCGCGGGTGGTCCCCGGAAAAGGCGAGGAACCAGGCCCGGAAGATGTAGTAGGCCGTCATGAAGACGGTCGCGTAGGCCAGGATCAGGAACGGCCAGTAGGCCGGATGGCTCTGGGCCGCCTGGTAGACGCTGCCGAGGACATCGTCCTTGCTGAAGAACCCGGCGAACGGGGGAATCCCCGAGAGCGAGAGCGCACCGATCAGGAAGCCGATGGACGTGATCCGCATCGACTTGCGGAGCCCGCCCATCTTGAACAGGTCCTGCGTCTCGACGGCGTGGATGACCGCGCCGGCGGCCAGGAACAGGAGGGCCTTGAAGAACGCGTGGGTGAACAGATGGTAGAGGCCCACCATCGTGAACCCGGCTCCGACGGCGAGGACCATGTAGCCGAGCTGGGACACCGTGGAGTAGGCGATGACCCGCTTGATGTCCCGGTGCACGAGCGCCATGGACGCCGCCCAGAACGTGGTGAACCCGCCGATCGCGACGATGAGGAGCTGGTCGGTGGCGGTGAACCCGATGAACACCGACACCACGGCGAGCAGGTAGACGCCGGCGGCGACCATCGTGGCGGCGTGGATCAGGGCACTGACGGTGGTCGGACCCTCCATGGCATCCGGCAGCCACACATCGAGCGGGAACTGGGCCGATTTCCCCGCGGCGCCGCCCAGCATCATGAGCCCGGCCACGGTGAACAGCGTCGCGTTGGAGACCGGGACCCCCGCGAGGAAGGGGGCGCCGTGGGAAACGAACAGGAACCCGGAGGCCGCCCATCCGGCGCCGGGACCGGCGGTCGCGAACAGGTCGAAGTAGATGAAGATCCCGAGCAGGAACAGGACGTCCCCGATCCGGGTGACGAGGAAAGCCTCCTTCGCCGCGCTGGCCGCCGACGGCTTCGCGTAGTAGAACCCGATGAGGAAGTACGAGCAGACGCCGACGAGTTCCCAGAAGAGGAAGAACTGGAGCAGGTTGTCGGCCAGGACCAGGCCGAGCATCGAGGCCAGGAAGAGCGAGAGCTCGGCGTAGTACCGGGGCAGGCCCTGGTCCCGATGCATGTAGCCGATCGAGAACAGCATGACCAGGAATCCGACGACCGTCACGACGATCAGCATGATCGCCGAGAGCGGGTCGACGAGCGTTCCCATGACGAGCGAGAATCCATGCGGGAACGCGCCGGTGCCGTTCCCCGGGAGCGTCAACCAGGCAACGCTCCGGTCGGAGTACGTGCCGGGGGAGAGCATCTCGCCGACGGCGATGAGCACACCCAGCACCATGGCGACGAACGCGCCGCCGACCGCGACCCAGCCCCCCCATTCGAGCCGCTGCATCCGGCGGCCGAACAGGCCGATGATCACGAAGGCCAGCGTCGGCGCGAGCGGGACGAGGAACGCCCAGGGAAAGAGTGCCGAGAGTGTTCCGGACATCGTCGGACCTCAGAGCTTCAGCACGGTGGCTTCCGCGACATTGATCGAGCCCCGCAGACGGTTCAGCGCCAGCACGATGGCCAGTCCGACCGCGACCTCCGTGGCCGCGAGGCCGACCAGCACGACCGCGATCGACGGGCCCTCCAGGCCGTATCCCGGCGTTCCGCCCCAGTAGGCGCCGAAGACGACGAAGTTCAGGATCGCCGCGTTCATCGCGACCTCGATCGCGATCAGCAGGAGGATGAAGTTCCGACGCGTCAGGATGCCGAAGATCCCGATGCCGAGCAGCACCGCCGAGAGTCCGAGGAAGGCGGCGAGGGGCAGGTCGGTCACTCCCGGCCCTCGCGGACAAGGTAGATCGCGCCGGCGAGCGCCGGGAGCATGACGAGCCCGAGCAGCAGCAGCCACGCGCCGTAGGTCCCGAAGAGGGCGGCGGACAGCGCGTCGACGCTGTAGCCGTGGACCTGCGTCGTGCTGGACGGGATGGTGGAGGCCGCCGTCGCGAGCACGACCACGATCAGCAGGGCCAAGGCAACCGGTGCCGGCCCGAGGCCCGTGGCCGCCTCCCGGGCAAAGATGCGCTTTCGCGTGACCATGACGCCGAAGAGCAGCAGGATCGTGACCGCTCCCGCGTAGACGCCGAGCTGCAGCACCCCGAGGAACGGCGCCGAGACGAGGAAGTAGAAGCCGGCGAGCGACACGAAGAAGAGCGCGACCCAGACGATGGTGTGGACGAGCTCCCGCACCAGCAGCGCGGCGAGCGCGGTGACGACGGCCGTGACCGCCAGCACGAGAAATGCCAGCAGGTCGAGGATCACTGGCGCGTCCCCCAGAACAGACAGTCCTTGGGACAGACGCTGATGCACGTGCCGCAGCGCACGCAGTCGGAATCGTTGATGACCGGCTCCTTCCAGATCCGCTTCGGGAGCTTCTCCCCCGGCTTGGCCGTGGGCTTCGCGATGTCGAGCATCGTGATGCACTGGGTCGGGCAGTCCCGCGAGCAGGCGTTACATCCGATGCAGATCGGGGGGTCCAGGAGGATCTGGTCCTCGTTGGCCGGGCGTTCCACCCGGATGGGATTCATCGGCAGCTTCGACTTGTAGACCTCGAACATCCGCGCCGGGGAGTAGACCATCTCCTCCCGCTTGTGGACGGAGAGCTCGTAGCGGGTCGTCATCGACAGGCAGCCCTCCGGACAGGCGTCCGAGCAGAAGCCGCAGAACGAGCACTTGCCGTAGTCGATCTGGGGACACTTCTTCGGATGCTTCGGGTCCCCGCCCGGGACGGTGACCATCTCGATGCAGACGTCCGGGCAACTGAACGCGCAGAGGTTGCAGGAGATGCAGGTGTTGATGTTGAGCGCGTGCACGCCGCGGTAGTTGTCCCAGATCTCGCCGACGCCGATGGGCTTGCCGGAGGCGACCGCAACCTCGCCTCGGAACTTGGGGTCCTCGAGCCGCTCGAACGGATAGACCACCGTTGACGGACGCCAGAGGCTCTTCACGAACTGTTTCGCCGCCGTCGCGAGCGGTCGGGTGACCCAGAGGAACGGCTTCTCCTCCCTCCCGGGGGACTCCTCGGGGGTCGCGCTCACCGGGTCAGCCCCCCATGGACGGGACGCATCCGATCAACGGGAGGCAGTGCGAGAGCACGACCAGGGCAGCCAGCAGCACGCTCAGGAGGGCGAGCGGTACCATCCGCATCCAGCCGAGACGTAGCAGCTGGTCCGTGCGGATCCGCGGAAGCGAGGCGCGCACCCAGACGAAGAGGCCGAAGACGAGGTACGTCTTGACCATGAACCAGACGATGCCGGCGAGCGGGAAGCTGGTGAGCGCCGCGGGGACATAGGACGGCAGCGTCCAGCCTCCGAGGAACAGGAGGACCACGAGGATGCTGCCGACCAGCGCGCGCAGGTAATCGGCGAGCATGAAGAACGCGAACAGCATCCCGCCGTACTCGGTGTTCCATCCCTCGACCAGCTCGGCCTCGGCTTCGGGCAGGTCGAACGGGATCCGTTCCATCTCGGCGAGCATCCCGGTCAGGAAGACGATGAGCGCCAGGAAGAGCGGGGCCCAGAACCAGTAGTTCCGCTGCTCGAGCACGATCGTGTTGAGGTCGAAGGTGCCGGCCAGCACGACCACGGCGACGACCGCCAGCAGGATCGGCACCTCGTAGGCGATCATCTGGGCGGCGGAGCGCATCCCGCCGATGAGCGAGTACTTGTTGTTGCTCGCCCAGGCGCCCAGGAAGATGAAGAGCGGCGCGAAGGAGAAGATCACCAGCGCCAGGAGCAGGGTCAAGGGAAGAGAGCCGCCGTTCCAGCCGGTCGAGATCGGGAGCAGGCCGAAGATCACGAGGGACGTCACCATGTAGGCGGTCGGGGAGAGCCAGAAGCCGAGCGGGTCGGCCTGTCCCGGTCGGACCGTGTCCTTGCGGAAGAGCTTGAGGCCGTCGGCGAAGTTCTGGAGCAGCCCGGCGTAGCCGACGTGCATCGCCCCGCGTCGGTCCATGAACCGGCCGAGGAGCTTCCGCTCGTACCAGATCAGCAGGATCGTGTTGAGCATGCTCGCGAGGAGGAGGATCGCCGCGAAGATCACGGCGGCCAACGCCGTCACGACGGTACCGGAGATGAGCCACCCGTGGATCGGCGCCGGGAAGAGATGGGCGAGCGCGCCCAGGAGGACGGACGAGAGCGTGTACGCGACCGAATAGAGGCTGACGTTCGACATCGACGCTAGCGGTCACACTCCCCGACGCAGACGTCGACGCTCCCCATGATCGGCGGGATGTCGGCGACCCGGTACCCCGGAAGATACCGCTTGGCCGCCCAGATGTTGATCAGGACGGGCGAGCGGAACTTCACCCGGTACGGGTGCTCGCCCCCGTCGTTGACCACGTACGCCCCGGCTTCTCCATGCGGCTCCTCGATCATCGAGAGGCCGACGCCGGTGGGGTAGTTTCGCTTCAGGAGATACGATTCGTTCCCCATCGGGGCGTAGGGAGCCCCGAGCCAGCGCGGGAGGTGGTCGGCCATGACCGGGCCGGGATGGTCGTCGAGCCAGTCGAGGCACTGGCGGACGATGCGAACCGACTGCCGCATCTCCTCCATCCGTACGAGGTAGCGGCCGGTCACGTCCGCGGTCGTCGCGGTCGCGACGTCGAACTGAACCTGGTCGTAGACCGAGTAGGGGCGGTCCTTCCGCAGGTCCCGCCGGGAGCCGGCGGACCGGAGCATCGGCCCCGTCACGCCGTACGCGACCGCCTCCGGCTCCAGGAGCACCCCGAGGCCGTCGCAGCGCTCGTGGAAGATCGTCGACGACAGGCAGAGCTGGTCGTACTCCACGAACCGGTCCATCAACCAATCGACGACCTGACGACACCGCTGGGTGAACCCGAGCGGGAGGTCGCTTCGGACCCCCCCGACCCGCATGTACTCGTAGGTCAGCCGGCCGCCGGTGTAGCTCTGGAACAGGTCCAGGATCAGGTCCCGGTCCCGCATGCCGTACAGGAACGGGGTCATCAGGCCCAGGTCTTGCACGAAGGCGGAGTACCACATGAGGTGACTCGCGATGCGCTGGAGCTCCGCCGACATCACGCGGATGTATTCCGCCCGCTCGGGCGGTGTCACGTGGAGCGCCTGCTCGGCCGCCACGATGAACAGGTGCTCCCAGGAGAGTCCCGCCACGTAGCAGGTCCGGTCCATGAGCGTGATGATCTCGTTGTAGTGCCGGTCCTCGGAGATCTTCTCGATGCCCCGGTGCAGGTAGCCCATCTCCGGCTCGACGTCCTTGATGATCTCCCCCTCGATCCGGACCCGCAGGTTCCAGAGGCCATGTGTCATGGGGTGCTGGGGCCCCATGTTCACCCACATCTCAGTCACTGCGAACCTTCACCTCCAGGTCCTCCGGCTCGTGGATCTTGAACGACCGGAGCAGCGGGTGGTAGGCGTAGCCCTCGGGCATGAAGATCCGCCGGAGGTCGGGATGGCCCTCGAACTTCACGCCCACGAGGTCCCAGGCCTCGCGTTCGTGGGCATTGGCCGACGGCCAGATCGGTACCGCGCTCGCGATGACCGGGGACTCTGCCGGAAGGTCGGTCGACAGGATCAGATACCGGCGGTCGGCGTCCGACCAGAGCACGTAGAAGACCTCTCGGTGGTCGATCCAGTCCGTGGCGCCGACCATCGTGAGGTGGGTGAAGTGGAAGTCGTCGCGCAGCGACCGGAACAGGTCGGATGCCACGGTCGCGTCGAACCGAACCCGGCCGTTCGTCCCGGGGAACGTGTCGACGCCGAGAATCTTCCCCGGAAACCGGGCGGAGAGCCCGGCGGACAGTTGTTCCTGGTCCATGGTCTCCTCCCGTCCCCCTCGGTGCGTCCGTGCCCCGGGAAGCTACTCTCCCCGCTCCTTGATCAGTTGCTCCAGGCGGAGGATCCCGTCCAGCATGTTCTCGGGACGCGGCGGGCAGCCGGCGATGTAGACGTCGACCGGGATCAGCTTATCCACACCCGGTACGACCGAATAGGCGGTCCGGAACGGGCCGCCGCCGGTCGCACAGTTCCCCATCGCGATCGCCCACTTCGGCTCGGGCATCTGCTCGTACAGGGCGATGAGCTTGTGAGCGACCTTCCAGGTCACAGTCCCGTTGACGATGAGCAGATCGCACTGACGGGGAGACGACCGGGGCACGACCCCGAACCGCTCCGCATCCCACCGGGCGCCGAAGGCAGCGGCGAACTCGATCGCACAGCACGCGAGACCCCAGTGGAGGGGGAAGAGGGAGTTCCGGCCCGCCCAGTTGAAGACCGGGCGGATGAGCTTCCCTTGCGCCTGCTCCTTGAGCAGGGAGCTGAGCGCTTCCTTGGCCGCCGGGATGAACTCGCGGGCCCGGAGAGTCTCGATCTCGACGAACGGGACCCCCGGCTGGCCGACAACGGCGAGCGGGAGGTCGCCGGCCGGGGTGCTGTCGGGCGTAGTTCGCGGCAGCGGTTTGGACGTCTCGGGCGCCTGGCCACTCATACGACCATCCTCCGTTCGCCGACGAGAGCGTAGTAGATACCGACGATGGCGAGGGCGGTGAACCCGAAGGCGATGAAGGTGGGCAGCCAGGCATCGTTCACGCGGCGGTAGCTTACCCCCCAGAGAGCGAGGATGAAGCCGATGACATCGACCGCGACGAAGACGATGGCGAAGGTGTAGTGCTGTGTCGGAAAGTCGATCTGGGTCTCGCCTTCCGGCTCCTGTCCGGACTCGTAGGTCAGCGATTGCAGGTACGCCCTACGCCGTCGAGCCCCCAGCGCCCGGTTTCCCAGGATCGACCCGACGCCGAAGACGCAGGCCACGGCGGCGAACACCAGAAATGTGGTCACCCCGGCCGCCATTTTTCGACCCGCCTCCGGCTCGGATGCTGGTTCTTCGATTCGGACCTTCTGACTTTATTTAAGGTCCGGGGGGTGCGGCGGCGTGGCAAGCGTTCGCATACGTCTCCGGGTGGTGGGGGACGTGCAGGGCGTGGGCTTCCGGCTGTTCGTACGAAACCGGTCCGAGCCCCTCGGGGTCGGCGGGTTCGTCCAGAACCGGCCCGATGGCAGCGTTCTCGCGGAACTGGAGGGCGACCCCGCGAGCGTACAGGAGCTCGAACGAGTGATCCGCGAGGAGCACCCGCATGCCCGCGTCCACCGGGTCGACCGGGAGGAGATTCCCGCGGTCGGGTCCGTGCCCCCGGTGCAGATTCGGTAGACCCTCCGGGGCCCGACCTACCCTTCCGGCGGTGGAAACTCCGGCTTTCGCTTCTCGCCGAACGCCTGGATCCCCTCGGCAATCTCGGGGCCGGCGGCCACTTCGGTGGCGTATCTCCGCTCGAGGGCGAGTTGGGCCTCGAGGCTGGAACCGTAGGCGGTGACCATCAAGTGCTTGAGCGCGGCATAGGCTCGAGTCGGACCGGCGGCCAGTTCCGCTGCCCTCTCCCAGGCGCGGGCCTCCAGCTCCTCGGGGGCGACCACTTGATGGATCAGGCCGAGCGACAGCGCACGGTCGGCAGTGACGCGGCTGTTCGAAAAGAAGAGCTCCTGGGCTAGCCCGATTCCCACGTAGTGCGGGAGCAGGAACGTGAGGCCCCCGTCCGGGACGGCCCCGAGAGCCCCGAACGCAGGGACGAGGGTCGCGTTCGTGGAGGCGATCCGCCAGTCGCACGCCAAGGCGAGCGACAGTCCGCCGCCGGCTGCAACGCCCGGCAAGGCCGCAACCACCGGCTTCTTCATCCCGAGCAGTTCCCGGATCGTGAACTCGAGTTCCCCGGTGAGCTCGTAGAAGAGCCGGGCCAGGCTGCCCGAGTCCAGATGGGCTCGCATCGAGGACACGTCGCCCCCGGCCGAGAACGCCTTGCCCTCCCCGGTCAGGATGACCGCTCGGACGGCCGGGTCGTGGGCGGCGGTCTGGAGGGCTCCCCGGAGCGCTCGCACCGAGTCGGGGTCCAGTGCGTTGAGCCTGCTCGGCCGGGACAGTCGAACACGGGCCACGGCGTCGCGACGGTCGACCTGGATGGTCGATGGGGCAGGGCCTTCCATGGCGGCTCCAGCGCCGCCCGGGCCTTTACGCTACCCCCGACGGTCCGTTCGTCAGGGCCGGGAACCCGCCCGGCGGAAGTCCACCGGTCCCCCGACTTCGAAGATCATCCATCCGATGGTCACGCCGAAGGCCACATGGTCGAGGAGCCCGAAGCCCAGAGGCTGCAGGAACGAGGCGAACGTCGGATGGTCGAGCGAATAGATGACCGGGATGTAGAAGACTGCCCAGACCACGATGCCGAGCAGGGCGCCATCGACGACCGCCCAGCCCCGGGTCGTAAAGGAAGGCCAGGTGAGGGTTCGGTGGGAAAACACTCCCAGCGTCGCCACGAACACAAGGGCAGCCACCAGCGGGATCAGCAGGTCCACGAGGAGGCCGACAAGAAGCCCGGAGGTCCCCCGGACTCCGAGCACGTCACCCGTACCTTCGTACGGCCCGAGAACCCCGTAGCCGTGCAGTACCGAGTTGGCGGACGAGAAGAGCAGGACGACGAGCCATGCCGCCACCCCCGCGAAGACGGCTCCGACCCAGTGACGAAACCGGACGGCACGTGCCGCGGACCGATCCGGGGCGGCTCGATTTATAGCGGTCGGGGAGTCGTCGGACAGTGTCACAAACGGCCCCTCTCCACGGTGCGCGCGAACAGCTCACGTGGGGACCCGTGGCCCTGGCGATCGCGGTGGCCGCTCTCGTGACACTCTCGGGACTCATCGTGCTGTACCGACCGGGGATGGTCCCGCTGCCGTTGTCCCCGAGCGCCGCATGCACGAGTCGCATCACGGTCGAGGACAGTACTCCGCTGTTGGGGACTGCGTTCTCGGCCGGGGCCATCTGGGGGAGCGGAGGGAACAATTCCTCCGTTCTGCTCGGCGGAACACGAGCCTACGTCCAATCCACGGACTTCAACGTTCCAGCGCTGAGCGAGGTGACCGGCTCGGTGTCCCAGGCGGTGGGACAGAACCTCTCCTCGCTGATCGCACCGTACTTCGTGGACGGTGGCGTGTATTCCGAGACCTGGAACGGAAGCGCGTGGCTGCTGGGCGGCCAGGCGGACTTCAACGGGACGCCGGTGCCGGCTCTCGTCAGCTGGTCGGACGGAACGATCACGAACCTCACCGGCCAGATCGCCTCCGACTTCGTTCAGTCGGCTCCGAGCCAGCCGTGGCCGGACTGGGGCGTATGGGAAACGGACTGGAACGGCTCGGCCTGGCTCGTCGCGGGCAACGGGAGCCGGGGTGCGGTCCTTCTCTCCATCGAGGGGGACGAGATCACCGACCTCAGCCCGGCCCTCGCCCCGTCGGCCCAGCAGGGGTACATCACGATGCTCGCATGGAACGGCACCGGCTGGATCGTCGGCGGGTACCAGGTCCTCGAGAGCTACGCCGACGGTCGGTTCGCCAACCTGCTGCCCGCCTCTCCCTTCTCCGGCAGCGGTGCCTTTGGTGCGGACTGGAACGGGACCAGCTGGCTCATCGGCGGGGGGTCGCCCACGGCACTCGCCGTCCTCACCGGGGACCGGCTCACGGACGGACCCGCGATGCCGGCCTCGTTCCGGAACGCGTGGATCAACGACATCGTCGATGTCCCGTCCGACGAGTGGGCCTCCGGTTGCTCCGGCTGGATGATCGCCGGCCTGGGTCTCGTGGCGCCGGCGCATTATTCCGCGGCGCTGGCCGTCTGGATGCCGACCCTCGCTCCTGGGGTCGTCGACCTGACGGCCTTGCTCCCCGCGAGCTTCGCGGGCGGCGAGGTCGAGGACGAGACCTGGGCACCGAATCTCGGCACCGGGGTCCTGCTGTTGTCGGGTCAGGGGCATCTCAACCTCGACACCGGGTTCTCGACCGGCGCGCTCGCAACCCTGGACCTGGATGGCACCGGGAGCTAGTACGCCGAACATCCCCTAGGCACTGCTCGGTAGCACGGTGACAAGGGCCAGGGCACCAACCCCGAACCCCGTGTCGTTGTTGTAGTCGCCTTCTCCCACGACCAGGAAGCTGTCCGCCCCGAAGGCCGGGACCTCGCATCCCGATTGGAGGTCACCGCCCGTGAACGCCGACGGCAGCTCCGGTGTCACGTCGACCGTTGTCGAGGACGAGCCCTCTCCGTTCCAGAAGACCAGCTCCGGGGCGAAGGCGCCCGCGGACGAGGTTCCGGTGCCACCGATCAGCCAGCCCTGGGCGATCCGGCTGACGAAGGTGACGGACTGGTCGAAGTGGTCTCCCAGCGGTGGCACTGCGTGGACCGTGTCTCCGTCGACCAGGACGAGACGGCCGGCACCACCCCCCGCGAGCCATTCCGACCCATCCCAGCCCGCGGCATAGACGCCGGCACCCGCGTAGGGCGACTGGCTCCAGAGGTCCGTGAAGGTGTTCCCCTGGAGCAGTCCAAAGACGCCCTCCCCCCCGACGAGCCACTCCTGACCGTTCCAATCGAGCGTCTGGATGTAGTTCCACGGGTCCCAGCCACGAATCTCGGAGGTCAGGTTGGTCACCCGAGTTCCGTGGAGCGAGATCAACACGGGCCCCTGCGTGGAATTCCCTCCGAAGAGCCAGGAGGTGCCGTTCCAGCCCATCGCAAAGACCCCGCCTCCGTTGAACGCGCCTCCGAGCAGGTCGGTCTCGTTGACGAATCCTCCCGACTGCAGCCGTACCAGGGCCCCGAAATTGTTGGAACCGCCGCCCCAGCCGGCCTGCCCTCCGATCAGCCAAGCCGTACCGTTCCAGCCCATGGCGTACACACCTCCCTCCCAGAACTCGGTGTTCACGGCCGGCGTCAGATTGGTTACGGACGGTGAGGAGGCCGGGCCTTCCAGCGAGGCGAGTCCGGGCAGGGTGAACTCGGGCACCTTGACGTAGACCCCGATTCCCCCCAGCAACGTTTCCGTCCCGTTCGAGGCGGCCCCGAGGATCACCCCGGGATCATAGACGGGGCCGAGAGCCGCCGATTCGTTGTAGACGGCGAACCCGGGGGCTAGCGGCACCTTCGACGGCACCGGGACGACAAGGACCTGCGACGCCACGAGGAGCACGATCGCGACGCCAACGCCGACGAGGATGGCGGCGGCTGAGGCTCTGGGCGAGGCTGCCGTCATCCGCCGACTCCTGCCGACGCGGCAGCCACGGCAGGTTCTCTCTCCTCGATCGTCATCGCCCGTGGGCCAGTCTCGGCGCTTGCAGCATCCAGGATACCCGCTCGAAACTGCAAGAGGAAACCGCAGCCGGGACACCGGTGGTTCCAGTCCGACTCGAGGTCGACCGGGCCGGCCCGGCTCCCGCAGTCGGGGCACGCGATCGCGGTCGCCAGATCCTCGACCGGCGGCGCCGACCCCTGCGGTCCGAAGGCCCGTGCGAGCTGAAACCGGCTCGGAAAGACTCCACCGAGCCGGCCGCCGTAGGTTTCAGCGAAGGTCTGGAACACGGGGGCCGGCAGCCATTTGAACGGCCGATAGTCCTCGAGCCCCGTCGGGAACTCGCGGACGGCCCGGAAGCCGGCCGCTTCGAGCGTGCGGGCGAACCGGGCTCGGGTCGGGGCCCATGCGGGGAAGGAGCTGGGCCGGACCTCCACGAGGTCCGCCCGACTGAACGTAGTCGAGGAGCCGCTCGTCGATTGGCTCGCGAGACCCATTCGCACATCGGATACCAAGGTCCCGATCGACGGCCTTGGTTCGTACGACACCACGAGACATCCCCCCGGGACCAGTACCCGCCGGAGCTCCTGGAGCGCGGCGACCGGGTACTCGAGAAAGTTGTAGACCCGTACCATGGCGGCGGCGGTGAAGGTGGAGTCGGCAAAGGGGAGCCGGTAGACGTTCGCGACGGACCGAAACGCGGCGGGCCGGTCGAAGGAACGGTGGTCGAGCCGCTCCACGAACGCGCGTGTGACGTCGGCGGCCACGAACTCGTGGGCCGCGGCCCGGAGGGTCGGCGTGAGTCGACCTCCGCCGGAGCCGACTTCGAGCATCCGGCTAGTATCAACGCCTTGGAGAGCCGCCTCGAGAACTCCGGCTTCGACCTGAGTCGTTTTCGCCCGGTGGCGCCACAGCCGCTCGAAGTCAAGCCGAGAAAAGTCGGGCGGTGAGGCTGCTTTTCGTCTATGCTCCATCTCGGCTTTCTCCTAGCCCGGGCTGCAGGCCATCGGGGTCGATCGTAGGGTGCCGTATCCGTCGGTCGCGCCAGCCGCCTCCTCGATGCCGTCGCATTCCCGTGAGCGCGACGACGCTGACCCCGAGGAGGCCGCTGGGAGGAACACCGCGGTGGGGCCCGCAGGCACGCCGAACTCGGCTGGAGACGCTGAGGTCCACGCCCGGTTCGAGAGCGACCTGGTCCTCCGCCTGCTGTCCGGTAGAACCTATCGGCGCATTCTCGACGGGGGAACCGGCGCAGGCCGTCTCCTGCCGGTGCTGACCCGCCTCGCCGAACAGTGCTACGCCGTGGACCTCGAGCGCGTTCTGCTCCGACGGGCCGCGTCGAGAGTCACACGCGACTCGTCCCCTCACCTGGTCGGTGCCGACGTCCAGCGACTTCCCTTCCGGGCCTCGGTCTTCGATGCGGCCCTCCTCATTCGGGTGTATCACCGACTGCCGGATCCGGTGCGGGCGCTCGCCGAAATGGCGCGCGTCCTTCGGCCCGGGGGTGTGCTGGTCCTCTCGGTCCATCCGCGTCCGTCCCTGCGAACGCTCTACCACGATGTGACGCCCTCCGTTGGGACCCGCGGGTCGTCGACGGCCGCCCGGGCTTCTGCGGTACGAGTCGGCCCGGACTCCTCGCCGGGCTGGGTCGAGGCCTTGTCGACAACCGAGGCACGCCTGCGGGGGGCCGGCTTCCACGTGACCCTGCGCTGCGCGACGGGCTTCGACGAGCTTCCGGTGCTCCGAGCGTTGCCCGAGAGCGTCTGGATCCGGGTCGCGGGCTCGGGGCTCACGCCCCCGCTCTCGCCGTGCGTGTTTCTGGTCTCCGAGCGGTTGCCAGGGCCGGAAGAGCATCGACTGTGAGCTTGTCCGAGCCCCTGGCCCCCGTGGACGTCCTGGTCGCCTCGTACAACTCCGGAACGACGATTCGCGAAACCCTCGCGTCCGTCCGCCGGTGCGTTCCGGTGCACTGCCTGATCGTCGTGGACCGGCAGAGTACCGATGGAACGGTGGAGGTGGCCCGAGAGTTCGGGGCCCAGATCCTCTCGGACCGGGCAGGACTCGGGTATGCCCGAAACGCGGCCCTGCAGGCGGCGGACACCGATCCCGTTCTCTTCGTCGACAGCGATGTGACCATCGAGCGTCCCGACTTCTACGCCCTCGCTCTCCGAGAATACGCGCACGCCGGCACAGCCGCGGTCGTGGGGATGTCGGTCGGACACCCCTACCGGTACGGCCTGCCGCTCGGCCTCACGCTGGTCGGAAGACACTGGAGTCTCGCGGCTCGGATACCGGATCAGGTCCAGTCTCGGGAGACGTACTTTCTCCAGCGGGCGGCTCGGCAGCAGGGGAAGCACGTGCGATACGTGGAGAACTCCATGATCCACTACGGGACCTATCGCCGCGTAGGCCACTGGCCCGAGTTCCAGGGAGCGTGGGTGCGCTCGACCTCGGGCTGGAGCCTGCGGGAACTCGCGTATTCGGCCGAGGTGGTCCTCCTCATGCACATGAACAGCGGCCGGCCGCGCAACGTACTCTACTCGCCGATCTTCTACGGCAAGCTGCTCCGCGGCTTCCTGCACCCGGACCGATGGGCGCGCCTGGAGCGGCGCTCCGACGGTATCACGGGGTCGGCGCATGCGGGACCTCCTCGTCCCTGAGGGCACGAACGATCCGGGGAATGTCGTAGTCCAGCGTCTCGACGACCGTGTCCCCGACGGGCCGGGTTCGGGCGACGATCCCGGCGGCGCTTGCGATGAAGAGGAACGACCTCCGCTTGGTATCGATCCCGAGGCAGAGACCGTGATTGGAGAGCAGGTACTTGATGGGCAGCCGCTCGGAATACACGCGAAGCGCGGTGCGGGCCCACCGGAAACTCGAAGTCGCTCGGGCTCCGGGCCGCAGGGGTCCCGACGCGGGGGAGTTCACGGCAGCCTCCCGTAGGTGACGAGGAAGTGATCGCCGAGGCGATTGAACGGCCACCAGCGACCGGCGGCGGCGTCCCAGGCCGCGAGCCGGTCGAAGTGCTGCGCGAAGTGGTCGGCGTATCGGACGAGGTCGGAGGGCGGCAAGAACACGGGAACCCCCTCGACGCGTTCCCGGTGGAAGTACGGGAGAAACAGCCGGTCGAAGTCGGACACCGAGTGCGCGTAGACGTCGATGCAGAACCGGGACGCACCGACCAGGACCGGGTTTCGTCGTCGGCCGAAGGCCCGGCGGGTCTGCAACGAGAGGGCGTACCCGCCGAGCTCGAAGAGGCACCACCGGTTGTAGATCCCCGCCAGGAAGGGAGCCGAGGGACGCAACAGGGCGGCGAGGGCGGACGGAATGCCGGACAGGTCCGGCTCACAGTTCAGCGCCCCGAAGGTGGAGTACGCCCCATCGAACGCCGAGGGTCCCGTCTCGGCGAGCAGGCCGCGCAGGTCCTTCGCAGCCAGCGTTCGAGTCGAGAGTCGCTCCGCGAGGCCCGCCCGTGCGGCCTTCTCCCGGACGGTGGCTAGCATCCCGCCCGAAATGTCCACGGCCAGCACCTCGTGTCCCCGCTCCAGCATCGGGAGCGTTTCCATTCCCGACCCGCAGCCGATCTCGAGCAGGCGATGCGAGTCCTTGAATCGTTGCCCGAGGATGGCCAGGGACCGATCCCGCAGGAGTCGGTTCATCCGGTTCCCGGTGATGTGCCGGTCGTAGTCGGCGGCGACGTTGTCAAACTCCGCGCGTAACCAGTCGTAGTAGGCCGTGGAGTCGAGCGAGCGTTCCGTTCCCGCCGGTCCCGGCAGGACTCGCAGGACGCGGGCCGGCCGGTCGTACCACTGAGCGAACCGCTCCACGCCATACTTGGCACGGAACAGTTCGAGCACCCGCCGCCGCTCTTCCGACGACGTCACCAGCGTGGGTACACCGTCCACGGTCCGTCCCCCCACCCTCAGCCGGGCCCGGCCCGACCGGAGGACGTCCACCGGCCACTGCGCCGCCCGGCTCCGCGCAACGAGGTACACCGCGCCCTCCCCCTCGGCGAACCCGAGGGGCACGACCGCCCGGCCGGTGAGGAGCTCCAGCGACTGCGTGCCGGGCCCCTCCCCCTTCACGCCGGGCTCCCGGCTCGTGCGAGCCTACCGCATGTCGTCCGGGGTACCGCCCTCCGAGGCGGCGACGGACCCGTCGTTGACCTAACGGATTTTGCGGACGCACCAAAAA
>JASHPT010000162.1 GCA_030037955.1 Thermoplasmata archaeon
GCCCACCAGAGCCCCAGCTCGGTCCGCATCCACCGCTTGTAGTTCCGGAACCGGAACCGCTCCGGTATCCAAGTCGTCCCGGCGACCAGGATGATGTAGATCCCGAGCAGCTCGGCGGTGGCACCCGCGACCAGCATGATGGAGGGGATCAGCGAGGTCGGCTCCCCCAGATGACCGGGCAGGCCCGGTACGATGTATTTCAGGTAGGGCGGGACCATCGCATAGAGCACGATGGGGATGTTCACCAGAATGACGGAACTCTGAAGATACCGGTGCGCCCGGATGTGGCCGGTCCGAGCCAGGAGGGCCCCGAGGACGAGGGAGACCGCGAGCGCCACCTCCACGACCGCCGCCACATCCGACGTGGCCGGGGCGTTGGGAGGAAAGAGACCACCCATCGAGGGACTCGGCCACTCCTAGAAGTCGTTCGGCGGGATCAGGTCCACCACGGTCTTGTCCTTCGCTTTCCGGTGCCACTCGGCCCAGAGGGCCGCGACCTCCTCCTCGGTGAGCCCGGTAAGGTAACACGGAGAGAGGACCGGCGCGGCACTCTCCACGGCGATGACCACGATCGCCCGGACCCGCCGGATGTCGGCACCCTCGGACTTGTAGTGCTCGACCGCCTTCCAGTACTGGTCCCCGGCGCGGAGGATGGTCGCCTTCCCGCCGAACCGGTAGCCCTTGCGAACCTCCGGGTCCACGACGTTGACCTCGACGTTCGGGTTCGTGCCGAGGTTCCGGATCGTCCGCGGCGACTCGATGTCGGCGAACACGAGATGGTCATCGTCCCAGACCGTGAGCGACCCTTTGGGCGAGACGTTCGGGCGACCATCGGCCGACACGGTCGCGACGTAGCCCAGCCGCTGAGCACGGACCACCCGCTTCATGTCCTCGGTTAGGACGGGCATTTTCTATCGAGAGAGGGAGGGGTCGCCACTTTATCCATTTGGCTCAACGGCGATAGCGGAGTCGGTGCATCGGCTCCGCATCCCTCGTGTAGGGAATGGGCCCGGACGGATTTGAACCGCCGACCGACCGGTTATGAGCCGGTCGCTCTGAGCCGGGCTAAGCTACGGGCCCATCGGGATCCGGAGGCGCCGCCGAGCGGAGTTTCAGACCGGTCGCGCGGGGCGTCCCGGACCTTTGAACCGCTGACCCTTCGGTTAACAGCCGAGCGCTCTGCCGCTGAGCTACGGCGGCACCGGCGGCGCCGACCGATGCCTCGTCTATTAGCCTTTGGGACCGACGACGGCCTTGCCCTGGTGCGCGCTCGCCTTCTGCTTCAACTGCTGCATCACGGCCGCCATCCGGTCGAGCGACTCGTCGAGCTGCATCCAGAACTGTCGGGCCTTGTCGGTCAGCACGGCGCCTTCGGCCGACGGCTGTATCACCCCCTCCCGCTCCAGCAGATGCAGCGAATAGCGCACCTTGTGGATCGGGAGGCGCAGGGCCTCGCTGAGCCGGATGATCCCGAGGGGATTCTTGTCGCTCAACCGCTCCAGGATCTCGACGTTGCGCGACAGGAGGTCGAGCTCGCTCGCGATCCGGTCGACCAGTTGAGCCCCTTCCGGCAGCGGCGAGCTGTCGAACTCGGCGGGCCGGGTACTCCCCTTACCGAAGGGCATGCGACACCGACGCACGGACAGGTCGGGGCTTACTTGAATATTGGCCCCTCCGGTTCTCGCCGTCCGCCTTTTTTCCCCGAAGGACTGCCGCCGCCGTGGAGGAAACCGACCGGGGCTATCTCGAGCTGTTCCGGAACCGACGCATCGCTCTCGGTCTCACCTCCTCGGGACTGGCCTGGGGCGGCTACGCCATCTATGAGATCGCGATCCTGCTGCTCTCCTACCAGATCTCGCACAGTCTCGTCGTCGTCGGGCTCGTGGTGCTGGTCGAGTACGGCGCCTACTCGATCACGTTCATCGCCGGACCGACGGTGGACCGGGCTCGGAATCTGCGCACCGTTCTGCTGCTGGGCTACGCCCTGCAGGCGGTCTTCGCCTTCGCGATCGGACTCACGGTCCAGAGCGGACACCTGAGCATCCCTGTCCTGCTCGTCCTGGTGGCGGGGATCTCGCTGGTCTGGGACTTCACCTGGACCGCCGACAACGCGTTGATTCCCCGTCTTGCCTCGGCGGGCGAGCTGTTCCGCGCCAACGCGCTCTTCAACGCGATCTCCGGGGCGAACACGGTCGCGGGCTTCGGCGTCGGCGCGGCCCTCTTGCTGCTGGTCGGGCCGGGCGGGGGCATGTTCGTCTACGCGCTGCTCAACGTCGCGGCAGCGGCGCTCGTCATCCCTCTCTCCCTCCCCTCCGAACGCAAAGCCGTCACCGGGATCCTCGAAGACTTCTGGGAGGGATGGAAGGAGATTGGACGCGGGGAGGGGCGACCCCTGCTCCAGCTGGCGATCTTCTCGAGTGCCCAGGCGGTCTTCGTCGGCGCCGCCCCGCTGCTGATCACGTTCCTCACGCAGCGGGAGTTTCCCGACCCCACCCTGAGCTACGCCCTGCTCTTCAGCTCCTTCACCGTCGGAGGCGTCGTCGGGGGCCTTGCCCTCGGTTACCTGAATCCCCGGCGGTCCGTCTCCCTCTACATGCTGGGCAGCACCGCGGCGGAGGGACTCCTGATCCTGGCGTCGGTCTATGCGGCTCCGCTCCTGGGTCCGAGCCTGGTGCTGTGGTTCCTCACCGGCATCGTCGCCGCTGCCTTCTACCAGGCCTACCTCACCTACATTCAGGCTGTCGTGCCACTGGACCGGTTCGGGCGGGTGCTGACGAACCTCTACCTGTTCCGTGGCATTCCGACGTCGATCGGGGCCCTCGTGGTCGGGACATTGGCGACTGTGTGGGGAGCGCCACTTCTGGCCCTGGTGATCGCCGCCACCTTCGTTGGCTGCGCGGTCCTGGGCCCGCTGCTGCTCCCGGGCATCCGTCGGCTGACCTTCTAGACCCCGTCTTCCGGGGCCGATCGGACGCCCTCACGGCGGGTGTCAACCGACCGCGAAGAGGGGTGTGTACGGCTTTGGGATTTCATTCACAGGGTTCACCTTCCGATGCCCGCTGCTTTCGCTCCCTTCCTTTCCCTCCGCTCCGCCCGTGCCCCCTCGACGCTTCGAAGGGGTAGCGGGGCCTCCTCGTATCCTCGGAAAGGCCGTCAAGGTCCAGTCGAAGACCTTCGAGCTCTGCGATGTCTCGCAGAGCGGTTCGTCCGACATTCACTCCGGCATTGAGTTGCCGGTCCATCGTCCAGCCACAGGTGTCGCACGTGAACGTCGGTCCTACCCTGCTTCGGGGTCGGTGAACATCCCCACATCTCGGGCAGGTTACACTGGTACGATACGGGTTGACCCAGTAGACCGGTACCCCGTGGTCCTGGGCCTTGTATTCCAGCTGGCGATGCAACTCTTGACGGGGCCAGCTGGAAAGTCGACGACGGAGCTGGGGTCCCCATCGTCGACCCCTTGTTCCGGGACCTCGTCGTCGTGGCGAGGGTACCCGAGACAGGTCCTCAAGGGCGAGGGCGGCATGGTGTCGTTCCAGGATCTCGATGAACCGTCGGCTCGGGACGCACATCCGGGATACGTCGGAGTGGGGCTAGAAGCGACGGACGGCCCCGATAGAAGGTGAACGGCGAAAATCGGGTTTCCTCAACTAACTCGAATAGAGGTCCCAAAGCATCCGGAGCCCCAACGTTTAAGGCCCCTTCGCTTCAATCCCAAAGCCATGGAAGCCGGCGACCTGTCACGCCGTTTGGGAGATTTCTACCTCGTGGCCACCGAGGTCCTTCGGGATGTCACGGAGCCGACCGAGCAGCAGATCAAGCACTGGATCGTGAACCCGTTCCTGGTCACGCTCGGATG
>JASHPT010000163.1 GCA_030037955.1 Thermoplasmata archaeon
CCCGGCTCCACGTCGGCCGGCCGCGCTACATCTATCTGACACTGCGCAAGCCGCTGGCGTGAAGGAGCCGGGAAGCGCGCCCGTCCGGGAGGGCTGGGTCGCCTACTTCGCCCGGGATCGGAGCCCGACCGCAAGCACGACCACGGCTGCGGCCCCGGCGCCGACCAGGGCGAACAGCAGCCAGTCGCTCCCCAGTCCCGAGAGCAGGCCGGACGGAGGATCGGAGCTCGGATGCGAGGTCGAGCTCGGGTCGGAGCTGGGTGCGATCGTCGCCGCGGTTCCCCCGAGGTAGAGCAAGCCCCATCCGGCGTGATTGCTGCCCGATCCGCCCAGGCCCACATACGGAACGTTCGTCCCGAGCGGGGGAGGGACGAACGCATACGCAGACAGGTTCGCGGAGAACGAGTACGCCACCGCCGAGTTGTTCACGTCGGTCACGGTCGCGTTCACGGAGTCGGTCGCGAGGGAGTAGCTGGCACTCACGTTGAGATAGTCGCCCCCGGCGGGGAGCACCGGTGAAGAGGCGCTGAGCGGCCCGAACGACCAAATGTTGGACGCGCTGACATTTCCCCCGGGCCCCGGTGAAACGAGGTAGAGGTTGAAATCTCCCGAAGTGCCGGCCCCGCAACCGGCGAGCGTCCAGGCCGGATCCCATTGGACCACGACGTAGGGGGTCAACGACGGCGGGAAGATCACGGTCCCCTGGCACGACAGGGGCCCGGCCACCCCCACGACGGGCGAGGTCGCGTAGAGGTCGGAGCTCCAGTTGGCGGTGCTGGTTGGAGTGACGAGGAAGTAGGCGGCGAACCCGTCGCCCGAGAGCACCGGGGAGGCCACGCCCACCGCGTCCACTTGCCAAGCCGACTGGGAATCGCTCGGATACTCCAGCAGTCCGGCATCGTGGCCGTACACGTACGACACCTGCGGCGCGAGCTCCATCACGGCCTGATTCGACGGCCAGAACTGGCTCGCGGCGCTGCCCGAGAGCAGCACCGGATACGACGCATTCGGAGCCCCGTAGTACCCGTTGTAAATCAACGCGGGAGAAACCGACTGATTCCCGTTGAGGAGATTGATCACGACGGAGCCGGGTCCGGCGGTCGCCAGCGTCGACTGTGCCAGGGACGAGAGCGCGTCGCGCGGTGCCGCGAGGCCGCCGGTCGCCGCGGACCAAGCCCCCGCAGTTGCAAGGCACAGAACGACCGCGAGCACACCGATGGCCGCGTCGATCCTCCCGTGCCGCGCGGGGCGCATCTTCGCCGACATGAACGGTCGGCGAACGCTTCGCCGAACCCTGACCGTTAGAGGGACGACCCCGGTCGGGATAAGGATGGTGGAGCTCCCGAGATTACCCGCGGAAGCTTGCGAGCGGCTCGCGCGCGAGCCCGAGCGCAGTTCGGCGCGCGCGTTGGCTCCGGTAACGGATCGGGACCCCCGGGGCCGCTCGCGCGACCCCCCGAAAATCGGCAAGGCCGGCCGTGGGTCGGCGTCCGAGGATTCAGGGTTCGCCCGAGGCGCTCCGAGCCGCCCCGTGACCAGTCCCGCCAGCTCCGCCCGGGTCCGAGGGCCCAGCGAAAGGGAGATGGCGGGCCGCGATTGCCCGGTTCGACATGAACGGCTCGGCCGCCAGCGGACCGTCCCCCTCAGCCGCGGCGGCCCGCGGTCCACCCGTTCTCATGCCCTGCCTCATGCTCCGGCGCGGTCGCGTCTACCGTCCCGGTCCGGACGGGCCGGTGCTCGCGGTCCGCCCGGGAGGAGGTCCGTTCGATGTCTTCGACGTGCTCGATGTGCTGACCCCGCAGTACTCCCAGCTGTACATGGTGGACCTGGACGGGCTCGAACGCAATGATCCCCAGCTCGAGTACATCCAGGAAATATCGCGAGAGACCACACTCTGGGTCGACGCGGGACCCCGCTCCGCCGACGGCGCGATCGACATCCTCGTCGCGGGAGCTGAGAGGGCCGTGCTCTCGAGCTCATACCTCGACGGCCCTCGGGAGCTCCGTCGCGCCTGGAGGCTCTCGACGGAGGTCGTCTTCGAGATCGAGATCGCGGACCGGGGACCCGCTCCGGTGGACGCCGCGTGGGGAGCCCCCGACGTCGTCGGCCTCGCCGCCGCGGCGAGAGCGGCGGGGCCGGACACGGTGATACTCTCCCCCCGTGGCGAAGACCCGGATTGGAGCCTCGTCCGCTCGGTCTCGGTGCACGGTCCGACGTGGGTCGACGGGACGTTCGCACCGACCGATTCCCGGCGGTTGGTCGAGGCCGGCGCGGCCGGCGGGATCTTCCACATCGACGGGATCCTCGACGCCATGCCCCCAATCTGAGGAGGCCGATCTCGCTCTTGTACTCCGATCCGCGTGCGCGATGATGACAAGCAGAACCAGCTGACCCGTGATGACTAATGGGCGGGCTGAGCGCACGTCAGGGAGGTCGACCCACGACGCGATGCCGAAACGGGCCGGGCGTCCCGACTCCGTGCGATCGTGCTCTCCTCAGATCGGCGCCGCCGACGAGCGCGGCGAGCGGAGAAGCGAGGGAGGTCCCGGGCTGGAGTCGCTGTGTGCGAGACGCGGCCCTACATTAGCCGCAGGACGACGATGGTACCCACAACGATTCCGGTCAGCCACAAGATGAAAAGCACCCAGCCAAGGGTGGCGTGCGCCTGAATCCGACGCGTATTCTCGTCAACGGTCGCCTCCAGGCGATCGAGCCGATCCTCGAATTCGGCAAGGTCCGCCCGTGCCATTTCCTCTTCAGAGACGGTCGCGTCGGCCATAGGTACGGCTCCCGGCTCGGTCGCCATCACCCTTCGCGTCACGAGTGGGTGGGCTAAGAGTTGTTACTCGCCGATGCACCGCGGGAACGGGCCCACGGCGCGGACCATCGGCGATCGGCAAGTCTCCGACCGTCGAGTGCCGTGAGGCACATGTCCGGAGTGGAACCGCCCGGGCCCGATCGCCCAGGATCGCCGCGTCCCGCTGGTCCGGAATCGAGCACACGGGTCGCGATCGGCGATCCTAGCGGCTCCCGGCGCGAGCCCGCACGGCGAGGACTGTTCCGACCGCGGCTAGCGCCGCGACCGCGCCTCCAAGCGCGACCCACTCCCAGACCGGGATCCCCGCCGGGGCCGATGCGGTCGACGTTCCGGTCTCGCGACTAAAGTCAAGCGTGATGGCCCTCGCGGCTCCGTTTACCGTGATTCGGCCAGACGTCGAGTTGGCGCTGTATCCCGGGACTGAACCGACCGAGTACGCGTACGATCCGTTCGACTCGTCGAACAGCAACGAACTGGTCGCGGACTGCAAGGTTTGCCCGTCGACGAGCACCTGCCAGGCAGTGCCGCCCGGGAGTCCCCGCTCGGTGAACGTCACTGGGTACACGACTCGAACGAACGCCACCGTCTGCTCGATCCCGACGCCGTCGACCGTGAATCCGCCTCCCGAGGCTTCGTAGACTTTGTCGGCGGTGGCGATCGTGTATGGGTACGTTCCGTTCGGTTCTTCGAACGCGACGGCGCTAGTCGAGGAACCGAACGTCGATCCTTCGGTGAGGTTGAGCCACCACTCCGTGCCCGACGGCAGCCCGCTCTCGGTCACGCTCACGCCGAAGGTCACCGGCTCGAACGTCGTCGGCTCGGACAAGGAGCTGCCGTCAACGAGGATCGTCCCGCCGTCGGAGAAGAAGCTCTTGTCCGCGGTCGCGACGCCGTATCCATAGCTCCCGTTCGGCTCGCGGAACGCAACCGTCGTGGTTGCGGAGGCGAACGAAGGGCCACCGGTCAGGTTGACCCACCACGTCGTGCCCGAGGGCAGGCCGCTCTCGGTCAGCGTCACCTCGTACTGCACAAGCGAGAACGACGCGGCGGCCGCCACGGGGGCTCCCTCCACGGTGAGCGTCCCGCCCGGTGCGGCGTAGCTCTTGGCCGCCGATGCGATCGC
>JASHPT010000164.1 GCA_030037955.1 Thermoplasmata archaeon
AGGATCCGGACCGGCGGCGACTGGTCGGGTACTCGAGAGCCGACCTGCAGCCGACGATCACTGGCGACCGACACCGACGTCCGTGTCGACCGCGCGCCGTCGGAGAGAACGGCCGGAAGCCGGATGGCATCCGGCAGGAAGAGTGCGAAGGGATGCGTCCAACGGCATTGAGAGCAACGCGCGAGGCCCTCGACCGCGCGGCCCCCCGGTCGCTGGCGGACAATCGCCATCCTCAGCACGCGGTGATGCGTCAGTCGGCCGCAGGTCTGGCACGGAAGCTCGGCAGCGTGCAGGCCCCCGAGGCTACCGGTACGGCCCGGGAGCTGACCCGTACCGGGCTCACTTCCGACCGGGGGTTCCTCGTCCATCGAGCAGCACCGGCGGGGTCACCGAACGGAGGAGATGAGTCCTACGTGGCCTAGGTGAGACCCAATAAGGAACGAGTCTTCGCTCGATGTCGATGATGGACTTCCGGCCTCCTCTGACACTGCGGGGTCGCCACATCCGCCTCGTTCCGCTCGCTCTGGATCAGATCCCGGCGCTCGTGGCGGCAGGGCAGGACGCCGAGGTTTGGCAGTGGATGCCCTATGGCTACCGCGGGACACAGGACCGGATGGCGGACCTGGTCCGATTGCTCCTCGAGCGTCAGGCCGCCGGGCTCGACCTGGCACTCACGACCATCCTGGAACCGGGGGGCCGGCCCGTCGGCATGACCCGGTATCTGGGGATCGACCGGCCGAACCGCAACGTCGAAGTCGGCGGGACCTGGCTGGACCCGCGGCTCTGGCGAACCCCGATCAACACCGACTCGAAGCTGCTGATGCTGCGGCATGCCTTCGAGGACGAGGGCTGCGAGCGGGTCCAACTCAAGACCGATACCCGAAACGTCCGGTCCCAGCGGGCGATCGAGCGGCTCGGGGCGGTCCGGGAAGGGGTGTGGCGCCAGCACATGGTGCGGGACGACGGCAGCTTCCGAGACTCGGTGGTCTACAGCATCCTTCGGACCGAGTGGCCGGCCGTCCGCAGCCGGTTGGAGAGCTCGCTCACCGTCCCGTGGGTCCCCCCTCCGGGCGGCTGACGCCCTCGGGCCCCCGCGGAGCCGGCGGCCCTCCGCCTTCGAGAGAAAACTGCGAAGGGTCTTTATCCTAGGGGTCGGCCAAAGATTGGGCTTGCATGTCCGGGAGTCCCCGGGGGCGAGCCGTGGCACTCGCTCTCGCGTTCGTCGTCTGCCTCGTGGCATCGACCTGGGTTGCCACCACGGTCTCTTCCGTAGGTACAGGGCCCTCGGACGGCGCGTCGCAGAGTGGCCTCGCAACCGCCGCGATCACGCCGGGCAACTCGGCCGCCACGAGCTGCATCGACGTCGAGACCTGCACGACCCCCGCGATCGCGAATGTGGAGGCGGGAGACGCTCTGGTCGTCATCGTCACCGAGCACACTACGACGAACGGCAACCCGTCGTCCGTCGCGGAAGTGACCTCGGGCGGCGACAACGCTCTCACCTTGCTCGGCAGCTCGGGATGCACCGTCCTCGGTCATGGGGTCGTGGCGGTCTACGGCCTCGCGGATGTCGCCGCGCAGACCTCCGTCACCTTCTCGGCGGACTATGCCGAGGATGCCTACTACACGGTCCACGCCATCGATTTGCATGGTGCCGCGGCCGCGCCCTTCGAAACCGCCGGGGCACCGGTCTGCTCCACCGCAGCGGGCACGGAGGCCTCTGCCTCGGTCACGACGACGGTTGACAACGACCTCGCGATCCTCGGAGTCGAGGTCCGGGGCGACGAGGCGATCGCCGCGACCGGGGGCGACTCCCTCGTAACCCTCGAAGAGATCGGCGGTGCCGACTCCGACTCCGGCTCGATGCTGGACGAGTTCGACGCCGGGACCGGTTCGATCACACTCTCGGCGACCTTCACGAGCGCCCAGTACGCGGCTCTCGCGATCGCGGTAAAGCCGGCGGCGTCTACGCTCGTGCCGGGCGAAGTCAGCCCGGCCACCGCCGCGATCGATGCCGGCCAGGACATCGGGCTCACCTCGACCGCCGCCAGCGGCGGGTCCGGCTCCTATGCGTACCAGTGGTACACCGGCTCCGCGACGTGCGGCTCGGGGACGGCGATCACGGGCGCGACCTCCCTGACCTACACCACCCCGGATCTCGCCGTCGGAACGGACTACTACTGTGTCGAGGACACCGATACTTCCACCCTCGCCACGGCCTACACCAACGTGGCCGTCATCACGGTCAACCCCGCCCTGTCAGCGGTCGTGACTCCTGCCGGCCCCTCGATCGACCAAGGCCAGTCGGTTACCCTTACGGCCGACGTGACGGGCGGCACCGGGACGGACTCCTTCCTGTGGTATGCGGATGGAACCTGTACCGGGACGGTCATCGGGACCTCCGACACGCTGTCCACCGGGGCGCTCGCGGCCGACCAGACCTACTGTGTGGCCGTGACCGACAGCTCGTACACGCCGGTCACGGTCACGGCGACCGACACGGTCACGGTCAGTGCCGAGCCGGTCTCCGTAACGATCCTCCCCTCCTCCCCCTCCGTCGACCCGGGCCAGAGCGTCAACCTGACCGCCGAGCCCTCCGGCGGAACCGAGCCTTACGCGTACGCGTGGTACGCCGGCCTCGTCTGTGGCGTGGGGTCCGTACTCGCGACCACCCAGGAGTTCGAGACTCCGGCCCTCGGCAGCTCCACGTCCTTCTGCGTGTCGGTCACGGACAGCTCCTACGAGCCCCAGAGCGCGACGGCGAGCGTCACCATCGTCGTGAGC
>JASHPT010000165.1 GCA_030037955.1 Thermoplasmata archaeon
AGCCCCAGCAGAGCGAACTCGGCGACGAGCTCCGCCTCGTCGAGGAATGGGATGGCGACCGCCAGAGCCCCGAAGGCGGCCGTGACGACGGCTCCGACCCATCTCCGGTCGCGCCCCCGCTCCCCGATCCAGGTCCCGAACACACTCCCCGGGATCGTCGCGGCGAGGCCCACCGCCCCGAGGAGTCCGGCGAGTCCAATCCCCCACGCCGGGTGCACGTCCTGGAGGAAGGCCGAGATGAAATCCAGGCCGACAGCGATCGCCATCGAGATTCCCGCGAAACCGATCGCGAGACCCCAGATCGACGGCGAACGGAGCACCCGTCCCGCGACCCCGCCCCGCTCGACCGGGCGTCGGGGTGCTTCGGGATGATGGAGGGCCGGTAGGGTCAGCGCGCAGACCACGGCTACGGCAATGGACAGGCACGCCGCGATGCCGAAGACGTACTCCCATCCATAGGTGGGTCCCCACAGCGCACCGAGGACGAATCCCAGCGCACCCCCCACCCCGAGGCCCGTGCTGACGAACAACCCGAGAACCAGGGACCGAAGGCGGGCCGGAAGCAATTCCGCCTGGAACGCCAGCGAGGGCGCGAAGAACAGTCCACCTCCCGCGCCCGTGGCGAACCGCAGGCCGGTGAGTTCGAGCGGGCTGCTGGCGGCGAGGGACCCGAGCCCCGCGGCCCCCATCACGAGGAGACCCAGGACGAGGGTGGTTCGATGCCCCCATCGGAGCACAGCCAGGCCGGACGGCAGGGACGTCACGGCATACCCGATCGGGAACCCGGCCACGACCAGGCCCAGCTGGCCGACACCTACGCCGAACGAGCCTCCGATGATCGGTAGCAGGATCTCCGCCGAGGTCCAGGTGATCTCGAGGACGAAGGCCCCCGCGAAGAGCGCCACGATGGCGGGCAGACGAACGCTGCCCGACGGACCCTGGGCTGGGAGGGCGTCGCTCATGGAATCCCGAGGGTCCACTGGACGCCGCTACAAGCCACCCTCGGCGGTCTCTTCGGCCGGCCAACAGAACCATCAACCCCCAGGAACTGCTGTCCCCCGAGCGGATCCGAGTGGTAGGACCGTCCCCCTCCCCGCCGCCGGGCACCGTCAGCACCCAGCCCTCCTGGGGCCGGCTCGGCTTGGAGTTCGTGACCGACCTCGTCGGCTGGCTGGTCGTACTGGGCGTGCTCGACGCCGTGGGCTCGACGACCCTCGACAAGATCACCCGGAACCTGTTCGGGGAGCTGGTCCTGATCCTGGTCCTGTTCTTCATCGTCACCGTGGTGGTCCGCATCGGCTTCATCCTCCTTGCCCGACGGGCCCTCGCCTGAGCCGGCCCCCGGGGCTGCCGACCGCCCGCGCGGGCACTGCGTTTACTATTTCGATACGTAATCGAAAATTGACCCGCCGGGTTAAGTATCCTCGACCGGTGAGAGGCCCGATGGCGTCTCGGGCCGCGGCTCGCACACCCCCGTGGCAACGGGGCTTCCTCGGTCACTACGCCCTGTCGGTGCTCGGCCAGGGACCGGTCTACGCCCACCAGCTCTCCGCCCAGATCGCCGAGCGGACCCGCGGCGCCTGGACCCCGAGCCCCGGGGCGATCTACCCGGCCTTCCGATCGCTCGAGGCTCGCGGGTTGGCCCGCGCGGAGCGTCGGGACGGGCGCCGGTTATACTACATCACCGCCGCCGGCCGCCGGCACCTGGCCCAGATTCGCACGGCCCGGGGCCGGTGGGGCGAGCGCTTCGGCGGGTCGTGGCGCCTCATGATGGACCTGATCGAGCCGGAGCGTCGAGCGGAGACCGGGCTACGCCGGTTGCGGCAGGCCCTCGCGATGAGCGAGGCGCTCGTCAGCGGTGAGGAGGAACTCCTGACCGCCGCGGAGCGGGCCGCGCTCCGGCGGTCCGTCGTGACGGAGCTCCAGGGCTCGCTCGATCGTTTGAACGGGACCGCCCGGAGGTCCTGATGCTGGCCGACCATTCGGCGGACGCGATCTGGGCGCACGACCTCACCAAGGTCTACGGCAAGCTGACGGCGGTCGACCACGTCGATATGGAGGTGCCCTCCGGAGGGGTCTTCGGCCTGCTCGGCCCGAACGGGGCGGGCAAGACGACCATCATCAAGCTGCTCACCGGCCTCACGGACCTGTCCGATGGCGCCGCTGTGGTGGCGGGCTACGACGTGCGGAAGCACCCGATGCAGGTCAAGCAGCGCATCGGGTGGGTGGCAGCCGAAGTGATCCTGGACGACGATTTCAGCGCCATCGAGAACCTCTGGCTGCAGGCGAAGCTGCAGCGCCTCCCGGAGTGGCGTCCCCGGGCCGAGCAGCTGCTCCAGTACTTCGACCTGACCTCCCGGGAGAAGGACAAGGTCAGCACCTTCTCGACGGGCATGCGGAAGAAGCTCGAGATCGCGCTCGCGCTCCTGCACCAGCCGTCCGTGATCTTCATGGACGAGCCCACGATCGGGCTCGACCCGGGAACGCGCCGGATGCTCTGGGAGCTCATCACCGGAGTGAACCGGGAGTTCGGGGTCACGGTCCTGCTCACCAGCCACTACATCGAGGAGGCCGACGCGCTCTGCAACCAGATCGCGATCATCGACCACGGGAAGTTCGTGGCCACCGGGTCGCCGTCGGAGCTCAAGTCCAAGGTCCGGGGCGACTTCATCGAGCTCGACACGACGGACCGGGTCACCGAGGCCATCCTGGGGTCCATCCCCGGCGTCTCCGAGGTCCGAACCCAGGGCAAGACCTGGGTCCTCCGCACCACGTCGGCGGAGGAGGTCCTGCCCCGCCTCCTGAGCCACATCGACCCCAAGGACATCCGGCGGATCAACGTCGAGCGTCCGAGCCTGGAGACCGTCTTTCTCGACCTCACGGGCCGGAAGATCGATGAGGACAACGGCGAGGTCCATGATTACCGGAAGTTCTACGCCACGGTCCGGAGGGCCCGACAGTGAGCGGAGAGACCCGGTACGCAACGATCACCCCGCCCGCGGAGGCCGCCGCGTCCCCTACCGTGGGCCAGGGAAGCCAGTTCGTGGGCCTCTACGCCCGCGAACTGCTCCGGACGTTCCGGAACCCGTGGGTGCTCGTGATCACGATCGTGCAGCCGTTCATGTGGCTCGCGTTCTTCGGGAACAGCTTCGCCGCCGTTCCCCTGTCCGAGCTCGAGGAACTGCTCCACATCCAGATCCAGAGTTACATCCAGTTCCTGCTCCCCGGCGTCCTCGCGACCTCGATGCTCACGGTGGGGATGTTCGGCTCGATGAGCACGATCCAGGACAAGCGATTCGGTTACATGAAGCGGATTTTGCTCACGCCGACGCGCCGCGCCACGATCTACCTCGCCAAGGCGCTCGGCTCCGCGAGCCGCGGCCTGGTCCAGATCCCGGTCATGATCGCCGCCGCGCTCGTGTTCGGCGTCCGGTTCAACGGCGACCCGCTGCTCTGGGCCGCCTGGGTCCTGTCGCTGGCTCTCCTCGGGTTCGGTTTCTCGTGCATGTTCCTGGCCGTGACGTCCTCGAGCACCGACTGGCAGACGCCCGGCGTCATCTCGAATTTCATCACGATGCCGCTGATGTTCGCGAGCGGCGCGCTGTTCCCGTCCGTGAACTTCCCCGAGTGGATGCGGGTCATCTCCGAGTGGAACCCGGTCGGCTACACCGCCCTCTTCGGCCGCGGCATCGTCGTGCAGGGGGTCGCGCACTGGGACTACTTGGGCTACGTCGCGATCTTCGCGGCCCTCATGGTCATCGTCGGAACGCTCGTGGCCTCGCGCTACCTCAAGGCCGAATAGACCGACGGCAGGCCCGGGGAACCCGGGAGGCCCACCGGCAGCAGGGCGAGCCCCGGGGGCCGGTGCCTGGACAACCAAGCGATTAAGTGGGCCGACCCGGAATGGTCGGCCATGGGCCTCGAGGAGCTCTTCGTCTCCGTCCTCATCGCCGGTCTCTCCCTGGTCAACGCGACGGTGGCCGGCGCCGCCTGGACCCGAGCCCGGGACCCCCGGCTGCTGCTCGTCGCGGCGGCCAATGTCGCGCTCCTCGCGGTCGGAGCACTCTGGGCCTGGGGCCAGCTTCCGGGCGGTCCGTCGGAGTTCGCCACTCCGTCCTGGCCCGTGCTCCTCCTGGTCCTCCTCGGGACGCTCCTGTTCCTGGGCACGGCTCTCGTGCCCCGCCGTTCGTGACCGATGGAGGACGACCTCCTCGCGCTCGAAACCCGGCGCCGGATCTACACGATCGTCGTGGGCTCGCCCGGGCTCGGCAGCCGGGAGATCCAGCGCCTGGCGAACATGGCGTGGGGCGAGACGACCTACCACCTGGACCGCCTGGTGTCCGCCGGCCTGGTGCACCGGGAGGCCGGAGGCCACCAGGACTTCTACTTCGCCGCGACGGTGCCGCTCGGCGACCGGACCCTCCTGCGACTCGCCCGAGCCGAAGCATCGCGTCGCGTGCTGGGGGCCCTGCTGACGGAGTCCGACCTGACCGTGCCGGAGCTGGAGGCTCGGACCCAGTTGAGTGCCGGACGTCTGTCCATCCACCTGCGTCGCTTCCTGGAGACCGGGCTGGTGGCGTCCGGCCGCCGCGACCGGTTCCGCACCTTCCGGATCGCCGACCGGGACCGGGTCGTCCGGATCCTGGTCGCGTATCGCAGCAGCTACGCCGACGGCTGGGTCGACCGTCTGATGGAGACCTGGTCGGAGGTGTTCCGCCCGTGAAGGTTTCGGGATTGGCCTACCGGTTTTCGTGGCCGCACCAAAAACGACGTGATGGCTCCCCTCCGTGGACAGTTCCGATGAGGAGCGGGTCGGCCCACGGGTCCCCCAGCGTCTGTCTCTCCCGGACGCTGCCCCGCGTCGGCTCGTTCCTCGTCCTCGGCATCCTGGTCGTCCTGCTGGTTCTGTCGACCGTCCGTGCGGAGCCCCTCGGCTACGGGGACGAGGAGTACCAGTGGACGAACGGGTCGGTGCTCTGCGTGTTCAACGAGAGCCTTCCGTCCGTGATCGTGTCGGCCTACGACCTCAACGAGTCGGGCATGGGAGGGGCTCTCGCCGGGGTCGAGGAGGTCACCGCCTCGACGGACGCCGTGGTCAGCACGGCCTCCATGGCCGCCGTCTCCTGGGAGCCCGAGAACGCGAGCTCCGCCTCCACGTTCGCGATGAGCTACTCGGGCGACGTCCCGGTCGCGACGTCGGGCCCCTCCGCGACGACCGTGGGCTCCGCCGGGATCTCCGTGACCTTCAC
>JASHPT010000020.1 GCA_030037955.1 Thermoplasmata archaeon
TACCTGGTGTCCCGATACGGAACGACCGGACGCGGCGCGGGCTCAGACCTGTCCGCGATACGACGGCAGGTGCGTGCCTCGCATCAGGCCCGGCCAGTGCTCCCCGTCTTCCTGGGTTTCGGCATGCGACGACCCGCGGACATGCGGTCGGTGGCGGTCACGGGGGCCGACGGCGCGATCGTGGGTTCGGTCGTCGAGGAACGGCTCGAGCGGTCCCTGGCCCCGGGAGCCCTCGAGCGATTCCTCCGTCCGTGGACGTCGCCCTCGTGAGACATCGCCGAGCCGGCCGGCGCTACGGGCGAATGCGCTCGAGAGAAAGAAACCGGACGGGCTCAGTATGGTCTCCCCCGACAGCGGCCAGAAGGAAGTCCTTGCGGACTCCCTGAGCCACGCGAACGCCCCGAGCGATCTCGGACCAGGTGGAAGCGTAGCCGGCCTCCACGGCGTGGACGAGGTAGCGCGCGTGGGAATGTTCCGGGTTCCGGGGGTAGGCCCGGAAGTGCGCGCCGTACTTGAACCCCGTTTTGACGACGAGCTGCCGGTCGCGGAGGGCCCCGTACACGGCGCGCCGCTCATCGAACTCGGATTCCAGACGACGTGCCCGTCGCACCAGCTGGTCGACCGAGACCGACCGGAGGGTGCGCGCATCCCGGAGCTGGAGGGTTCCCGCACCGGCGAGATACGCCGCCTCGAGCAGGCTCAGCTCCAGGCGGTGGCCGATCCGGCTCCCATACGCGAGCTGTCGCCCCAGCTCCTCAACCCCCCGGTCGTCGAACACCAGGACCCGGTCCTCACCGAGGACGGCCGGGATGGGATCGCTGCTCCGGAGCGAGGGCAGCGCTCCGGACGGTCGGGGGCGGCGGATCCGATAGTAGGTGAGGTCCGACTCCTCGTCCACGACACCGACCAGGAGCTGCTTCTTCGCTCCGAGGGCCTTCTCGGCCAACTGTTCGATCTGGGAGAGACGAAATGGCTCCCGCTCGGAAACCGCCTCCACCCAGAAGCGCGCCGGCGTCTTGTGCAGAACCCCTCCCCGCGGGAGCACGGCGTAGGCGATCGGTGCCGGTGCCGAGCGCACCACATAGCCCCGCTGGCGGAGGTCGCGGTACACCAGGTACCGGACCCCGAAGCCCGGCTCCGCGCGGATCGCCTGCCGAAAGAGCCCGGCCCAATCCACGGGTCGACCGGACGGGCCCTGGACCTCGACCCGTCCCATCTCGAGCAGGTAGAGCGACTCCGCCCGGTCGAGGCGGAGTCCATCCGTGAGGACCGTTCCGAAGAAGCCGCGTCCGAAGATGGCGCCCGCCTCGGACGGGTCCCCGACCTGCACCGTCGCGTCGCCTTGCAGCACCCCGGTCACGCACGAGCTCCCGGGATATCGCTCAGCGTCACGAGCGGGACGAGGTGGACCCCGACCGAGCGAAGCCGGTCGATGGCTCCCATCTCGCGGTCGACCACGACCAGGGCCTCGGTGACGGTCCCTCCCGCCGCCCGGATCACCTGGATGGACTCGAGGGCTGACCCTCCGGTCGTGCTCGCGTCTTCGATGAGCAGCACCCGCGCGCCGGCCGGGATGTCGCCCTCGAACCGCTGCTTGGTGCCGTGCTCTTTGGCCGCCTTCCGTATGATGAGGTACGGAAGTCCGGTCCGGAGCGCCGTGGCCACCACGAGGGGAACGGCCCCGAGCTCCATCCCCGCGAGCCGCTCCGCGGAGCCGACTCGCCGGGCCAACGCCTCCGCGATCGTGGACAACCGGGAAGGCTCGGTCCATGCCCGCTTGACGTCGATGTAGACGTGAGAGGTTTGGCCGGAGGCGAGTGTGAACTGGCCGAACCGGACCGCACCCGAGCTGACCAGGGCCTCGGCGATTCTCGTCCGATCTGCCGCTGCGTCGGCTTCGGTCATTCGCTCACCACGGCACTTTTTTCGTCCCGATCTTGAAGCCGATCCAGTTGAAGACCGTGTGCAGACCCAGGGTGAGCAGCAGCACCCATAACAGTGCCTCCAGCGAGAAGAAGCAGGGGACGAACACGCTCGGGTAAGCCAGGAGCCCCGCACCGATGGGCAGCAGAACGAACGGCAACTGGTCGAGGCCGAGTACCCGGGCCCCGCTTCCGTACCCGAGGCGGCGCTTGATGAAGGAACCGACGGCATCGCCCGTCATGGCGCCGCCCGTCAGGAGGAAGGCGACCGGGAGGGCGGCCACCACCGACCCGGCATACGGCGGGACGAGCTTGAGATCGGGCGGCGCATGGAGGATGAGCCAGGCCTGGAGGAGGACGATCGGGACCGCGACCAGGGTCCCGAAGAGAAAGCCGGACCAGGTTTTCGATGGACCCAGGATCCGGCGTCCGTCCGGCCACATCCGGCCGAAGTCCATGGCCGGTCCGCGTCCCCGGGGTAGCGTGGCCAGAGCGTTGGCGGAGAAGACCGGCGTAAGGACCCAGAGGACCCGGATCAGGACCTCGAGGTGGGGGTTGACCACTCCACCGGCCTCCCTAGGAGTCGAGCACAAAGCGGCGAATCGTCCGGGTCACCCGGTCGACTCCCGCCGGGTCTAGGTTCTCCTCCGCCTCGTGGATGTGAGAGGTACGGTCCATCAGTCCGAACACGAGGGCCGGGAGCGGTTGTCCGCCCGGCGTGGTCAGCCCCAAGAGGCTGCTGGCATCCGTCCCGCCATACTCCCCGTAGACGCCCCGCGCTCCGAACACGTCATGGAGAATCCTCTCGAGCTTGAGCAGCGCCGGGTGATCCGGCGGCAAGGCGTAGCCGCCGCGGCTCTTACCCGGCGGCGGCTCCACGCGGGCGTCCGGGTCGTGAGCGCTCGACCACCGCTGCACGAGCTCCAGCGCCGATGTCAGGCCGGCCTCCACGTCCATCTCCGGTATTAGGCGGAGGTCGACTCCGAAGGTTACGTCTAGCACCGGCGTGGGATCGACGAAGCCCGCCCGGAGCGCGGCATCCAGCAGGGAGAGCGTCGCCGGCACCGGGTTGTGCCCACGGTGCGGGTAGCCCGCATGGGTGCTCTGACCCACGACCGAGATTGCGAGTCCGTTCGCGGGGACGGTCAATGAGGTCGCCGGGCCGACCTCGAGCCGGTAGGGTGCGGAGACGAAGGGCCGGAGCTGATCTGCCAGGCCGGGGAGCGCAGCGGAGGGACCCTGGAACACGACGGTCACGCTCTGCGCGACCTGGTTGACCGCGTCCGTTTCGGCGCGGACGGCGGAGACACTCGCCCGAGCGGCGGGCGACGGTCCGACTGCAGCCGCGTCCCACTTGGTAACGGTTGCGCGGCCGGTAATGTAGGGGTTCGGCGCTCCGTGGTCGGGCCAGTCCGGGGAGGGGAGGCGGGAGACCCAGCTCTTCGCGAGGTCGTGGAGGCCCACGAGGGCCTCTCCAAAGGCGAGGACCCGTGGGAGCGGGGCCGGTTTGGTGAAGCGTCCATCGAGGAAGACGAGCCCCGAAGAGCCGGCCGTCGCATGGGGATCGCCGTCAGGAATGAGTACGACGTCCGAGGTGAGAAACCGTTCCGGGTCCCCGGGGGGCAGCCGATCGTCGTGGACCCGGATCATCTCGATACCCCCGGCGCCGCCGGTCTCCTCGTCGCAACACAGCAACAGCCGGAGATTGCGGTGCAGCGTTGGCTCGGTACGCAGCTGCTTCGCCGCGATCAGGGACGAGACGATGCCGCTCCCGAGGTCATCCGCCGACCCCCGACCGTAGAATCGTCCGTCGGAGCGGAAGGTCAGGCGATGCGGCGGGCTCTTCCATCGAGAGAGTTGCTCGGTGGGAACCGGGACCACATCGTAGTGAGCCATCACCAGGACGCGCTCGCGGGCGCCCACGTCCAGGTCCACGATAACGTTCGGACGCGGCACCGAGTGGAGGTCGGTAGTACCGGGAAGGTCGGTCAGCGGGTCGAAGATGCGCGCCTCGAGGCCGAAGCGCCGAGCGACGTCCACGAGGTACTTCGCTGTCGCCGAGTAGTGTGGCTTCTCCCACCGGCGATGTACCGGGTCGTCGAGATTCGTCGGCGCCAGGGCCACCAGGTCGCGCAGCAACGGATAGGCGTCGGGGTCCCCGAGGGCGGCACGGGCGTCGGGCGGAGCTTCGGGCGGAGCATCGGATGCCATCGGGGCGCCTACCGGAGGATCGCGAGGAGCACGGTGGAGCTGGCGATGAGGAGCAGGAAGGTCATCAGAAACGCGTTCGAGAACATCGAGAGCGTGTCACCCAGCGAGGTCAAAAGCCGAGCGGTCCAATCCGGACCGAGGACCGGTACATCCGGTATCTCGGTGGTCCCGACGCGTACTTCCACGGGCTGAAGGTGCGAGAGCGCGTCGCGGACGACGCCGACGACCGTCTCTCGGAGCAGGTCGAAGGCGATCCGCTCTCCGATGGGATTGATCCCACCGTCGACCTCGTGCACAACGTGGTTGTCGGTCGTCAATACCTCGGCATCGTCCACCACGCCGCCCAGCGCCTGCACCAGACGTTCGCGGAGACCCTCCAGGAGGTTGTTGCCGTCGAGCAGCACGTAGGCCGTCCGCCGGCCGGCCGCGCCGACGACGAGAGCCCGCACGCCGGCCGGGCCGATGCCGTCTCGGCCGACAGAGAACCCCGTGCGGAGCGCAGTGCCCACTTCGATCGGTCCGGGCGCCGAGGCCGATAGAGCCGCGGCGACCGCCCCGCGGACGTCGGCGGACAGCCGCTCGGCTCCGGGAGAACCGTAGGTCAGGTCGCCCTGGTCCTCCTTGTAGGAGTTGTGGCCATCGATCAGCGCCAGCGTGGGATCCCCCGCCTTCCGGCTCTCGTCAACGAGTCGGTCGGCGATCGCGTAGGCAATGTCGTCGGTGGGGCTAGGGGCCTGAGAGGCCACGACGAGCATTGCACCGCCGAGGCGCTGGGCTCGGGCCCACCGTGCCCCGGGGGCCCCCACCAACGGGCTCGCGACCGCGGCGGTCGCCGGGCCCAGGGTCCGCAGGAGGACCGCGGTCGCATCGGCCACCCGACGGACTTCCGCGCCGGTTGGCAAATCCAGGTCGTGGTTACAGGGGGTATGCGGGACGAAGAGCATTCCGTGCCCGGGGCCGAGGAGGTCGTCCAGTTTCTGGGGAAGATTGCTGGCACCGAGCGCCGCGAAGGGGCCCGGGTGTACCGTCGGGAGCGCGAGCGTGGCGACCGGTCCATTCTGTCCTAGGAACTGCACCGTCGTCACGCGAAGGTTGGCGCGGACGGCAAAGCCGGCGAAGAAGTTCTCGAGGATCTGAGTGGCCGCCGGATCCCGGCTGCCCACGTGTTCGATGAGGGGCCGGATGAAGGCGACCCCCGAGGAGCCGAATTCCCGGCGCAACGGCCGGTCGGCCGCACGCAACAGGATGGCGGCGCACAGGAACCCAAAGAGGAGGAAGAGCACCGCCGCGACCAGCGTCTCGCCATCGGGCACGAACACCAGCGTGATCGCAAGAATCGACAGTACGGGCGTGACCGCCGACGCGGGGAGGGAGTCCGCGTGACGGGGCTTTGAGACTCCAAAGAGGGTCATGTGCCGGAACCAGATCGTCGGTCCCTGCACGAAGAGCAGGATGATCGGCACGCTGACGGGGAAGTGGCCCAGGAGCAGGCCGGTGCCCCTCCAGACAAGCAGGATGGGTACGGGGAGCACCGCAGACATGAGGCCCAGGAGTGCGTTCCGATGCCACGGAAACCGACCCCCGAGTGCGCTGGCCAACGGCGTCGTCAGGAGAGTCCCGAACAGCGCCGGAACCAGGAAGACGAGCGCCCATACCTCCAAGAATCGTCCCGCCGATTCCCCGCTGACCCACACGAGGAGCGCATCGACCACCGTCAGGACAACGATCAGCGCGCCTGCGATGCTGGTCTTTGGCGCCCGGAAGAAGAACCGGGAGTACAACCGATTCTGTCGGTCCTCTGCCGCGCTGTGCGCGAAGGCCGCGTTCTCAGTCGCCACGCGCGCCCCGAACCTCCGCCAGAATCCCCTCGAATGCGGCCCCGACGCCCTGCTGCTCCGCGACGGTTCCTGTGACCAGGATCTGAGCCCCGGCACGGAGGAGGTCTCGGGCCTCCTCTCGCGAGCGGATACCCCCGCCTACGATCAGCGGGATGCGAAGGACCCGGCGCACCGCCTGCACCATTTCCACCGGTACGGGGGCGGGGGCGCCGGAGCCGGCTTCCAGGTACACGAGCTGCATTCCAAGGTATTCGGCCGCAAGGGCGTAGGACTGGGCCAGAGCGGGGTTGTCGCGTGGAACCGGGTCCGCCTGGCCGACCTCGCCCACGCGCATCCCGGGTGCAACCACGACATATCCCAGGGAGAGCGGTTCGAGACCCAGCCGCTGGATCTCAAGGGCGGACCGGGCCTGCATCCGGATGACGCGGTCGACGCTGCGCGAGTTCAGGAGACTCATGAAGTAGATCGCGTCCGCCGCCGCTGTGACGGAGGCTGGGCTCTCGGGGAAGATGATGATCGGAACGGAGACGGCCTCTTTGACCGCCTTCGCCGTCGCGGTCATCCCCTCCGCAGAGATCCCCGTTGACCCTCCCAGCATGATGGCATCCGAGCCGAGGGCCACTGCTGCGGCGGCGACCTGCGCAGCCGCTGGCCCGCCCGCCTTGTCCGGGTCGATCAGCGTCATGTGAAGCGGCCCGCGCTGCAGCTTCTTCGTGAGGTAGTCCAGAACGCGGCCCATCGCGACCCTACCGGAATGCTACGGCGAGGAACGCGAAGAGCGCCACGGCCATCGCGCCCTTACTCACCGTCTGTTCCAGATGCAATCGGTCCGGGAGCCAGAGGACGGACACCACGAACAGCCCATCGGCCACGAGGACCAGCGCCGTGTACATAATTCCCGCGACGCTCCCGAGATGGACGAGGACGACCAGCGGAAGGACGCTCAGTCCGAGCGCGACGACAATCGAGGCGCGAGCGACGCCCCCGGCGAACGGCAGTCCGCGTACCCGAGGCAGCGTCTGCCGGTCGACGTCGCCGGCCAGGTCCTCCATGTCCTTGATGACCTCCCGGCTCAGCGTCGCAAAGAACGCCATCAGCCCGAACGGCAGGACGGCCTCGGGCATCCCGGCCGCCGCTCCCCCGTACAGGAACACCAGACCGGTGAGGAACGCGACCAGGAGGTTGCCCCCGAAGCCGACGGACTTGAACCGGAACTCATACGACAGAAGCGCCACCAGGGCCGCGGCCAGGAAGACGGCGACGAGCGGCTCATGCACAGCGACCGGTACGGCGACCAGGACCGAACCGACGAGGAGAACTCCCGCGAGGCCCTGCGCCGACCGCCGAGAGATCTCGCCCGTGACGAGCGGGCGGTCCGGGTGGTTTACCCGATCGGACTCTTGGTCCAGGACGTCGTTGATGATGTTTCCTCCAGCGGTGACGAACGCCGTGGAGAGGGCGGCGAGGAGCAGAAGCGTCCACAGAGAAACGGACAACCCGACGCCGGCCCCTCGGGCCGCCACGCCCCCGACGATCGTTCCGACGAACGACACGACGGTGTTCCCGATTCGGACGAGTCTCAGGACGGGTAGCACGCGGCTCGCTGGGGGCCGCCCGGGCTTAACGATTTGTGTTGCAGTATGGGCCCGGCCGTCAGTCCTCCGTTATAAGGGGGCTGAACTCCCGAACCGCCGTGCGACCGCGCGCTGGCAGTCCGACCCCCGTGCTCCGGCGTCGGCTGGACAACGGTCTGGACGTAATCCTGGCCCCCGATGACGGGTCTCCGACGGTCAGCACCTGGGTGTGGTACCGGGTCGGGTCGGTCAACGAGCATCCGGGCATCACGGGCGTGAGTCACTGGGTCGAGCACATGATGTTCCAGGGCTCGCCGCACTTTCGCAAGGGGCAGATCGACCGGGCGATCTTCTCCATCGGGGGCGCTTCGAACGCTTTCACCGACAACGACTTCACCGCGTACTTTGCGACCGTGCCCCGGTCCCACTGGGACGTTCCCCTCCGAGTCGAATCCGACCGGATGGTGTCGGCGCGGATGCGCTCGCTCGACGCGAACCGGGAACGCGAGATCATCCAATCGGAGCGGGAAGGGAACGAGAACCGGCCTGAGTTTCGTGTCGAGGAGGAACTCCACGCACTGGCCTTCCGACACCACCCGTACCGCTGGGATCCGCTGGGCTTTGCCCACGACATGGCCACGATGCCCACCTCCGCCGTGCAGGAGTACTATCACCGGTTCTACGGTCCACGGAACGCGGTCCTCGTCCTCGCCGGTGGGTTCTCCGTGCCGGCGGCGTGGGAGCAGATACGCCGACGCTTCGGCACCATCCCTTCCACGGGTGCGCCGACCCGGGTGCGATCCCGGGAGCCTCCCATCCGCGGCGCTCGGAGGGCCGAGTTGTCCGGTCCGGGCTCGACATCGCTCGTCGAAATCGGGTGGCCCGCGCCCAGCATCGACGGCAAGAAGGCCGCCGCCGTGATGATGCTGGACCAGGTCCTAGGTGGCGAGACGAGCCTGTTCGCGCCACAGCCATTCTGGTCTCGCTCGAGTGAGCATCCAAACTCCCGGCTCTACCGCCGCCTGGTCCGAACCGGCTTGGCCGTACGAGCCTCAAGCGATTACCGACCCCGGCTCTATCCTGGGCTGTTCACGGTAGAGGCGCAGGCCGCTCCCACAGTCTCCATCTCCCAGGTCGAAGAGGCGCTCCGGTCCGAGGTGAGGCGTCTCGCACGGACCGGGCCCACCGCGGCCGAGTGGGCCGACGCTCGTGCGACGGTTGCCCGCGGCGCCCAGATCTCGTACGAAGGTAGTACGCGCTCCGGGTTCCGCCTCGGCTTCTTTGGTGTTCAGGGAAGTCTCGACCGGGAGCCCGCCCTGCTTCGCCATCTCCTCCGGGTCCGCCGGGAAGAGGCACGCGAACTCGCCGGCAGCCTGTTCCGGGATGACGCGGGCGTAACGGTCCGGTATCTCGCCGAGGGAGCTGGAGCGGCATGACCGCGATGACGGGCCCGTTGCGGATGGTTCGGGACCGGTTGCGCAACGATACGGAGGTTCTGCTCCAGCAGTCCCCGCCGTCGGCGCGGTCGTTCGCCGTCTCGTTCGTCGGACCGGCGGGATGGGGCTTCGAGAACGGTGGACCGGAGGGCGTCGCGGCTGTGACCTCCCGGCTCCTGGTGACACGGCCCGGCGGCCGGACCCGAGAGGAGCTCGCACGCACGCTCGACCGTCTGGGCGGCAGCCTGACGAGCTCGACCGATCCCGAATCCGCCGAGGTGGCCCTCTGGGGACCGGTCGACGCCTGGCGCCCCCTTCTCCGAATCTTCGCCGACGCCGTACTCCATCCCACGTTCACGGAGGAGGAGCTCGCGAGAGTCCTACGCCAGGTGCGCGAGCGCCAGCTCCGGCAGAAGGTCCAGCCGGATCTTCGGGCGGACCGGGACCTGCTGGCCCGAATGTTTCCGAAGGGACACCCGTACCGGGCGACGGGCCTCGGAACCCCTCGTTCGGTCGGTCACATCACTCCCGATCTCGTCGAACGATTCCATCGCCGCCACTATCCCGGCCGGTCGGGGGTGCTCGTCGTGACGGCGTCGGCTCCGCCTCGAGACCTGCTCCGAGCTCTGTCGGCCGTCTTCGAGCCATCTTCCACCCGGGCCGAACCCGCGTCGCCTTCCCTCTCCTCCGGCCGGCCCGACTCCCGGCCGTACCACGTTTCCATCCCGGGCCAGAGCCAGGTGGCAGTCCGTCTCGGCGCCCCGTCCCTCCCCCGCTCCGACCCGAAGTATCCTGCCCTCTACCTCCTCAACGAGGTACTCGGCGGTCGACCGTTGCTCTCCCGGCTGTTCCAACGGGTCCGGGAACGCCACGGCCTGGCCTACCACGCCTCGAGCGAGCTCGAGGCGATGCGCTGGGGAGGGTACTGGGACGCCGTTGCCGGTACCGATCCCGCAACCCGGGACCGGGTGGTCCGGATGATGAAGACCGAAGTGGGCCGCCTGTCGACGGAGACGATCCCGCACGGAGAGCTGAGTCGGATCCGGGAGAGCGCGCTGGGGGCGCTCCCGTTGGAGCTCGAGACGACGGCGTCGGCGCACGAGCTGGCCGTGGAGGTGGCGTACCACCGACTACCGGTCGACTTCTACCTCAAATGGCCTGCGACCGTTCGCGGGCTGAGCCCGCGGTCCCTTCGTGCCGTCGCCGAGACGGACTTCCGGGTCGACGACGCGGCGATCGTGACGGCCGGACCGCCGCCGCGCTAGCCCCCCCGTCACCGAGAATACGTATAAATACTCAACATCCTGTTGCGCCGCGCATGCCCGGGAAGCCCCGCACACATGCGGATATAGTCGGGATGCTGCGAAAGAACATCACGATCACGTCGGAAGAGAACGAGTTCCTGGAGCGTCATCCGGAGATCAATCAGAGCGCTCTCTTCCGTCAGGTGGTCGAGAGCCTCATGCTGGCAGAGCGGGCGCCGCGCTTCGCCTCAGCCCAGACGCTCCGCATCGGCAAAGCGGTCTACCGGAGCGGCGCCGTGATGTATCAGCGGCCGGGCAAGCGGCGCAACGACGCCGAGTGAACCGGTAGCGGCTCAGCCGGTCGGTCGAGGGGGGGCGTCCCCATCCCTCAGCCGTGGCCCCCACTGCCGCCAGTCGGGGTTCTCTGCGTCCAGTGCTCGTTGGAAGATCGCCCCCTCCGGCCTGGGGGAGCCCTCTCGGAGCTGATGGAGGACGCTCGGCGTGATCGTAGCGAGGGCGTGCCGCGGGACCAGATGGCTGAAGGCCCAGTGCCGACCGAGGGCGAGCTCGGTGAAGTGCGGGGCATAGTGGCCCCCTCCGACCCCGATGGCAACCCGGTCGGTTTCGTCCTCGGTCAGGTCGCGGAGGGCCTCGGCTACTGCGCGGGCGGCCACGCCCTGGTCCTCTGGCCGCAGGCTCTCGGCAATCTCGACGAAGAAGGCCGGCTGGTGGAGCAGTGGCCCATGGTGGGTCGCCTCGTACGTCACGGGCACTCCTAGCACCTGGGCGGTCTCGGCCAATTGCCGGAGCGCATCGGCCATGAGCCGCGCGGCGGGCGGCACCAGTCGAAATGGCTCCCCGCCGACACCTGCCTCGGGGCCGAGGTTCCCCAACGGATGGACCGTCAGGCAGGCGATCCCGCTCTCGCTGCGGTGCCGGGACGGGAAGACGATGGGAGTGTCCCGGAGCCGTTCTGGAAGGAGCTGTCCGAGCGCCGTGTCTTCGATATGGAGACCCGGTCGCCGGAGTAGCTCCACCCCATCCGCAAGACGTCGGATCGGGCTCCCGTCGACGAACTCACCGGTACCGGCGGGGGTGCCCCACTCACGGGCGATGAGGTCGGCAGTCGTGTCGGCGGCTCCCACCACAATCAGGTATCGGGTCGACACCGCAGTCCGCCCGGGACGATACACCGCGCCGGACGGATATGCTGGCCGACTTCGTACGGTGGGGGCGTGCGCACGAGCCCGGGCGCCGAGGGGCGCCTACCTAGAGGCGATTCCGCGAGGCGTTCGAGCCGGCTTTACCTTCCTTGGGACGGATAACTTTCGTATAAGCGACTAAATAGGTGAAGGTTAATCGGCCGCGCTAGACCCTATCATGGCGACAACGAACGTTTCCGCCGTGGGTGCAGCGACCGAGGACCAGGTTCTGGTTGCGGACTCATCGGACAAGCAGCTGCGAAGGGCACTGTCCTTCCAAGACTTGTTCATGATTTCGTTCGGAGGCGTCGTCGGATCGGGATGGCTGTTCGCCGTTTCGTTCTCCGCCGCGATTGCCGGCCCGGCCGCGGTGATCTCCTGGATCATCTGCGGGATTTTCATGCTCGCGATCGCGCTCTGCTTTTGCGAGACAGCCTCCGCGTTGCACAAGACGGGGCAACTGGTGCGGGGCCCGCTCTACTCGCACGGTGGCTTTAGTGGCTACATCATAGGTGCAGGGTACATCCTGGGCTCGATCACCGTCCCGGCCATCGAGGCCGAGGCAGTGATCACCTACTTCTCGACCGCCTACCACTACAACTGGGTCGCGCCGACAGGACTGCTCACCAGTACCGGGACGGGCATCGCCATCCTGCTGATGATCGGTTTCTTCGTCCTGAACTATGTCGGCGTCCGCTTCCTTGGGTTGTTCAACTCGATCGTGACCTGGTGGAAGCTGATCATTCCGACCGTCACGGTCATTCTTCTCTTTGCGATATTCCGCGCCAGCAACTTCACCATCAGCGGGTTCACCCCGTTCGGCTGGCCGGGCGTCTTCATCTGCATCCCGTCTGCCGGAATCGGTTTCGCGTACCTCGGCTTCCGGGGCGCCGCCCAGTTCTCGGGCGAGGCGAAGAACCCCCAGCGGGATGCCCCCCGCGCGATCATCCTCTCGATCTTCGCGGCGGTCATCTTGTACGTCCTGCTCCAAGTCGTGTTCATCGGGGCGGTCCGGTGGGTGGCGTCCGGGGTGGCCCCCGGTAACTGGGCCGGCCTGCTCTCGGGACCGCTCGCTACCGCTCCCTTCTACTACGAGTTCAAGTTCGCCGGAATAGCCCTGTTCACCGGGTTCGCATCCTTCCTTCTGGCTGACTCGGTCATCTCGCCCTCGGGTACGGGTTGGGTGTTCCTGGGGGAGGCTACCCGGGCCGTGTACGGCGTGGGTGCCGACGGCTTCTTCCCGCGCGGGCTCCTGAGCATCCAGAAGCGCACCCGGATTCCCTGGGTGGCGCTGATCGCCACGACGGTGATCGGGGCCGTCTTCATCGCACCGTTCCCCGCCTGGCATCTGTTCGCCGACTTCGTCACGGACGCCTTCACCATCTCCCTCCTGAGTGGACCCCTGACCCTGCTGGTCCTGCGGCGCTACGCCCCGAAGATTCGGCGGCCGTTCCAGCTGCCAGCCGCGTTCTGGGTCGGGGCCGTCGCGTTCGTCGGAGGCGCCCTGGTCATCTACTGGTCTGAGTTCGGGGGTCTCTTCTACGTCCTGACCTGCGTGTTCCTGGTGCTCCCGGTCTTCTACTTCTTCTATGTTCCCCGGAACTTCGGAATCTCGCAGGGACGTTCGATAGCGATCGGCATTATCCAGCTGATCCTGACCGCCGCCGTTACGGCCTATGGCTACGTCTATCTCTACATCGGCAACATCGTCTCGCTCACTCCGAGCGAGCCGACGGTCTCGAACTCCGTCCTCACAGAACACTTCCTGGTCTACTACATCCTGATCTTCCTGGTCGTCTGGGGCCCCACCCTGCTGGTGCACCGGATCGCGAATGCGGACGGCAAGAAGATGGTCACGTCGGGCCTCTGGATCCTGACACTGCTCTTCTTCGAGATGCTGCTGTCCTGGTTCTCCGTCCTCGGCACCTTCGGGTGCTCGCCGGTGCCCTGTGGACCGCTCTCGTCAGCCTACATCCCGTTCCCGTACGACACCGCGATCATGGCGGTCGTGGCCTTCATCATCTACGTCTGGGCGATCCAGAGCGGATACCGGACGAAGGACCTCGCCGAAGTGGAGACGCTCTTGCTCCAAGAGGA
>JASHPT010000166.1 GCA_030037955.1 Thermoplasmata archaeon
AGAGATTACTATCGCGAAGATGGGTTCGAAACCGCCCGGGAGTGGAAGGAGTGAGCACATGTCCGGTGGCGCGGGCCGCTCTGTGCGCTTGCACGACTGACGGACTCGTGCCGGGCTTAGAACTCTCCCACGGCGGCTGGATCTCCGGTTGCACGCGCCCCGGATGAAAGGCTGCAATAGCCGTTACAGCCGCCTCACCCCGCACGACTGGTGCCAGCAGCGAAACTCTGCGCTGTGTCGCTGCGCCGCAAACCGCCCACTTCTCCCCCTGCACGGATTTAGCGCCTATGCAGGAAAGATTCCCTTCGCGAGGACTCTTGCCCTTGCGGAGGACCGGCACGGCGCTGCCCGTCTCTTGGGTCTTCAGTCGCCGGGTTCGCACTACGCCACGCTTGGCGCCTCTCGGGGGACACCCGGAGCGAGATTTAGGAACGCGATTGACAGGATGATAACTGCCGGAACCGCATAAAAGAGTGCAAGGAAGATCCCTGATTCCAAGTAGAACGGGGTGGGACTCGCGAGTGAGATATCCATGATGGGCCAGAAGACCGCGACTACGAAAACAACAGAAACGCCCAGCGCCTTTGCAAGACTGGTCAACCGCCCGACTCTATCAGGGGAACCCAAGCCCGACAGCGTCTCTACGCTGCCTGCTGCCACTAAGAGAAGAACCAGTGGAGGTGCAAACCACGGAAGCGGACCGAACGCCAAGACGTAATCTGGGCCGGGTTGGCCCATATGCAGAAGGTAAGTAAGCGGCAGGGCCGAATTCGCCAGGGCGAATGTTGCCACAGACAATGCGGAGACCCCGGCGAAATATCGCAGGATCGGGCCAAAACGAAAAGCGGCTGCGAGAGGGACGAGGGCCGTTCCGGCCAAAAACACGGTAAGTTCGATCGAGAAATCGGGAATTCCGACTCGAGGCCCGGGCGAACAAGCTTCCGAACAAAGGAACGCCTGATAGTACGTCCAGTAGGAGACAAGGTAAGCCGTGACCACTCCAGCACTCATCAGAACTGACCCTGTGGCAATCCGACGAAACTTCGGCTCGGGGGCCCGGAGAGGGAAACTACCCGCCAACTTCTCGTCCGCCTTCGGAGCCCGGACCTGCCCGGATGCCGGCTGAGGGGGCTGCACCTGCGTTCAACCGTACAGATATCTAACCAACGATTTGCGCCTATCGGAGCGCAGAGTCTCTCTCCTTCCGTCGAAGTGCCAAGAAGTGGCCAGGGGCCCTCGTAGGAGAGGTTGGTAGAAAATCGGGACAGGACTCGAGCTTCTGGAATTCTGAAGCGAGGACGGCTCACGTCCCACAGCCGAAGAAGTCAGGATCCCCTTGGAGTGAACCGACTGAAGAAAAGCGAACCTGTCAGATGCATTGGATCGTCTCGCCGCCATCTACATCCCACGTGGCGCCCACGACAAAGCTAGCTCTCTCCGACGCCAGGAAGCAGACGACGCTCGAAATCTCTTCAACTCGGCCGAACCGGCCTATCGGCAGGGGCTTCGCGTGGGCTTCGAGCCAGGGCTTGGCCCTCTTCTCGTTCCCGCCGGTGAAGATTCTTGCTGCCTTCTGCCAGAGGGCGGTTTCGACCCGTCCGGGGCACACGCAGTTGACTCGAATATGATCATCAATCAGCTTCAACGCCATTGACCTCGAGTACGAGATGAGGGCAGCTTTAGTCGCGAAGTAGTCGACTAAATGGGGCCTGGCTTCGTGACCCCATATCGACGCAACGTTCACTATCGCTCCGCCTCCTTGCTTCCGCATCAATGGGACGACTTCCCTCGTGCAGCGTGCCGCCCCCATTAGATTCACTTCGAACGAGAACTTCCAATCAGCATCGGCGAGGTCCTCGGACTTGGAGGCCCAAGCGCCTTCCGACAGGTCTCCCGCATTGTTCACCAATATGTCCACTCGGCCGAACTTCTTGCTGGCTTCGCGAACGCCTTGTTTGACCTCGGCGGACTTCGTCACATCCATGGGAATCGCCAGAGCGACGACGCCCGAAGGCTCGATCTCCCGTTGCACTTCCTTCAGTGCGGCGGAGTCCCGAGAACAGAGCGCGACGTTCACGCCCTCGCTGGCGAGACGAACGGCGATGTCCTTGCCGATGCCCCGACTGGCCCCGGTCACTAGAGCAGACCTTCCCCGGAGCTCGAGATCCATGTAGCCTGCTCGGCACCAGAGCGTTTCCGTGTGTTTGAATGTGTCGAAGATGCTCCCGCACGCGCCGCGCACAACCCCGGAGGTCGGGGCCGGCTAGTTAGTGACCAACGATTGTTCCGGTGCACCGGATTGACCCGGATGAACGCGGATTACGCAGGCACGCGCTCCCTCGGCTCGACCGGAGCCGGTTGGGTGCAAGTCCAATTGCGACCGCGCGGCTGCAATAACAGTTGCACCCCCTGAGGGCAGAACCTTCCTTGCCGATTCTACGGGGGAGCACGTAAATATGCCTCTATGTATACATATACTGTATGTGTGCGACCCTTCGGGTACCCTCCCCCGAGTACGCTCGGCCGGGAGCCAATCCCACTCTCGAGTCCATCGAGTACGTGCGAGCCATCCTCCGAGCAGCCGAGCAGCCGATCAGCCGAAACGAGATCCTTCGGACTCTTTCAGCGTGGTCGCACTCCATGTCTCGCCAGAGTCTGAACGCCTTGCTCAG
>JASHPT010000167.1 GCA_030037955.1 Thermoplasmata archaeon
GAACGCGGCGGCCGCCGCCGGCTCGTCGCCCGACTCGGCCAGGGCGACGCCGAGCCGGTGCCAGGCGACCAGGTCCCTCGGCTCTAGCGCCACCGCCCGGCGGTAGGCGCTGGCAGCGTCCGGCCACTCGTCCCTCAAAGCCCGGGCGACGCCCAGATGGAACCAGGCCTCGCCGTCCTGGGGGGCGAGCGAGACCGCCCGCGAGAGCGCCAGCTCCGCCTCCCCGGCCTTGCCGAGGTGCGTGAGCGCGATGCCGTAGCTTGACCACGCCCGCCCGTCCGACGGGTTCTCCCGGACGACGGAGGAGAACGCCGCGGCGGCGCGGTCGTACTCTCGGTGCAGCAGGTGCTGCACCCCGAGGCGAAACTGCTGGCTCATCCCGGGGTCCGCCGACGCCCGCCGCCCCCCAAAAGGCTACCGCTGGAGCCGCGCCGGCCACGCTTTTCGGCCGACCGGCCGGGAAGGGGCAGCCCGGGCGGCCCCGCCGGGCTTATATGCGCCGGGCGCGGTGGGTCGCTAAGGAATCCCAGAGCCGGCCCGATTCGAGCGTCCCGCCCGTCCTAATTTTGCGACGAGTGTTCGCACGAGCCGCGGTGGCTCGACGATTCCGAGAGACAGAACGCGAAACGCGAACGAGGCGACAAGAGACCATGGTGGACAAACCCCTGACGAAAGTGCGAGACCTGACGCCGAACTCGAAGCAAGTGAACGTGCTCGCCAAGGTGCTGAGCATCGGAGAGCCGAAGGAAGTGATGGGGAAGTTCGGCGACCCACGGAAGGTGTGCGAGGCCGTGGTCGGCGACGACACGGCAACGATCACCCTCTCCCTCTGGAACGAGCAGATCGGCTCGATCACCAAGGACGAGGTGGTCCTCATCGACAACGGCTACGTGTCGCTCGTGCGCGGCCACATGCGCCTGAACGTCGGCCGATACGGCAACCTGTCGAAGTCGACGGAGGCGATCGGCGAGATCAACCAGTCGCTCGACATGAGCCAGCAGGAGTTCGAGAGCGAGCGCCGCTCGTTCGGCGGCGGCGGCGGCTACCGTGACCGGGGCGGAGGCTACGGCGGCGGCGGCGGCCGGTACGGCGGTGGCGGCGGCGGAGGCGGCCAGGGCCGCGACCGCTCCGACACCTACAAGCGGTACTAGGCGTCGGCGCGCCGGGACCGACGGACCCCCGGACCTCCGGGGCGGCGAACCCCTTCCTTCCCCGCCGACCGCACGTGGGGGCGGTCCCCTAAATAGGGGAGACCGCTCGACACGGACGACGATGGCCGGCGAGGTCCGCGAGCTCACCCTCTACATCCAATCCAAGAAGGCGGTCACGACGTTCTACCAGCGGCCGCTGGTCGCCCCGAGCGTGGCGGGCGGCTTCGGCGCCGCGACGACCACGCGGGTCGGCGGGGCCCCCTCCGTTGCGGGCGACGCGGCCGCCACGAGCGAGGATCGGCCGGTGTACTTCCTCTCCGACGACCAATCCCGCGCGATGGCCCTTACCGAGGAGCTGGCCAAGCGCCGGGGCTACCGGCTCAAAATCGTCGACGTCGAGAAGGCGGGGCGCCTCGAGCGGCTCGTCACCGAGCACCTCCGGGGAGTCCAGACCTTGCCGGTGCTGGTCGGGACCGCCGACCTGCGGCTGGTCGGCTGCGAACAGTTCACCGAGGAGAACATCGCGGCGCTGATGCCGACGGAGCTCCAGAGCGTCCGGGCCCTCTCCTACCTCAAGGTGCACGGGGGCGACCTCGATCGGATCCGGCGGCTCCTCGAGGGGTTCCCCGAGGTGAAGGAGCTTCACTTCCTGACCGGCGACTGGGACATCCTCGTGGTCCTCGAGTTCCCGCCGACCACGACGAACAAGCGCCGGGTCCTTGACTTCGTGACCGAGCGGATCCGTGGGATCCCCGAGATCCTCGACACCTCGACCCTCGTGCCCGAGTACTCGGTCACGAAGTTCCCGTAGGCCTCAGCGACGGGAGGCGCCCCGCCCCCGCCGGCGCCGCGGCACCACCGGGATCCGCGGCGGTGTCGCCGGCGCGACCGCGCCGGGTTCGGGGCTCCCGTAGAGGGGTTCCACCGTCAACGGGTGCTCCTCCAGCCAGGCGACCCCCTCCACGTACGCGGAGAACGTCTCGAGGCTCGTGAACAGCGGGACGCCGAGCTCGACCGCCCGACGGCGCAGGACGTAGTCGTCCTCGAGCATCCGCTCGAACTTCTCCTGCGTGAGCGACGCCGGGACGTTGAGCAGCAGGTCGATCTCGCCCCGGTCGAGCGCCTCCGTCACGTTCGGGTGACGTTCCGGCTCCGATACCTTGTGGAGGATCCGGACGCGGCGCATGCCGTGCGACCGCAGGAACGCCCCGGTGTCCTCGGTCGCGGCGAGCCGGAGCCCGAGCCCGCGGAGCCGACGGGCGATCGGCACGAGCGCCTCCTTGAGCGTCGGGCCCCCCACGGACAGGAACGCCGTCCCGCGCCGAGGGACGAGCCGGACCCCGGTCGCGACCAGCGCCTTGACGAGGGCGTCCGAGAACGTCGGTCCGAAGCAGGCGACCTCGCCGGTCGACTGCATCTCGACCCCGAGCAGGGGGTCGGAGCCGGTCAGCTGCAGGAACGAGAACTGGGGAACCTTGACGCCGAAGCGGCCGTCCGGCAGCGGCGCGATCCCGTCCCGGGAGAGGGGCCGGCCGAGGAGCGCCCGGGCGGCCTCGCGGAGCAACGGGAGCCCGGTCGCCTTCGCGAGGAACGGCAGCGAGCGGCTGGCCCGAAGGTTGAGCTCGATGATCTGGTAGGCCCGGTCCTTGACCAGGAACTGGACGTTGAACGGCCCTCGGATCTTGAGGGTCCGGGCGAGACAGCGCGCGGCGGCGACCAGGTCGTCCTGGACCGCCGCGGGGGTGTGGCGGGGAGGCAGGCAGAAGATCGCGTCCCCCGAGTGGACCCCCGCGCGCTCAACGTGCTCCAGGATCCCGGCGACGAGGACCCGTCGCCCGTCGGAGATCGCGTCCAGCTCCACCTCGTCGGCCCCCTCCACGAACTTCGTGATCACCACCGGGTGCTCGGGGGAGACGCGGGCCGCCTCCGACAGGAACCGGCCGAGGTCGGCTCGGCCGCTGATGACCCGCATCGCTTGGCCGCTGAGGACGTACGACGGCCGCACGAGGACCGGGTAGCCTACCTCGTCCGCGAAGGCGCTCGCCTCCTCGACCGTCGTGAACGCCCGCCAGGCGGGCTGGGGGATCCCGAGCTGCTGGAGGAGGCCGGCGAACTGCGCCCGGTCCTCCGCGGCGTCGATCGAGGCCGGCGCCGTCCCGAGCACCGGGATGCCGCACATCGCGAGCAGCGGGGTCAGGTTCTGGGCGAGCTGGCTGCCGACGCAGGTGACCACCCCGCGGAACCGCTCGAAGTCGTGGAGGTCCCGGAGCCGCTCGAGGGTGATCTCCTCGAAGTAGAGGCGGTCCGAGCGGTCGTAGTCGGTGGAAACGGTCTCCGGGTTCGAGTTGAGCAGCGCAACGCCGCCGAGCCCCTCGGCCTTGAGCCCGTCGACGAGGTTCATCGTCGACCAGTCGAACTCGACGCTGGAGCCGATCCGGTACGGGCCGGCGCCGATGACCAACGCCGAGCCCCGGGGCATCGGGCGGACGTCATCGGCGTCCGCCCGGTACGTGAGGTAGAGGTAGTTCGTCCGCGACGGCCACTCGCCGGCGAGCGTGTCGATCATGCGAACCCGCGGCCGGATCCCGGCCCCGAGGCGACGTCGGCGCACCTCCTCCTCGTCCAACCGGGCCGCCCGACCGATCGCGCGATCGGAGAGGCCGAGCTCCTTGGCCCGCCGTAGCAGATCCGGCGGGAGCTCGCCCCCCGGTACCGCGCCGAGCGCCCGGTGGGTCGCCTCGATCTCGGCGAGCGCGTCGACGAACCAGCGGTCGATGTAGGAGACGTCGGAGATCCGCTCCGGGGAGAGGCCGGCACGAAGCCCCTCCAGGACATGGCCCAGCACCGCGGGGGTCGGGGCCGAGAGGTCCGCCACGATCGCCTCGGGGGAGCGGATCTCGGCCGGCGGCAGGAGGTCGACCCGGGGGTCGGCCATCCGGTACGCCTTCGAGACCGCCTCGGGGAACGACGCGCCGATCCCCATCGCTTCGCCGACGGACTTCATCGACGGCCCGAGCCGGGGGTCGGCCCGCGCGAACTTCTCGAGGTCCCACCGGGGCAGCTTGACGACCACGTAGTCGAGCGACGGCTCGAAGCAGGCGGTCGTCACGCCCGTGACCCGGTTCTTGAGCTCGGGGAGCGTGTAGCCGAGCGCGAGCTTCGCCGCGACGTAGGCGAGCGGGTAGCCGGTCGCCTTGCT
>JASHPT010000021.1 GCA_030037955.1 Thermoplasmata archaeon
GAGGTTCTCGAGGAACGGGCCGGTGCCGCCTTGGCCGGACAAGCCTACAACCACCCGCTCTCGGCCGAGTATCCTCCCCTGCTGAACCTCATGAGTCCCGGCGGTCAGCTGCATCCTTCGTTAGAGGTCGGCGACAGCGGGACCGGCATCGTTCCGCTCACGCCGGCGCACGGAGCTTCTGACTCGCGGATCGCCGAAGCCCTGGAGATTCCCGGGTGGCCGGTGGTCTCCGCCAACGGCCTGCTGGAGGCCCAGTCGTCCCACAAGTACGCCCGTCTCCCGATCGATACGGCGGAGGCGTTCATTCTCCGGGACCTTACCGACAGCGCGCAGCTCTTCGCTCAACTCCGGGTCCGCCATGGCGTGCCCCACTGCGCCGATTGCGGGACCGGGCTGTTCTGGCGTCCCGCCCGGGCCTGGCGCATCGAGCCAGACCGCATCGACGCCGAGACGCTGTACCTGTTCAAGCGGCTCCTTCCCGGAGAGCCGCTCCCGCTCGCCACCGAGCTCGTGCCCTGGCCGGCGAGCGACGCGCAGACCACGCAGGACGCGGCCTACCCGGCGCTCCTGGAGTGTGGCAGTTGCTCTCGCCTGGCGCCGGTCGGCAGCGGTCCCAAGTGCACATGTGGGGGCTTCCGGTCCGAGGTCCGGCGGCCGCTCCTCCCGGTCTTCGCCGAGGCCCTCTATCGCTGGGCCCGCCTGACCCCCTTCCCGCAGGACCAGGGGGTCGGGCTCTTCCTGCCGGAGCAGCGCCGGGGACCGCTCCTCCTCACCCACCTCGTCGCTCAGTTCGCTGCATCGGCGCGTCCGGCGGACACCCACCTCACCCTGCTCCCGACCGGCGCGGTGGAGGATCCAGCGACCCAGCTCGACCCGGCCGCTCCGGTCGACGCCCTCCGGTCCGCGCTGGTGCGGATGGCCTCCCGACGGCGAGCGGCGTCGCCGTTTGTGGCCGTCGTCCACGAGGAGGGCCGTCGGCTCCGACGCTTCTGGAGGATCGCGGTCGCACTGTCCGACGCTCTCGTCAAGGAGGGGATGCCCCCCGGCGACCAGTCCATGGCCCGGATCCGCGACTCGCTCCCTGAGGAGGACCGAGCCTTCGTGTCGCGATTCGAACGGCTGCGCGCGGATGCCCTGGCCGGTCTCGCCGCCGGACGTCTCCCGGTCACCCTGGACCGGATTTCCCGATTTGCCGAACAGGAGCTGCGGGAGCGATACCTCCTGATCTCGCGCCGTCGCCTGGACGAGCCGGACCAGGGCACCGGACGGACCGCCGCATTCCGCGTCCTGCTCTACGTGGTCGAGGGCCTGGCGGAACTCTGGGCGCCGTTCGCGCCCTTCACGATGGAAGCGATCCACCGGGCGTTCCGGGACGACGCCCGGAGCCTCTACGAGTCTCCGATCGCGCCGGTTCGCCAGAGTCTCATCGACCCGGCGGCTGAGAAACTGCTGGACCGGATCACGCCGATCGCGCTCGCGGTGGAGAGGGCACGCCGTCGGCTCTCGCTGCCGCGAGCGACGCGGTGGGCCGGCCTCGTCGTCAACGCACGGGACGAAACCGTGGCCGGTGAGCTTCGAGAGCTGCTCCCGGTCCTGGCCCGGATCCTTCCGGCGGATGCCGTGGAGGTTGCTTCGCCGTCCCAACCGTGGGAAGGACGACAGATCCGCGTCGAGCCGAACATGGCGGAGCTGCAGAAGGTCTATCGCGCCTCCGCCGGCCGGATCGCGACCCTGCTCTCGCAGATGCCCGGCAAAAGGGTCCGGGAGGGGCTGCGGAACCAGACGCTCAACGTGGTCTTGGGCGGGAGCGCCGTCCAGCTGCTGCCCAGCATGGTCGCTCTCGTCGACGTCCTGCCGCCCGGGATCCTGATCGTTCCGTTCCCCCAGGGCGAGGTCTTCCTCCGGCTACCCGAGGGGACAAGCTCGGGCGTGCTCGACCTGATGCTCGGGCTCGGTCCCGACGCCTATCGGGTGCTACGGTCGGTGCGTCGTCGGCTGACCCACGCGCCGGCCGAGGCAAATGTCACCGAGGTGTGGGTCGAGGCGCCGCCGGCCCTCGAAGAAGAGCTGCGCGGCCATGCGACCGCGATCGCGGCTTCGCTCCGAGTGGGACGGTTCGAGGCGGTCGCCGAGGGCAGCCGATTCATTCCGGGCGAGACCACCCGCGGACGCACGGCCGTCGGTACCCAGTGGAGGGTGTGGATTCCTGGTCTGCCGCGACCGACCTCCCGGCGGAAGCTTCGCGCCGCACGCCCGGCCGGCCGCCGAGCCCGACGCAGCCAGCGCTTCGAGCCGGAGTCGGAGACCGGCATCGACTACCTGAGCGACACGGTCCGCACCCGGGACGCGGCACTGCACGCCTCCCTGGAACAGCTCGACCAGGTGCCCGGATTGCAAGTGCTGGGGATCTCCAAGCTGTCGGCGGCCTGGGAGGCCGGCTACCACGATGTCGATACGCTCTCCCACGCGTCGTATGAGCAGCTCTCCGCGGTCCCGGGCTTCGGGCCCTATCTGGCCCGCGAGGTCGTCCGACACTTCGGAGGCGCGGTCCCTGCCCAGATTTGGGTGTGGCCACCGCCCCACGTGGAGACGTCCGAGCCGGAGGAGGCTCTTCCGCCCGAGCCCGGCCTTGCCGAGGCAGCCCTGGTGCCCGCTCTCCCCGAGGCTCCCGCGACCACCCTCGAGATGCCGGCAGCGCCGGCGGCCCCGGCTCCGGTACCGCGGGCGCCGCCGCCGGCCGCCGTTCCCCGTCCTCCGACCCTCCCGTCCATGCCGGCTCCCCGGCCTCCCGCGCCCCCGCCCGCCGTACGCCCCGAGACGGCTCCGTTGCCTCCGTGGCGACCGCCGGTGGCCCAGGAGGAGACCCCCGAAGCCCCCGCCGCACCGCGGGCGACGTACCATCAGGGGATCGAGCTGCTCGTCGAGGATACGACCGACAGTGCCTGGGCGCGATTCCTCGAGGCGGTGAGCGATGGCCGTCGCGGCCTCTGCGTGACCCGGGAGTTCCCCGACCGTCTGCGCCGTCGCATCGGTTCACGGGATGTGACCGTGATCTGGCTGTCCAACGTCGGCCGTCAGAACTCGGTCAAGCCGAGCGATGTGACCGCGCTCGAAACGCTGTTCGTCAGCGCACTCACCGAGGGCCACGTCAGCGCGGTCCTCCTCGAGGGATTCGAGTACCTGGTCACGGTGAATACCCTGGCCCCGGTCCTCAAGCTCCTCCGAGAGCTGCACACGCGTGCCGAGGCCGCCGGGACGGCCGTCTGGGTTCCCGTCAATCCCCGGCTGCTGACGCCCGGTGAGGTTGACATGTTGAAGGGAGCCTTCCCGGTCGGGGCGTCCTGAGCGTCGGCGACGTGACCCCGTCACGCTCCGACGATCGGTACCTCTTCCTCGTGCTCTGAGGAGTCCAGGTGCTGCCGGCACTTCTCGGCCAGCCACTGGAAGTGGATCCAGGGGTTGATCTTCGTCTCGAAGCGCGTGTTGAGATAGTCTGCGATCGGACGGAACGCGAGCCAATCGGTCACGATGACATAACTCAGCATGTGCGTGATCAGTCCGAGGTCGATGATCCCCTCCCGGACAAACTGTCCGATCAGCTCGTACTGATAGGCGAAATTTCGTACCTCGAAGTCCTCGAGGCTCCCGAAATAGCCGTCCCAGTTCCCAGTCTTCCGCTGCTCGGAGACGTCGCGTAGCTGCTTGCGTCGCCGCGCCGTCGATTCTTGGGTCAGGCGCTCGAGGATGCTGAACGCCGCGTCGTTGCGGTTCTGCGCGAGGGTGGCCTGGATCAGGCGGGCGTTCTGCCGAAGCTGGAGCACGATGAAGAACGCACCGGCGATGACGGCCGCCGAGCTGATCGCGCTCAGGATGAACGTGATCTCTGGGACGGTGAGGGCCATGTACGAGCGGAGGAGCAGGCCGCCCCGGCCTATAGAACCCCCGGCTCCCCGCGGTGGAGACGTTCAGGCCCGGGAGGCCGCGGTCGGGACCGATCGTTGGCGGACCGCGAGTCGGCAGCCGTCTGCAGACGCGACCAAGACGCCGCCGAGAGGAACGAGAGGAATCCCGGACCAGGTCGAGGGCAACAGGCCGATGGCCAAAACGCCCCCCAAGGCGGAGGCAAGGACGAGGCACGTAAGCGCCAGGAGCACTCGGAGTCGTAGCCCGCTTGCCCACCCCCCGGATCCCCGGGAGGCCCAGGCAGCCATGAGCAACAGGACGAGCAGCGCGGTGGCCGCTACCTCGTGCAGCGAGTATCCTTCTCCGAGTCCCAGAACGATTGCCAGGATGAAGGCGGTGCCGGTGCCGAGAGTAGCCCCGAAGATCCAGGGCATCCACCGCAGGCCGGGGGTCGCAGCCGACACAGCGGCAACCGGGCCCTGTGGAGTCTTATGTCTTCGGTCGCGTCCGTCGATGGTCGGCGCGGCGGCGCCGGCGCCCGAGCCCGACGTGGCGCACGAGGCGTCGATGCTCGGCCGGGCTGATCCACTCGACCCGGAGGTACTCCACGAGCTCGGCGTCCGTCATTCCGATACGCCGGCCCTCCCGAACGGTGAACCGGTAGGCCTCGATTTCTGACGGCGCATCGACATAGCTCAGCTTCGGATAGAAAAGGGGCTTGTGCCGGCGAAACTGCTTCACGTGGCAGAGTTCGTGCACGACATCCAGGTAGATGTCGCGAAAGCTTCCGTCCCGAAGGTACCGGTTGCTGATGATGAGGTGCCCGTCGACATCACTCGTCCCCATGTAGCCGAACCGGGCGGAGAAGAACTCGACCTTGAGCGACCGGAGGACCGGCAGCGTCGACCGGCCAAACAGCTCCCGGATCGCCGGAAGTCCCTCGAATCCTTGGAAGAACCGACGGAAGGGGTAGAGTTTGGCGGGACCGTTCCGTTCGATGCTTACGCCGTACTTCGACTCCATTGGCCGCGGCGACAGGACTTCGCGTCCAAGAAGCTAGCGGCGCTCTCGGACGCCAGCAATCCGTGTCGCCTCCTCTACGGCGGCGTGCCGTTATGGTGACTCCGGTTCTGGCAATGCCGCAGAGCAGAAGATGGCGGCTGCGCATCCCGGCTCCTCGGCGCCAATCGCCGCGCTGGTCCTGTCGGTGAGCGGAGGCTGCGCGGTCCTGTTCGGGAGTCTCGTAGAGCTCGGCCAATTCCTGATGCTCTCGCCCCTTCAGCGCGCGGTGTTCGTTACGTCGTGGCTTCCGGGCCTCGTCGGCTTGGCGAGCGGACCCGCGATCGTGACCTTCGGCGCTCTCTTTTTTCTCCAACAGCGCGATGGTGGGATCTACGGTGGCATGATCATCGCGCTCGCCCTGGTCAGCGTCGTAGCAACGTTCACCCAGTTCTTTCTGGGAACCCTCGTCGCGACGATCGGTGGTGTGCTCGCTCTGACGTGGAATCCTCGACGACTGTTTCCAACCAGCTAGGCGACAGGGGCCCTGGACCACGGTGCCATCGGTCGCAGTCTTGACGGCCGCTCAACCCTCGAGCGGTCGCATCGGGAGTCGGAGGTCCCGCCAAGTCGTTTAGCCGCGAGGGGCAAGGTGGCTCCGAACCTTGCAATTGGCCCGGGCGATTCAAGTGGGTCGACTACAATAGCCGCTCTGGCGGAACCGCTTAGCGAGCGTGTTCAGCAGCACTACTCTTGGGGAAGGGATTTCCGTGGCCGGCTCAGTGTGCCACGGGAGTGCGGACGAGCGCTGGGTCCGGGGCTCTGATCTCCCGTCGCGTGATGAGCCCGATGACCTGGCTCGGCCCTTCGACCGAAAGCACTGCCGCGACGTCCGTGTTCTGTTCGTCCATTCGTCGCAGCGCTTCGCTGGCGGTTAGGTCGGCCGAAAGAAGCAAATCCACCGGGTGAGCGAGATCGGAGGTGCGGAGGTCTCCGCGCCTCTCCGGCGGGACCTTCAGGAGCTCCGCAAGGCGGAGCGCCCCAAGCCAGCCGCCGGGACCTTCAACCGACAGGACCGCACGACCGCGTGCCACTGCCACGTTGATGGCATCGCTGACCGACATGGACGCAGGAACCGGCTCGGATTCGTGGTTGGCGATCTCCCCGATGGTGGTGGTCGCGAGCAAGTAGCTCTGGTATTCCTCCCGGTGAGCAGGGCTCTGCAATCGGCTGGGCAGTTGTTCCGAGTAGATGTGATAGCGGCCCGTTACGACGTAGGCGACGAAGATCGCTATCATCGCCGCCGGTAGGACGGTGTAGCTGCCCACCATTTCAACGACCATGATGAGGACGGCAAGGGGCGCCTTCGAGATTCCCCCGAAGAAGGACATCATCCCGACGATTGCGAATACCGCGACGACTGAGATCGGAATCAGCGATGGCAAGAGGACGTGGAACGTGCCCCCAATCACCGTGCCGAGGAAGGCCCCCACGACTACGCTCGTGCCGAACAGCCCAGCGCTCCCGCCGCTGCCGACCACGAGCGAGGTCAGCACCATCCGAATCGCCATGGCGGCGAGCAGTAGGGAGACGACCGTCACGGTGAAGGAACCCGAAGCAAGTTGGCCAAGTATCACCGCTTGGACGAAACCGTACCCGAGCGAGAGCGAGGAAAGGGACGCGAAGTGTCCCAGCTGCGGAAGCAGGAAGTACGTCCCGAGGAAGAGTGCGCCGGCGATCCCGGCCCCGAGCGTCGGGCGGAGCACCGGATGCCACCGGCGGAGCTTGAACCAGGACTCCGACCAGTGGTACAACCGTGTGAACAGGATTCCCACGGCACCGCAGAGAATTCCGAGAACCGCGTAGAGCGGGAGGCGGGCCGGATCGAAGGCATAGGTTGCGAGCGACGCCGGAGTGGCGAAGAGGGTATGGAACCCGAAGATCGTCGAGTAGACCGAATAGGCCACGACGGAAGCGATGATGCCTGGAACGAAAACCTCCGGCTCGAAGTCGCCCGTATAGAGGATCTCGGCGGCGTAGACGGCGCCGCCTAGGGGAGCCCGGAAAATCGCGCCGATCCCGGCGCCCATGCCGGCGGCGAGTGCGATTCGTCGATCCCGGTCGCTCAGGTGCACGAGATCGGCCCAGAGTGAGCCGAACCCGCCTCCGATCTGTGAGGTCGGACCCTCCCGTCCCCCGCTGCCGCCAGTACTGAGGGTTATCACGCTCGCGAGGGTTTTCAGTAGCGGGACGCGGGCCCGCACCTTCCCTTCCTCCTCGTGGAAGGTCCGGATGGTGGCGTCGGTTCCGTGCCCGGCCACCTCCGGGGCCGCCCTCCAAATCAGGAGCCCCACCGCAAACCCCCCGAGCACGAGCAACACGGGGACCAACAGAACCCGCGGGAAGGAGCTTGACCAGGTGAGCCGGGCAAGATTCGTAGTCCCTTCGGTGGGCAGGGTAAGCCCCGCCACGAAGCCGAGGAACAGGTTGGTGGCGTCTACAAGAAGAAAGTAGAACAGCGCCGCTCCCAGCCCCGCGACTACGCCGATGGGGACGGCGATGACCGCCCACCGGGCGAGGTCCCGGTACACTGACGTCCACTCCGGACCGGGCGCCCGTCGGAAGCGGGTCCACCACCGTCGGACAGCTGGCGCGGGGGAGGGCGTCGACGTAGCTTCGGGGGCCGTCGCGGTGAATCACCTGGAGGGGCGGAACGAGCCAGTCGGCGGCTCGCGAACCCACCGCTCGAGCTCGCAAGCCTCTAAGCGATTTGCGGGCGCCTCAGAATTGCCCGGAGTCCGCCGGGCAGTCGCGGGGCGATTCGGGCCTCCCGCGGCTCGGCGCATAACCGATAGATCGGCAGCGTGCCCACCCGGAATGGTCCGCTCGGTGGTCGACGCGCCTGGTCCCGGTCATTTAACAAAGTCTCAGATATAACTAAATATTCGTTTAATTCTGTTAAACGGCGTGCGTTCAGCGACCCCGACGAAGTCGAGTTCGTACTTCCTCGGCGTTCGGCTAACAGCCGAGGAAGTCGAGCGACTCGACCGGTTCCAGAAGTCGCACGAGGTCGACACTCGCTCCGACGCCGTACGGCTTCTCGTACGGCAGTCGGCCGAGCCGTCGGCCGCGAGCGTTGGGTTCCCCGTGAGCCTGCGGGGCCAACTGGAGGACCTGGTCGAGGACGGATGGGCCCAGACGATCGACGAGGCGGTGACCCTCGTCGCCACGCTCGGGCTCCAGGAACTGAGCCGGATCCACTCGGAGCGGATCCCCGCCTTGCGGCGGGCCGCCCGAGAGACCGCCGGTCGTTCCGATCGACGACGCCGGGCCGACCGGGAGGGGCGCGAGCTCCTCGACCGCTAGCGCGCGGGTGTGGGAATGCAAGCAACCGAGGAGCTGGGGATCGCCTGGGCCAAACGCAGCGGCTTCATCTGCCGGTCGTGCCGGCAAGATGCCAAGCATAATGAGGTGCTCAACATCTCATACTGCCCGATCCATGGGCTGGGGTCGCCGCTCGACGCGTTGCCCTGGCGACCGGAGGCTCGAGGTCCACGCGGCTCTATTCCCGCTCCGGTGACCACGGGGAGACCCGCCTCAGTGGTGGTTCCCGCGTAACCAAGACATCCTCGCGGATACGCGCCCTCGGCAGCTACGACGAGCTGGCGGCTGAGCTCGGGGTTGCCGAGGCCTTCCTCGCGACCCATCCGGCGGAGCAGGCGCTCCTCCGGCGGCTGACCCACGAGATCTTTCTCGCCAACAGCGAGATCGCCTCGCCGGTGCCCCTCCCGGAGACGGCCCGTCGGATCGAGTCCCGGCACGTCGAGCGGCTGGAGGCGGACGCCGACCGGCTCTCGGCGACGCTGGACCCGCTCCGGTCCTTCGTCCTTCCGCGCGGGAGTCCGGGGGCGGCTCATCTGCAGCTGGCGAGGACCCTCGCCCGGCGCGCCGAGCGGGAGCTCTGGGGGCTGCACGCTGAGCAGCCGGTCCGGGACCCGCTGCTCCAGTGGGCGAATCGTCTGAGCTCGCTCCTGTTCGCGCTCGCCCTCGCGATCAACCGCTCCGAGGGCTTCGAGGAGATTCCGCCCGATTACACCGTCTGACCGATCCCGGCGCGGGGGAAGAGCATGGAGATCGGGATCGTCGGCAAGCCCAACGTGGGAAAATCGACCCTGTTCAACGCGATGACGCTCCTCGACGCCACGATGGCGCCGTATCCGTTCACAACGGTGAAACCCAACCGGGGGGTGGCGGCGGTTCGGGTACCCTGCCCCCATGTGGAGCGGGGGACCGCCTGCACGCCGGGCAATGCGGCGTGCCGGAACGGCGTCCGGTGGGTCCCGGTCGCGCTCGTCGACGTGGCGGGGCTCGTGCCCGGAGCCCACGCCGGGAAAGGCCTGGGCAACCAGTTCCTCAACGACCTGAGCGTCGCCGACGGCTTCATCCAGGTCGTGGATGCGTCCGGCGCCACCGATGCCGAGGGGAATCCGGTTCCGGCCGGCTCGGTGGACCCGGCGACCGAGGTGGACTGGCTCGGGGACGAACTCGCGTACTGGGTGGCCGGCCTGATCGAGAAGGAGTTCGACCGTCAGGTCCGCAAGGCCGAGCTCGAAGGAGCCAAGATCGAGGAGTACCTCGAGCACCGGCTGACGGGGCTCAAGATCTCGGCCGGATCGATCCAGACCGCCCTCCGCGAGGCGCCGATCGACCGGACCCGGCCGTCCCGATGGTCGGCGGAGGACCTGCTCCAGCTGTCCCGAGTGCTCTTGACCGCAGCGAAGCCCCGTTCCGTCGCCCTGAACAAGTGCGACCGCATCGGGAACGACCGGGCCGACCAGCTGGCCGCGGCCATCGCGCCCGTGCCCGCGACGCCGACGAGCGCGGAGGCGGAACTCACCCTCCGGCGGGCCGCCCGGGCCGGGCTCGTGACCTACGCACCGGGGGACCCCGGGTTCTCGGTGCTCGAGGCCCGTCGTCTGTCTCCTCCGCAGGAGAAGGCCTTGCATGAGATTCAGGCGCTGCTCCAGCGATGGGGAAGCACGGGCGTCCAAGCGCTGCTCGAATCCGAAGTCTTCGGACGGCTTCGCCAGGTCGCGGTGTTCCCGGTAGAGGATGAGACCCACTGGACGGACTCCCGGGGACGGGTGCTTCCGGACGCATTCCTGGTGCCCGCGGGTACCCCAGTTCGGGCCGTCGCATACCGGGTCCACAGCGAGCTCGGAGAGCACTTCGTACGAGCCATCGATGGGCGGACGCATCGCGCGCTCGCGGCGGACCATCCGGTCGAGGCCGGATCTGTGCTACGGATCGTCGCCCGGCGGTAGCTACTGCCCCCGCGTCAGACCAGTTGGACCCCGACAGGAGCGGGCTTCGTGGCAAACGGGACGGCCCCGGCTCGGGCGAGCCGTCGGACGAGGTCGGCCTCCTGGCCCGGCCGGGCGAGTGCGACGATCGACCCACCGCCGCCGGCTCCGGTCACCTTCGCTCCCAACGCCGCCGGCCGTGCGGCCTCGATGAGGGCCTCGAGTCTCGGGTGCGACACGCCCACCGCCCGAAGCAGCTCCTGGTTCTGATCGAGCAGGTGGCCGGTTTCTCCCGCGTCCTCCCTCTCCATCGCGTGCAGCCCCGCCCGAGCGACCTCCGCGAAGCGGCGGAGGAGCTCGGGGCCCTCCGGCGACGCGAACTTCTCGCCGACGGCGCGGACCTTCGGCCCCGTGTCTTTCGGAAGCCCGGAAAACGCCACGACCCAGACCCAGCCCGGGTCCCCGATCCGACGGACCGTCCAGCGGTCCGGGCCGGCGCCGACGGTCCAGAGCGGCTCCCCCACCGCCGCCACGTCGGTGTTCAGTGTCAGGTATCCCCCGGCGACCGCGGCGGAGGTATCGCCCGGGCTCCCGACGCCCTGGGCCGTCCGCTCCACCGAGAACGCCTGCTGCGCCAACGTGGGTCGGTCCACGCCCCCGCGGGCCGCCCCGAAGCTCGCCGCCAGGCCGGCGATGAACGCCGCCGAGGATCCCATGCCCGAGGCGCGCGGAATCCGGGAGACGACGGTCACGTCGAGCGGTTCTCCGCCGGCCCAAAGCTCCCGGATCGCCGCCTGCAGATAGGCGTTCGAGGCCGCGGACTCGGGATGCCCGTTGACACGCCACTCGGGGGCCGGTCGGATCGCCACCTGGGTGTAGACGTCGACGGCGAGCAGGACCTCGGGTTGAGCGCGGACCACCGCGTGTTCTCCAAAGAGGATGCATTTGCCCGGCGCCCGGGCGACGATGGGCAGGGCCCGGCCGGGGATCGCCGTGTCGTTCATCGGCGGTGCCTACGCGAGGGCGACACCACGCGCTTCCCCCGCGTCTGAGGTACGATCCGTTGCTCCGCGCCGCGGAACCGGGTCGCTGGCGGCTGCCCTCCGAGCCCGTGGAGAAGCACCGCCAGTGCCGCGACCTCGCTGTGCGGCTGGGAGCCGACAGCCACGTTCAGGTCGGCCGCCTGGAAGAGGCCGGGCGGCACTTTGGCTCCTCCCACGACGACCAGCACCGCACGGGCCCGTCGGAGGCGGGGAAGAACTCGCGACAGCGGTTCGCCGTACATCGTGAGATGGACGACGACGCCGGGGAAATCCTGGACGACCGCCGTCCAGGCCGGCGCCCCGACGACCTCGAAGCGGCCGCCCCACTTCCGCACCACCGAGGCGACGCGGTCCGCGAGCTCCGGGTCGGGCGGGTGCAGGTACAGGCGGCCGGCGCCGAACGCCCGGGCCGTCAGGGCGACGTGCGTGGTGAGCCGGGGGTCCCGGCCCGGTCGATGGCCGACCCGGAGAACCGCGACGTCGCGTCGATTACGGCCCGGCGCGGGCATGGAATCGCTCGATCCGGTGGCCCCGGTACTCCAGCTTGTCCGAGCGCTTGACGAGTCCCTTCAGTCGGGTCGACGACATCCCGAGCTGCTCCGCCACATCCGAAAAGAACCGGCCACCGTCGCCGACGGCCTCGTAGATCCTCTGCTCGAGCTTGGAGTATTCGCGGTCCTCCATGCTCGCGATCGCCAGGATCTCCGACACCTCGGCGAGGGGCGCGGTCGTGTTGATGTTGATCGTCCCGTAGTAGGTGTGGTAGCTCTTGTCCGGGGTCTTCCGACCTTCCCGCGCGACCCACCGGGTGTCGACGAGCTTGAGCTTCTCGAAGAGGGCGAGCACCTTGAGACCGTCCTTGCCGAACTCCTGCTGGACATCGTCCGGGGTCAACCAGGTCTCGGACAGGCGCTGGAGCAGTTTGAGCTTGAGCGGGGTGTCGACGGCCCGGAGGACGGGCACGAGGTCACTGATCTCGTTCACGACCTTGATCCGATGCACGCCGGTCGCCATCATGCGCTCTCCTCTGCTCTCCCGCGGCGCAGCTTACGGTGGCCCCGAGACCGCCACCAAGGCGCGCCGATACTTCCCCCAACGGTCCTGCGGGGAAAAGCGCGCCGGGTGGGGGGTCCGGGTCGGCTGACCATCGACGGGACAGGTGGCCGACAGCGTGTAGCGGCCACAGACCCTGCAGAGGTGGAGCAGCGAATCCGTCATGCGCGTGCGAAGGTCCCTTGGCCACCGGTCTTCGAGATCTTGGCGATGGCCGCCTCGGTCGCCTTCTTGAGCACCTCCTCCACCTGCTTGTACTGCGTCCCGGTCACCTGTACCCGGTACCGGGGGGCGCCAACGTACTGCACGGTCACGGAGTCGGGGTCGACCTCCTCCGCGGCCTTGAGCGCACTCCGGACATCCGCGACCCCGTCCGATGAGGTCGACGAGACCTCGAGCGTACCGCTGATCGTGACCTTCGGCGGAGTGAGGTTCTCTTCCGCGACCTTCAGGAATGCCGAAACCCAGGCCGCCTTGCCATACTGGCTCGAGAATCTCTTCGGGTCGGCCGACGCGACCTCGAACGCATGGAAGAGGCTTCCGTGGTCCTCGACCAGCTTCTCGGCAAAGGCCCCGTAGGTCGCCTCGACCTCGAGCTTCAGCGACTTCGCGACGGTCGCAAGCAGGCGCTGGGCGCGCTGTTCGTTCTTCCAGCTCTGTACCTTCTCGCGTCGCTGGTGCTCGTTGATCCGCTTGAGCGAGAGGTCGACCTGGCCCTTCGCCGTGTCGATGTGCAGGACGCGCCCGACGATCTTCTGGCGCTCCCGAATGTGGTCCCGGATGTACTTGACCCACCCGGTGGCGACCTCGGACAGGTGGATGAACGCCTCCCGATTCGCGTACTCGTCGAGCGTCACGAAGGCGCCGAAGTCCCGGATCTGCGTGACCGTGGCGACGACGAGTTCTCCCTCGTCCGGGAACTCTCCCCGGAGTGGCACCCGATGCGCCCCCCGTTCAGGCAGCGGCCGTGGCCACGCGGACGAACGATCCTCGCAACTGCGCTTTTCCGCCGGTCGGCGTCGCGAGCGTTGCCCCGCAGACGACGCAATTGACCGTCGTCGCCGGTCGGCTGAAGATGGTCTGCTCCCCCGAGCAGTCGGGACACTTCACGACCCAGAACGGAGCGGCGGTCATGGATCCGGCGGTCACTCCACCTCGGTCAACTCGAAGCTGCTGGCCCGCCAGCCGACCGGCTGGACGATGTACTTGCACTGTCGGCACCGGAAGCGAAGGAGCACCCGTCGGACGGCCTTCGCCCGGCCCTCGGGCTTCGGGCGCGGAAAGCCTCCGTACCCGCGGGTCGCGCGTCGAAACCGACGCTGTCCCCACTTGAGCTCGGAGGCGGGCTTCTTCTTGCCCTTCTCGACGTCATGCGGCGTATGCTTGTGGCATTTGGGGCAATAGGTCGAGATGACCTTCGGATAGTGCATGGGCGGGCGCGGATGTCTGGTCCATATATAGGGTTGGGGAGGCGCGGCCGAATTTCTCGCCGGTGGGGCGCCTCCGGAGGCTCCCAGGAACGCTCGGCCACGCACCCGGTGTCGCGTCGGACGCCGGGGGACGCTCCGACGCCTCGTTGCGGGCCGTTCTGACGAGCGCGCAGGGTCAGCCTTTATGTAGGGGGGCCTTTTCGGCGGCCTCACCTCCCTCGAGGAAAGATGGCGGATCGCACGGCGGTCGACGTGGTAACGGAGGCACTGTCCAAATCGCCGGAACGCAAGTTCCCGGAGACGGTCGACGTCTCGATCAACCTCAAGGACCTCGACCTTTCGGTACCAAAGAACCGGATCGAAGAGGAGCTGGCGCTGCCGAAGGGACGCGGCAAGACCCCGACGGTGGCGGTCTTCGGGACGCCCGAGATGTGCGCGAAGGTACGCGGCGTTGCCGACCGCGCCATTCCCCCCGGGGAGATGGACGACCTGTTCTCGAACAAGAGGGCCGCAAAGAAACTGGTCGAGGAGATCGACTTCTTCCTGGCCGAAGCGCCCCTGATGCCCACGATCGGAAAGCGACTGGGCGTCGTGCTCGGTCCTCGCGGCAAGATGCCGCGGCCCGTCCCCCCGGGCAGCGACCCCTCGAACCAGATCCAGGCGCTCAAGCGTTCGATCCGGGTGCGGTCGAAGGGCAACCGGACGTTCCATGCCGCGGTCGGCACGCGGACAATGCCGGCGGCCGACCTCGCCCAGAACATCGATGCGTTGCTGGCGCGCGTCGTCGGCAAACTCGAACGGGGTCGGAGCAACATCGAGTCGGTGTACGTCAAGACCACGATGGGCCCGGCGATCCGGCTCTGGTAGAGGGGGATCACGATGCCCGGCCGCTCGACCGTTCCTCCGGAGAAAGTCGCCCGGGTCGGTGCGCTCCGGCAGATGGTTCTGGACCACCCGGTGACCGCCCTGGTCGCGATCCGCGGGGTGCCGGCGGCCGCGCTCCAGAAGATGCGGAAGGACCTGCTGACGCGGGGCCATCCGCTCGTGGTCGCGCCGAACAGCGCGATCCGGCATGCCCTCGAAGCGGCCGCGAAGGACCGGCCGGCCCTGATGCCGCTCCTCGACTACGTGACGGACCAGACCGGCCTCATCGCCGCGGACGGGAACCCGTTCTCGCTCTATCAGGAGCTCCGGCAGACGCGGTCGCCCACGCCGGCCCGGGGGGGCTCGATCGCTCCGAATGACATCCTCGTGCCGGGGGGCGAGACGCCGTTCCGGCCCGGGCCGATCGTCGCCGAACTGCAGCACGCCGGCTTCCCGGCCGCGATCGAGAAGGGGAAGGTCGTACTGAAGAAGGACGCCGTTGTCGCCAAGGCGGGGGAGGTCATCTCCGCCGAGAAGGCCAACCTCCTGACCCGGCTCAATATTCTGCCGCTCGAGGTCGGCCTCGACCTCCGTGCGGCCGTGGAGCGCGAGACGTTCTACGCGCCGAGCGTGCTCGCGGTCGACCTCGACCAGCAGCGGGGCCAGTTGGCCCGGGCCTACCGGAGCGCGCTCGCGCTCGCGGTCGAGCTCGAGTACTTCACGCCGGAGACGATCCCGATCCTGATGTCGCGGGCCTACCGGGGGGCCATCGCCCTCGCGGTCGAGTCGGCCTACCCGACCTCGAAGAGCCTTCCCGAGATCTTCGCCCGCGCCTACCGCGAGGCGAAGGCGCTTCAAGCCCTGACAGGTGCCCCAGCATCCTAGAGGAACCACGGAGGAAGAACGATGGAGTACGTGTACAGCGCCCTGCTGCTCAACGCCGCCGGAAAGCCGATCGACGAGAAGGGGATCTCGAGTGTACTGACGGCCGCCGGCATCTCGCCGGATGCGGCCCGGGTCAAGGCGCTCCTGGCCTCGCTCGAGGGCGTCAACATCGCCGACGTGCTCGCGAAGGCGGAGACGGTCGCGGTGGCGGCCCCCGCGCCGGCGGCCGCCGAGAAGAAGGACGCTAAGGGCGAGAAGAAGGAAGAGAAGAAGGAAGAGAAGGGCGTCTCGGAGGAAGAGGCGGCCGAGGGACTCTCGGCGCTCTTCGGCTGAGGAGACCTTCAGGTTACCTCCAGCCGCCGTTCGCCTTAAGACCCTCCGCCGGGTTCTCCCGGCGGAGACACCCGTTTCCTCGTCCATGGTAGTGCACGAGCACTGCGGAGTGGTGGGAGTCTCACTCTCCGGCAAGGGGGCCGCACCCTACCTCTACCGGGGGCTACGCGCCCTCCAGCACCGGGGACAGGAGTCCGCAGGGATCGCCACGTCCTCGCATGGAACGCTGCACCACCGGAAGGGTATGGGCCTCGTCCACGACGTCTTCAACCGGGAGATGCTGGAGAGCCTGCGGGGGCCGACGGGCATCGGCCACGTCCGGTATTCGACGACCGGAACCTCCGACATCGAGAACGCGCAGCCGCTGAGCCTTCGGCTCCGCGACGAGGACGCGGCCCTCGCCCATAACGGCGACATCGTCAACCACGAGAATCTCCGCCGCCGGCTGCTGGCCCAGGGCGTCGAGTTCCTGGGCAGCGCGGACAGCGAGGCGATGGCCCAGCTGATCGCGCTCGAGTACGGGCGCACCCGGGACATCGAGGCCGCGGTCCGGAAGTCGATGAGCGAGCTCGTCGGTGGCTACGCGGTCGTGATGCTGGTGGGGAGCCAACTCCTCGCGTTCCGGGACCCGATGGGGATCCGGCCGCTGGTGCTGGGCACCGTGGAGGGGGGCTACGCCGTAGCCAGCGAGTCCGTCGCGCTCGAGCTCATGGGCGGCACGCTCGTCCGGGACCTGGCCCCGGGGGAGGTCGTTCTCATCGAGAAGGGCACGTCGCTCAAGACCTCCCGCTACGCGGGCGCCAACGAGCGCGCCCACTGCATGTTCGAGTGGGTCTACTTTTCCCGGCCGGACTCGGTTGTCGAGGGCCGGCTGGTTTACGATGTGCGGCGACGGGTCGGAGAGATCCTGGCCCGAGAGGTACCCACCCAGGCCGACGTCGTCGTGCCGGTCCCGGACTCCTCCCGCCCCCAGGCTCTCGGCTTCTCGGCGGTCGCGGGGATCCCCTACGCCGAGGCCCTCATCAAGAACCGGTTCGTGGAGCGGACGTTCATCCTGCCCGACCAGAAGCGGCGGGAGGAAGAGGTCCGGGTGAAGCTGCACCCGGTGCCCGGGCTCATCCAGGGCAAGCGTGTCGTCCTCCTGGACGACTCGATCGTCCGCGGGACCACGCTCCGCGAGATCGTGGCCATGGTACGGCACGCCGGCGCCTCGAAGGTGGACGTCCGCATCGGCTGCCCTCCGATCACCGCGCCGTGCTACTTCGGTATCGACATGAAGGACCGGCGGGAGCTGGTGGCAGCCGGCCGGGACGAGGGCGGTGTCGCGCAGCAGATCGGTGCGGACAGCGTCCATTATCTGTCGATGCCCGGGCTGGTCGAGGCGATCGGGATGCCCGAGGAGAGCCTGTGTCTCGGATGCCTGACGGGTCGATACCCGGTCGAGGTCCCCGAAGAGCGCCGTCGGTTCCAGAAGGTACTCGAGGAGTTCTAGGGCGTGCCCGAGGCCCTGGTCCACGCCGGCCGGTGGCTTCGCTGGGTTGACGCCTCGGGGCGGGCTGCCGACCAGCGGCTGATCGGCCCGAGCACGGAGGAGATCGTTCGTGTTCTCCTCGGGGGCTGGGATGCCGCCGACCCCGGCCTGCTGGCCTGGGTTCGTGACCGGGCCCACGGACGGTCGGTGGAGATAACTCCGGAGGGTTTGGCTGCCTGGCTGTCGCAGCATGGGGTCGACGCGCGGGCGCCTCCGCCCGACCGACGCCGGGCTCTGCGGCGCGTCGCTTTCTCCGCAGACGCGGAGACCCGGTCTCTGCTGCTCGCTTACGCGCGGGCTCAGCTCGCCGAAGGCTTCCGATCGCCGGAGGCATCGCTATCCGCACTGGCCCGGGAGGAGGAGCGCGTCCGTCGCGTGCTGCGTCGCGAGACCAATGCGGCCGAGAGCTGGGTGTCCGAGGGCGCCCCGGTTCTCGGCGAGTACGCCCGGCTGTCGGCGCGGACCCGGGCCCAGCTTGAGACCCACCTGGGCGAGCTCGGTACGGCCGTCGAGCGGGAGGTGCGCCGTCTCGCCCCAAACCTCTCGGCGGTGGTCGGGCCGCTCGTGGCGGCCCGGCTCGTGACGCAAGCCGGGGGCCTCCGCCGACTCGCGTCGCTGGACTCCTCGCGGATCCAGTTGCTCGGGGCGCGGCGCCGGTTCGGGCCCGGACGGTCCCCCCGGTTTGGCGTTCTCTACGAGGCCGAAGGGATGGACCAGGTTCCCCCGGCTCGAGCCGGGGCCTTTGCGCGGTCGGTCGCGGCGCTGGCTGCCATCGCGGCTCGCGTGGATGCGACGTCCCGGCGCTCGGTCGCGACTGAGCTCGTACGGAGGCGGAGCCGTCGCATCGCTCAGCTGCGGAGCCGCAAACCATGACGTCGGAGCCGGGAGCCGGGTGGGACCGCCGCTCGCCTCGGCTGCATGTGCTCCGCGAAGGAGACCGAACGGTCCCGGCCACCGAGGCCCTCGGCACGCCGCCGGCGGTCTACGGCGAGCGCGTGGTGGCCCGAGACGGCGGCTGGTGGAGACGGTGGGACCCGTACCGCAGCAAGCTCGCGGCGGCGCTGGTCCGTGGCTATCGCGGTCCCGTTCCCCGACCGAGCGAGCGGTGGCTCTACCTGGGCGCCGCGACCGGAACGACCGCATCCCACCTCGCGGACCTGGTTGGACCCGAGGGGAGCGTCTACGCGGTCGAGTTCAGCCTCCGACCATTCGTCCGGCTGCTCCGGCTGGCGGAGCGCTACCCGAATCTGTTCCCGCTCCTCGCCGATGCCCGGCGGCCGGAGTCGTATGCCGGTCTCGTGCCGCAGGTCGACGGGGTCTACGCAGACGTTGCCCAGCCGGACCAGGCCGGCATCGCACGAGACAACGCGGCTCTCTTCCTCGAGACCGGAGGTACCCTGCTGCTGGTCCTGAAGCTGTCCAGCATCCGTCGCGATCTGTCCCCCGCGGAGCTCGAGAGTCGGGCGATGGACGAACTTCGGCCCCTACGGCCGCTGTCGACGCCGGTCGCTCTCGAACCTTTCCACCGTCAGCATCGGTTTCTGGCGGCCCGTCTTACCGCGCCCGAGGAGCCTCGCCCGAGCGCGCCTACGCGGCGCTGGCGCGGCCGCGCTGCACGAGCACGGTGACCACATCCTCGTCGGCGAGGACGTGCTCTCGACCCACCGTCTGGCCCGGGAACCGGGCGCTGCGGCCCCAGACGAGCGCGGACTTGAAATTGGCCCCGAGCTCGGCTGGCAGCCGGACGAGGAGGTCCTGGACCCGACTGCCGCCGCGGAGGATCAGCGGCTCCACGCGGTCGGCTTCGCCTCCTGGGGGTCGAAGGTAGATCCGGATGAATGCGAGGGCCCGGACGATGGCCAGCACCAGTTCGTCCAGGTTCTGGCCGCTCTCCGCGGCGATGAAGATCGGCTCGAACGGCCGTACCTGCTCCCGGATCCGAGTGCGGTCGCTCGGGCCGATGAGGTCCGACTTGTTCACCGCGAGGATGGCCGGAAGGTAGACCCGGTTCCCGGCGAGCACGTCGATGAGCTGTTCCGGGGTGGCATCCTCCCGGAGGACGATGGTGCCGTTGTGGATCCCGAATTCTCGCGCGATGTCGACCGCGGCCTCGGGGTCCAGCCGCGTCAGGCGGACCGTGCTGGTCACCGTAAGCCCCCCGCGGAGCCCCGGAGTGACGACGATACGAGGCCGTCGCGCATTCACCCGGATGCCGCCGTCCTCGAGCTCATCGAGAAGCCCCCGGAAGTTCGGATGCTCCTTGTCGATGAGGAACAGAATGAGGTCGGCGGAACGGACGACCGACAGGACTTCTCGGCCGCGTCCGCGGCCCCGCGACGCGCCCGGTACCAGACCGGGCATATCGAGCACCTGGATGGAAGCCCCGGCGGCCTCGAGCATTCCGGGAATGATCGAGACCGTCGTGAAGTCGTAGGCCGCCGACTGGCTGTTCGCTCCGGTCAGATGGGTCAGCAGCGTCGATTTGCCGACCGACGGATAACCGACCAATGCCACGGTGGCGTGTCCCGACTTCCGAACGGCGTAGCCGATCCCCCCGCCCTTTCCGCGACTTCGCTTTTCGCGCTCCAGCCGTAGAAAGGCGATTCGAGCCCGGAGCCGACCGATGTGGCCGGAGGTGGCCTTGTTGTACGGCGTCCGTCGGATCTCGTCCTCGAGCGCAGTGATTTGCTCCTCGATAGACGCCATGGGGCGCGGACCGGCCGGGAGTCACCGGGGCCGCTACTTGACGGTGACCGCCCGAGAGCCGCGCCGCTGTCCGGGTCCGGCTTCGCCATCGTTCAGTGTTCATCGCCACCGACGTAGCCCACCCCCGGTCCCCTCTTCGACTACCTTGGGACCCGGTGGGCGATGGACAGTTGCTACCGGTTCCACCCGTTGGTCGGCGCCGTAGAGCGCGAGGAGTTACGGCTGTTCTATCACCGACTGCGTCGGGCCCTGCGGGCGGCGCACGGTCTCAGGATCCCCCTGGAACTCAGCTGGTCGTCCGGTAGGACCAACCCCATAATCCTCGGCCCAGGCCCGGCCCATGGGGACCGTTGGCTGCACTTCGGGCTTTCCGCGGCGTACGCACCCGGCCAGTGGCGCCGGGTAGAGGCGGCCGAGCTCCGCCTCGATGGGGCTCCGATCCATGCCCTGCGGTGTGGCGAGTCTGCGGAGCTCCCGTTCCCGTCCCCCACCGAGGAGAGCCCGTGGTCGGATACGGTCGTTGACCACCTGGCTTCCAGCCGGCCAGGGATCGCGGTCCTGTGGTCGCTGACACCAGATTCCCTTCCGCGTTCGGCCGAGACCGACACTCCCCGCGCGACGCCGCACGACGAGAGGACGCCGCCCCGCTCGCTCGGCACCGCGGCCCGCACGCTGGAAGACCGCCGGGAGGCACGCCGGTGGGCCCCCCGGTGGCGAGTCAACGGAAGGATCCTCTCCCGAACGGACGCGGCCAGTCGGGCGAGCGCTGCGCAGGTCGCCGCTCTCATCGAGGCGACCTCTCGACTCGATGGAGGCAATCGGATCATCGGGGTCCGGCCCGGCCGGTTTCCCTCACTCCTGACCTACGATGTCATTCTCACCGAGCCGGAGCTGGCGGCGCTCTTCCCCGCACCGGTCGCCGCCCGCAAGCCCGCCGGCCTGGGCGAACCCCCGGCTCCACGGCCGCTCTGGCTCGGGCGGGATTTCCGCGGGAGCCTGGTCGGCCTTCCCATCGACCCGAGCGACGGCCGGCACCTCTTGATCCTCGGCGAAACCGGGATGGGCAAAAGCTCCCTCCTGACGAGGCTGGCCTGGCTCGCCGCTCGGCGCGGGGCGGTCGTGCTCTTCGATCCGGTGGGTGAGACCGCGGAAACGTTCGTCCGAGGAATTCCTTCCAGAGGCTATCCGGTGGCGAGACTCGGCCCGGACCGACCCCAGCTGGCGCTGAACATTCTCGGCGAGGTTTCGGCGGGGGGCACCCGGTCCGGGGTAGCGTCGGACCGGCTCCTGGGAGACGTCATCAGCGCGTTGCGCCGGGTCCGAGCGGGCCGCTACGCCGATTCGTCCTTCTGGGGCCCGCGCCTGGAAGAGATGCTGTTCCACGCGCTGCGCACGGCGAGTCTCTGGCCCGAACCCTCCCTCGAGCGTGCCGAAGAGCTGCTCGCCCGCGGAGCGCCCATGATTCGGGCGGTGCCGGAACGGGCTCGAGAAGCGGTGGGAGAACTCCGCCGCCGACTCGACCTGACACCTCAAGACGGCGAGGGGGCCCGCCGGCTGCTGTCGGAGATCACGCGGAGCGAGGCGCTTCGGTCACTCCTGGATGCGAACTCCCCCACATGGTCGGCGCGCCAGGCCGTCGCCCCGGGGCAGCTCACGATCGTATCGGGAGACGCTCCGGTCGCCGGAGAGTCGGTTGCGAGGTACTTCCTTGCTGTGGTGCTGGCGCTCGTCTGGAACGCCGTCCTCGGACGGTCCGAGCCGACGAAGCTGTTCCTGGTCCTGGACGAGGTCCAGTGGTACGCGCACGAGAGTGTCGCGGAAATGCTCCGGCTAGGCCGTCGCTTCAACATCCATGTCTGGGCCGCGACGCAGTCGTTCGAGTCGATTCCGCCGGGGCTGCAGGAGGCGTTCCGCACGAACGTTGCGGACCTCGTACTGTTTCGAGGCGACCCCGCCGGATTGCGTGAGATCGCGCGCTGGGCGCCCGAGGTCCGGCCCGATCAGGTCATGCGGATGGCTCGGGGGAATGCCGCCGTGCTCATCGGCAAGGGCTCGGACGTCCGATGGCTCGACCTACCAAGGCCACGAGTTCCCACGCATTCGGCACCTGCGGACGGGCGGAATCAGCCGGCGAGGTCGGTGCCGGCCCCGCCGGAAACCCTCCGGGGAGCGGGCCCCGGCGCCACACAGGCCGGGCCGCCCACGCCGATCCACGAGACGTTCTGGACTGCCCTGGAAGAAAGCGCAAAGGACACGGGGCACACCTCTGAATTCCGGATCGGGCTGACCGCTCTTCGGGCTCGGTGCTCAACCGATCCCGCCGTCGCGGAGCAGCTGGTCCGCGCGGGTGGAAGGCTCCTCAAGGCCCAGGGAGCGATTCTCCAGTCTGGCCGGGATGAAGGCGGTGCGTACTGGATTGTGTCGACGGATAGGACTCTCCAGATGCTCGCAGAGCGACGGTCGACGCCGGACGGACCGGCCGTCAGCGACGAAGAGGGATCCGGGGCGGTCCGCTAGGCCGACAGCAGTGCCCGCAGCCGCAGGACCGAGTTCCAGTTACGGCTCGTGGTCCGGGTGCCCAGGCACCGCTCGATGAGGGCCGGGGTGAGCTGCGATCGGCCCTGGCCGTCGGGATAAACCAGGTAGCCCATGTCGCCGGCTCCGGCCACTCTTTCAGGTCCGCGGATGGCGGCGTCCAACAGTCGCCACCGGTCGCCGGGCACCGAGGTCTTCAACGCCGTCACGACCAGCCGGGCCGGATCCGTCCTTGCCTCGTGGGGAAAGGGGTTGTCGGCCACCAGGGCGTCCCACCGCTCCCGAGTACGAACGAAGGCGTCGGTCTGAAACCGCAGACGTCGCTGGAGCGCCGCCTCGAGCTCCTGTTCCATTCGTGTCAAAGACGCCCGCGGCGAGGCAAAGGCCGCGTCCCCCGACTGCAGGACCGTCGCTACCTCCTCGAGCCCCAGCGATCTCAGGGCCGAGCGAAGGTCCTCCATCCTTAGCCGGCCCGTGCCGCGTACGTTGACCGCCCGGAGGAGCGCTACGTGGCTCCTCATCGAGGTCCTCCCAGCGGCCCGGCGGACGAGGCGAACCGCAAAGGGAACAAGCATTTTAGGAGGGGGCCGGCTCTCGGCGCCGTGAGCGGCAGCCGTTCCGTGCCTACGCCGTCGGCCGAAGAGAGCCCGGAGAATCGATGCGTCACCGGCATCGAGGGTCTCGACAACATCCTCGGGGGAGGAGTGCCCCGCGGGAATATGGTGCTCATCGCGGGCGGCGTGGGCACCGGAAAAACGACGCTCTGCCTCGAGTACCTGGTCCGCGGGGCGGAGAAGAACGAGAAGGGGCTCTTCATCTCGGTGACCGAGGCCTCGACCAAGCTGCTGCAGAATTTCGCTACCTTCGAGTTCTTCCGACCGGAGCTCGTCCAGCACGAGATGATCACGATCGTCGACCTGCCCATCATCTACGACCGCCTTGGGTTGAATCGGGAGGAGCTCAAACCGGGCGAGGTGGACATCCTCGTCCGGACGATCCAGGACCTCGTCCGGGAGAGCGGGGCCCGACGGGTCGTGATCGATTCTCTGACGTCGGTGGGGTTCCGAGTGCGCAGCGAGGAGAAGGCCCGGGACTTCATCCTCAAGCTGGGCCAGGCCTTCTCGGAACTCGGGACGACCTCCCTGATGGTGGCCGAAGTAGGCGCCGTTCCCGGCGTGCACTCCTTGTACGGTGTCGAGGAGGCTATCGTCGACGGCGTCGTGCTCCTCTCGAACGTCCGGCGGCGCGGCGACATGCTACGGGTCCTGCAGATCATCAAGATGCGGGGGACCGTCCACTCGCGAGCCCAGTACGTGATCGAGCTCACGCCGATCGGAATGCTGCTGGCCCCGTTTCTGAAGGGCGGACGCCTGGAGACCGGCTGACCCGATGACCCGTGATTCCGAGATCGCCGACCGGCTCCGCTCGTACACGAGCGGCGGCACCGTGGCCCTGCGCCTGAGCTCGCAGGAGTACGCAGACAACTACCTGTCCGCCCTCGGGCTCACCGTCCGCGACCTGGGGGGCGAGTCGAACGCCCACACCATCTACGTGTCCGTCACGAACCCCGCCTCCTTGGTCTGGAGCCTGTTGCAAGCCCTCGACATCCCGTCGGGACGGCTCTCCTTCGTCGACGCCATCTCGCATCTCATGATGAGCTTCCAGAACGTGCTCCCGAACGCTTCCTACGTCGAGAGCCCGACCATGCTGGAGGGGATCATGCTCCGGATCGAGTACCTTCTGCGGAAGCACCCCAACCAGCGGAACATGGTCATCGTGGACTCCGTGAACTCGCTCGCCGTGCACAACAGTCCGGAGGTCCTCTCGGAGTTCTTCCACATTCTCGTGAACAACCTGAAGACGCGAGCGGTGCTGACCGTCCTGTTCACCACGTCGGACGCCGAAGGGTCCGACCTGGACCGGATCCTCTCGCTCGTCGTCGACGAGGCCTTTTCGCTCGGCGGAGGCACATGACGACCGGGGACGAGCCGTTGCTCGGCATCCCGGACATCGATTCCTCGCTGACGCCGTATCTCCCCCCGGGCAGCCTCGTGGTCGTCGTGGGAACGCCGGGCTCGGGGACCCATCTGCTCGCGAAGCAGTTCGCGCAGGCCGGCGTCGGGTCGACCCCGGTGCTCTACTACACCACGGCCGAGCGTACCATCGACGCCCAGGACGCCTTCCGCTCGTTCCACTGGGACCCGGAGGCCATCCGATTTGGGAACCTCTCGGACGACTACTACCGGCGAGTGCTCGAGCCCGAGCTCGAGGTCTCGCGGCTCCGCGAACGGGGCCTGCGCTTGGACGACCTCCGGAAGGCCCGGCGCCCCGAGGTGCCGCTCGCCCCCTACAGCCTCGTCGGTCGTTTCCTGAACGAACTCGCGAACCTGGATTCTCCGTTTCGGCTCGTGCTCGACTCACTCGACTTCCTGCTCGAGCTCCTCGAGGTCTCCGAGGTCGTCAACCTGGTCCGGCAGATCCGGTCGCGGACGCAGCTACTGGGAGGCAAGGCGATGGTCACGGTCCAGCAGGGATCCCTCGACAGCCGCTCCAGCGCGATGCTTGAGGATGTCGCTGACCTCGGCATCACGCTGCGCGCCGACCCGAACGGCTCGACCTTCGACCATACGCTCGAGGTCCGGAAGCTGAGGAACCATCCGGAGCGCACCCAGATCCAGCGGCTGTCGATCGACGAGCACGGCTTCCACGTGCTCGCCTCGTAGGCGGGCCCATCGTTCGCCGGCACGGCCGGGGAACCGAACCGTTATCTATCGTGCGCCGCTCCATTGTCGGGACGGAGCGATGGAGGACGTACTCATCCGCATCACGGAGCCGGTGACCCTCCGGGACCCGGTGCTCGTCGAGGGCCTTCCCGGCGTCGGCAACGTCGGCAAGCTCGCGATCGACTACCTCAAGGAGAAGCTGCAGGCCGTCCCGTTCGGCTGGATCCACTCGAAGTTCTTTCCGCCCCAGGTCTACGTGAGCGAGGAGGGCCTCATCCGGCTCGTCTCGAACGACCTCTCGTACGTTCGGGCCGAGGGGGCTGGCCAGCGGGACCTGATCCTCCTCGGCGGAGACTACCAAGGGATCACGCCCGAGGGACAGTACGAGCTCACGGACCGCGTTCTCGCCCTCGCGAACCAGATGGGCGTGCGCGAGGTCTACACGCTCGCCGGCTTCGCACAGGGTCACCTGGTCGAGGGCCCGCGCGTGCTCGGCGCCGCGACCTCGGAAGGTCGCGTGGAGGCGATGAAGAAGTACGGGGTGGTGTTCTCGCGTACGGACCCGGGCGGCGGGCTCATCGGGGCCAGCGGCCTGTTCCTCGGGTTGGGCCGCGTCTACGGGATGGAGGGGGTCTGTCTCATGGGAGAGACCTCCGGCTACTTCGTGGACCCGCGGAGCGCGGAAGCTGTGCTCCGCGTCCTGAGCAAGGTCCTGAGCCTGTCGATCGACTTCACGGAGCTCGAGCACAAGGCCAAGGAGATCGACCGGATCGCACAGAAATTCCGCGAGGCCGAGCAGCCGGGCCGCTCGCCCGAGACGCCCGCCCAGGCCCGAGAGGACCTGGGCTACATCGGCTGACGGACGCGGCGGCCGCCGCGGGCTCCTCGATGAACCCGACGGCTCCGGATCCGGTGGGCGAAGCTCCGGGGCCACCGGCGGATGCCGTGCTGCTTCGCCGGTTGAGGACGGCCGCCGGCCCCGACGGGTATCTTCCGTTCGACCGGTACATGGAGATCGTCCTCTACGACCCGGGGCACGGCTTCTACGACCGAGGGAGCACTCGGCTCGGGCGAGCAGGAGACTTCTACACTGCCGCCCACGTCCACCGACTGTTCGGGGCGACCCTGGCCCGTCACCTGGCGGAGCTTCGTCGGCAGGCGCACCCCCGCGGGGTCTGGGCAGTCGTGGAGGTCGGGCCGGGCGATGGGACCCTGGCGGCCGACATCCTCGAGGCCCTCGACCACCTGGAAGGAGACGACCGATCCTGGGAGTACGTCCTCGTGGAGAGGTCCCCCGCGCTCCAGGCCCAGGCACGGGAACGGCTCGAGGCTACCCGGTCCCGGATCCCGTGGAGGTTCGTCCCGTCCCTGGCCTCGCTCGGTCCGGTCCGGGGGGTCGTCCTGGCCAATGAGCTCCTCGACGCCTTTCCGGTCCGTCGCCTTCGACGGACCCCAGAGGGCTGGGCTGAGATGGGAGTCCACGTCGCCGCGGAGGGCCCGCTCACGTGGGCAGTCCGAGGCCTTCCCCCAGAGTCTGCGCCGCCGTCCCTCCCTCTGGACGCCTCGGAGGGCACGGTGCTCGAGGTGTCGCCGACCGCCGAGGCTTGGATCCGCGAAGTGGCGGACCATCTCGCCGAGGGCCGGGCCCTCTTGATCGATTACGGGGACGACGAGGACGCGCTGGTCGCCCGGGTTCCGAGCGGCACGCTGGAGGCCCTGCGGTCGCATCGGTCCGTCGACCCGCTCTCCCATCCGGGCACCGCCGACCTGAGCAGCTGGGTCAACTTCACCCGCGTCCGGCGGGCCGCGGCCTCGGCGGGCCTCTCCGAAGTATCGTACACGGCCCTCCGGGATGCGTTGCTGGCGTGGGGTCTCGATCAGGTACGCGGAGAGGAATCCGCGTCGGCCGAGGCGGTCGATGCGGTAAAGCTTCAACTGGCGCAGAAGAGCTTCCTGCTCTCGTTCGAGACGTTCCGGGTGCTGGAGCTCTCGGCCGAACCGTCTCACGCCGGCGGCGGCGAGAACCGATCCTGAAGCTTCACCGGCTCGACCACGTGGCTCTCGATGAGCAGCTTCGCGACGTCGGCCGGTAGACTGAGCACGTCGTCCCGGCGAAGCTCGATGGACTCGGCTCCCAGGGCTACTTTGGGCGTGTCCTTGAGCACGCGCACGACCGACCCGGGGGCGGTGGTCCCCTCCAGGCCGGCGGAGGCGCGGACGCTCGCCGGCTCGGCGGGGGGCCTCGGGCCGGCTCCTCCGGAGCGCTTGGCCGAGGCCGGCACCGGTGGAGAGGACTCCAGGTACGGGGCAACGTCGGCTCGGTGTTGCCGGAGGTAGCCCAAGAGCGACTCGTGCAGGGTGCGCTCCTCGGGAAGCGCGTTGGGCAGGTCGCGGCTCCCACCGAGACTCGCCTGGAGGGCGGCCGTGAGGATCTTCATCATTCGGGCTTCCACGATGTCGCGGGCCGTCTGGACCGCGCGCTGATGGGTCTGACGGGCCAGTTCCCCCTTGCGCCCGGACGGGTTTTCCCTGAGTTCGGTCTCGAAGGTCGTCTTGAGGTCGGCGAGGTAGCCGCGTGTGGCGGGATAGAAGTCAACGGGGAGCTTGGAGAGACCGTGGGCCGAGCCCTCGGCCCGCCGGAGCTCGAGCAGCTTCGTGTAATAGTCCGGCATGAGAAGGACCCGACGAGGGGGCGGAGGTTTTAGTTCTTCCCGCCGTCGGTGGAGGCTGGCCACCCTCGCCCGTGCGCGGCCGGGGGAGGCCCTCGAGACGCATGGAGCCGGACGACGACGGGTGGGCCGAGTTTGCCGAGCTCTGGGACCGCTTTCTCTCGGCGGCCAACGACCCGAGGTCGGTGACCGTGGTCGAGGGCGAGCGCGACCGTCGGTCGCTCCGACGGTTGAACGTCTCGGGCGAGATCGTGCTCTTCCACTCGGCCCGAGGATTGAGCCGTCTGACCCGGAGCCTCGCGAGCGGCGGCCGCCGGGTCATCCTCCTGACCGACTGGGATCGAGAGGGCGGGCATCTGGCTCATCGCCTAGCGGAGCTCCTCGCGGCCGAGGGCGTGCGGTACGATGTCGAGTTCCGACGGAAACTGTCGAAGGCGGTCCGCGGCGAGGTAGCCCATGTCGAGGGACTCGCGACCTGGGCGAGCCGCACGGCTCGTCGAGCTGGCCTCACGCTCGAGACGGCTGGTCGTCCCGTGAGTCTCGTCTGAGAATCCGGGGGCCTACGGGATGACCTTGACCTGGGTCCGTCGTTCGTCGCGGCGGTTCTGGGTCCGCGACGGCCGCATCCGTTCGGCCCCTTTGCCCTTGTGACGGAGGCCCCGGCCCTTGGCACCGGCGCTTGTCAGTCCCCGGTAGACGCGGCCGCGCTGTGTCGGGGATGCGATCCACGAGATCTTGGGATCGGCCAGGATGGCAGGGTGGTGCGGATCCACGAGGATCACCTCGAAAAACTTCTGCTTCCCGTCCTCGCCCACCCAGTAGGAGTTCAGGACCTCGAGGTTCGGGTAGTGCTTCTGCGCCCGTTCCTCACCGATGCGCTGCAGACTTTTCGCGAGCGTCATCTGAAGGATCCCCTTGTGCTTCGGGCGGCGCCCTGCGATGATCGCGCGTTTCCGCTGTCCCCCGCGACGGACCCGGACGCGGACGAGGATGTAGCCCTCTTTGGCGCGCCACCCGAGCGCCCGCGCCCGGTCGAGCCGGGTCGGATGCTCGAGTCGATTGACCGTGGTCTCGCGACGCCAGGTCAAGAGTCGCTCGTGGCGCAACGCGGCTCCTTCCGGACCCTGCGTCAGCCGGAACGATCGTGCGGCGTAGCGATAGGACGACGTGCCCATGGAAAGTCGGCGGGGGACCTTCGTCTCGTTTATAAGCCTGCTTCGCCGAGGCGCTGATCAGTCCACAAAGCCCTCGACGGGCCCCAAGAAGCTTCGGAGCTTCCAGTAGGTCTGCAGGAATTCGTAGCCGCGCCGGGTCAGGCGCCACGCAGGCGTGGGGTCCGGGGTCCGGGTGACGAGGCCCAGTTGGACCAGGAAGCGAACCGCCCGATGCGTCCGATCGACCGGCATCCCGACCGCGTAGGACAGGCGAGTGATCCGGCACGGAGTCGCGGTGCGGCGGAGCACCTCGAGCAATTCGGCGTAGAGGTCTAGCGGCGACCGACGTACTCCGAGCGGCCCCTGGCGGTCGGTGCCGTAGAGCGGTACGCCGCCGGCCGGCTCGCTGGTGAGGTCGGTCGACTCTGGCAGCTCCTCCGGGGGGCCGGGCATCAGAGTGGCGGGGCGGGGAGCTGGGTCACCTGCTGCGGCGGTCGGAAGAAGCGGGCCCCTTCCCCTCGGATCGCTTGGATGTACTGGGCATCCCCCTGGACCTCGACTCGGCTGTCGACCTCGAGAACCTCTGCGTAGACGTTGCGAGCCCGTGCCCGAGACTCCAGTCGCAGCGTGCCGGCCCACACGTCTTCGACCTCGCCCCGCTCACCGACACGGACTTCCCGCGCCACGATCGGGCCCCGGACGCTGCTGCGGTCCCCGACGCGGAGCAGGTCCGCCTTCACGCCGGACTTGGTGCGGATCTCGTCACCCACCTCTACGCGGTCTGTCACGACGACGCGCTCGGCCGACAGTCGGCCTCCCACTTCGAGCCGGAGGCCCAGCACAGCTCCATCGACCTCGGCCACACCGCCGACCTCGATGTCTGTCCCCTCCACCGAGCCCGCGGCGAGGAGGCCCCCGACCTCGATCCGCCCGGACTTAAGCTTCCCTTTGACCCGGATTCTGCCCCCGACTTCCATCGTTCGGGTCGCCGTGAGGTCCCCGTCGCAATCGATCAGCCCTCCGACCTCGACCGCCTCGCCTTGCACCGCGGCCCGGAGCCTGGCCATGCCACCGATCTCGAGCGAGCCGAAGCTGAGCGGCGCCGTAGTCTCGAACTTCCCACCGATCTCGATCGCCTGGCGGACCGTCCCTCCCCCGATGATTACCCGTCCGCCCACGCTGAGCCGTGTGAGGTCGACCGCACCGCGCAGTTCCGCGGAGCCCCCGACCTCGAGGTCCTGGCCCTTCGTGGAACCGCCGACCTCGAGGATGCCATCGATGTCAACCTCCGGACAGTTGAGGCCCCCGCGGATCGAGATTCCGCGATCTCCGGACAGTGCCTGAGCGGTGAGATCTCCTTCGATCTCCACCCGAGCGTGCCGCAGGGAAATCCGGTGGTCCACGGAGACGGATCCCGTCACCCGGAAGGCGCCGTCCCGTACCCGGAGCTCTTGGCAGTGCAGCGCGCCCTCGACGGAGCCCGCACCCCAGACTGAAAGCTGTCCCGCGATCTCGACCGCCGTGGCGCCGGGTCCGGGGCGCAGAACGCCCCCGGGCGGCAGGTCGAAGTTTCCGTCGATGCGTCCGGTCGGCGGCGTTGAAGTGACCATCCGTTCCTTCCTTGGTTCGGCCGGAGCCAGCTCTCGATCAGAGGCCGCCGGCCGCGTCCGTCAGGCGGGCGAGAGCGCCCGTCCCATAAGAGAGTGTGGCGGCCGTCTCCGAATCCGACTTCGCCGAAGGGCCCGGCGGGTGTGGCGACCCAGACACCGTCCCGGGTTCGGCTGGGGGTGGGTCCGTCGGGGCCGGGTCGGAGATACCCCTGGGCTGGACCGGCCGACCGTGCCGGTCGATGCTTCGGCCCCGGCGCCGAAAGAGGGCTCGGAGGCTCCACCCGATGGGCCCTGATGCGGGGCGGCTATCCCGAAGAGAGGCATCGAGCCACGACCCTTCGCTTCGCCGATATTCGAGTAGGGTGTAGTCCTGGAACTCGCTCGGACGCGTGTTGGTGGCGTTGAGGGCACCCAACAGGAGGGCCTCCGGCCCCCCGGTTCGGGAACCAAGGATACCATTCAGGGACGATCGGTCGGTCGCTCGCGGGCGGCGGTCTGGGAATGCTTCGGACATGGCTTTTCACCATGTCCAGAGAGGGGAGGGGGGGTCAAGGGGCAGACGCACCGAGGATGGTCACCGGGCGTGAGCTTCGGGCATCCACGGGAGGCGTGCCACCGGCGAGCGTACGACCTTCGCCGTCCCGTGGCTCTCGGTCGATACGGCCCGGCCGAGGTGGGTCTCAAGTTCCCGGCTGAACCGGTCCGCGCGCGCGAGCTCGGTATCGGGAAGGGCCGCCGGAGCCTCCCAATAGATGGCCGCCCCGCCGCTCGTGGGCGCCACCCGGAACCGGACGACCCGGAGGCCGGCCGGCACCGAGGGATTCATCCGGACCAGCGATCCGGTGATCTGAGTGGAAGCCGGCTCCGCCGTTTCGACCTTCTCCACGGTGAACCCGATCCCCGCGAGATAGTCCGCAACGTACCCGACGAAGCGCTCCCGCCCGATGCCTCGAACCCGGAGCCAGTCGGCTGCTTCAGCCATGCCCTTTCTTCCTCATTCGGTCGAGGCTTCGCACAAAGCCGAGCATCATCCGATACTCGTGCTCAGTGGGTACGGCCCGGCCGAACAGACGCCGGAACAACAGCGTGAGGCCCCGGCGCTTGTGTCGGGGGTAGTCGGTGGCGGCCATAAGCTCAGCGAGTCGCCGCAAGAGCAGTTCCTTCTCCTTTCCGGCCAGCGGAAGCCGCTCCGGTGCGGGGGTGGTCTCCTCCCACTCCGGGCCTTCGGCCCGATGGACGGCATACAGGAGGATGCCGACGGCATGCGAGAGGTTCAGTGTCGGAAATTCCCGACGCGCCGGGATGTGTACGATCAGGTCGCAGTCCTCCAGCTCGTGTCGGGCCAGTCCGTTGTCCTCGGGACCAAACACGAGTGCGACTCGGCCGTCGGCGGAATGGACGATGGCCCCGAGACGCTCGGGGTCGATGGACCGACGCAGGAAGGCCGTCGAGCGCCCGAGCACGAGGTCGGTGGAGCCGACGACCAGGTCGCAGTCACTCACCGCCTCGTCGAGGGACTCCACGGTCCGGGCGGAGGTGAGGAGCGAGAGTCCCCCCATCGCCCGTCGTCGGGCCTCGGGACCCAGGCCGGCCCGAGGCCGGACCAGGACCAACCGCTCCACACCGAAGTTGCGTCCGACCCGGGCGACGGCCCCGACGTTTCCGTCCTCTTTCGGCCGGACCAGGACGACCGTGACGTGAGCGGTCAGCTCGCGGTCCCCTCCGAGAGGAGCCGCGCGACCATCCAATCGACGTCGAACGGCCGAAGGTCCTCGTAGCCCTGTCCCACCCCGACGAAGAGCAACGGCTTCTTCGTGACGAAGGTCGCCGACAGCGCGGCTCCTCCCTTCGCGTCCGCGTCGAGCTTGGTCAGGATGAGTCCGTCGATTCCGAGTGCCGACTGGAACTCCTTGACCTGTTCCAGCGTGTCGTTGCCCGAGAGGGCGTCGCCGACGAACAGCGTGAGATGGGGCTGCACGACGCGGCGGATCTTCTTCGCCTCCTCGACGAGGTTCTCGTTCGTGTGCTGGCGGCCCGCGGTATCGACGAGCACGACATCGAGATGCTTCGCCCGCGCATGCGCCACCGCGTCGAACGCAACCGCCGCGGGGTCGCTGCCTTCCTGCTGTCGCACGACCTTGATCCCGAGTCGCTCACCATGGACGAGAAGTTGCTCGATGGCACCGGCCCGGAAGGTGTCGCCCGCGGCGATGACCACGCTGAGGTGCTGGCGGCGGAGCCAGTCCGCGAGCTTGGCGACCGTCGTGGTCTTGCCCGTTCCGTTCACACCGACCACGAGCACGATGAAAGGTTTCGGTTCCTGGGCTCGGACGCGCGCGACAAGGTCGATCGGGGGCTGGGCCAGGATGCTCCGTACCGAGGCCTCGAACGTGGACCGGATTGCGGACTCCGCGTCCGAGCCCCATCGAACCTTCTTCCCGGTAAGCTCCTTCCGGATATCCCGACGGATCCGGTCCACGACGGGGAGCGCCACGTCCGACTGGAGCAACGCGATCTCGAGGTCCTCGAGGACGGTATCCACCGTTTCCTCGGGCAACCGGCGGCCAAAGCCGTCGGTCAGCCCGCCCTCTTGGCCGGGCGGCCCCGCAGGGGCTTCCGGTGCGGCTGACCCGGAAGACGGCTCGTCCGGCTTGGACGAGCCGAACAGCCGGGACTTAATCGCCGCCCACATCGTCCGGGCCGGAGTCCGACCCTTGGCGAGAAGCGCTCTGGCTCAACGCCTCCAGGCGACTGGACAGCGCGTTGATCCGCTCCTCGAGGGTCCGCATCTGGCCCTCGAGCTCCTGCGTCGCTTGGTCCAGCCGGGTCAGCCGGTCGGCCAGCAGCTGGCTCGCCTTCGGGCGCTCCATCTCCACGACCACGCCGCTTCCGATCCCGACGAGGACCCGCTCGCTTCCCCGAGGAGCTCCGCGCAGGAAGGTGTCCCCGCCGACGGGAATCAGCAACTCGGGGTCGGCGGCCAGCCGGTCGAGGCCCTCGAGGGTCTCGCGGGCCCTCAGATGATCGGTCCGGGAGGCGGAGAGGAGCTGGTGCTGCTGCAGCATTTGCGACAGCTGGTTGCGGTAGACGTCGAGACGCATGAGGTCGTCCCGGACCTGCTCCTCCGAGACGGGGGCCGTGGCCTCCGGGGGCGTGCTCATGTCGACGTCGGCTCCACGGACCGGATCCGGATCAGCCGGCGCGGTACGTGGTGACAGCCTCCGATGACGGACAAGGCCCACTCGCGGGCAGCCTCCGCGGTAGGGGCCTCGCGGACCTTGGCGAACGCCTGCCAGTCGTTCCTGCGGGCGTAGAACTCCCCAGCGACGGTCCAACTCGGCATGGCTTTCGGTAGGCGGTCGCGGCACCCGGGCTCGCTACTTTAGCCCTTTGGGTCGGCCTCTGCTTCTGACGTTTCCGTTGGGGGAGCCGGGTCCTGTCTTATCGCCCGCTCGCGTTCGCGGAGCCATCGAACCTGCCGCTCCTCGAGCCCGGCGGCAGCGGGAGGAGTTTCGGGCGGAGGCACGCCAACGGTGCCGCTGTCAGCGGAGTCCGGCGGTCTCTGCGACGGTGCGTCGAGCGTGCGCTGCCCGGCCCCGCCCTCGGGGGCTAGCCGGCGAGTTCGGCGATCCGCCGCCATCGGAGATCGACCTCCTCCTGGGTGAACGCGATGGTCGGGGAAAAGAGGACCGTCTCGCCCCATGACTGACGGGCCCCAGGGAAGTCCTCGACCCGGAGAGGGAGCACCACTCCCTCCGCCCGGGTTTCGACGGCCATGTCGCGGACTACGGACTCGGCCTCGCTCGCTGAGCAGACTCGAATAGCTGCCTTTGGGTCGAATCGAGCCAGCGTCTCGCCGACGAGCCGCTCCCCGTCCCCTGTCGCAACGAGGACGGTGCGGCAACCCCGCTTCATCATGAGATACGCCCCGACGGCTCCACGGGTCCCATCGACCAGGGCCACGACACGCCCTGCCACGCCGAGCGGGAATCCTCCGGGCCCCTCGACCCGGCTCGAGTAGAGATAGGTCCGGGGCCCTCGAACCTCAACGCTCAGCTCGACCCCGGGGGAGTCCAGATCTACCGTCAGCCCTCGGTCGGGCCATGCCGCCAGAATGTGCCCTCCGAGATCGCGGGCGAGCTCTTGGCTCGTGAACGAGTGGCTGCCCGTCCGCCGAGCCCGCACCGCGAACGAGCTGCCGTGCGGCAGCAGCGGATCCGCCCACCCGAGAACCCGGGACCGGATCCCGTCGAGGTCCGTGGCCATTTCCTCGACCGGGCTGACGGAGGTGACGCCGAACACCCGGCGGACCAACTGGAGCGACTCTGGGCTGTCGGTGTCCACGTAGAGATGCCCGTGGTCGGCTCGCAGCCGACACGTACGGCCGGCCGCCAAGAACTGGCCGAGGATATTGCGTTGCAGCGTTCGTTCAAACTCTCGGCGCACGGGCGGGGACTTGAGGGCGAGCTCCCCGTACCGGACCAAGAACGTAGCCATCGGAAGAATGGTTAAGACCGACACCCATCTTCAGCGTTCGGGGCGGCTCTGTGGGCAGCGACGAGAGCAGTTCGTCGGCTGCACTCTGGGACCCGTGGCGCCCGGTTCGGGACCACATCATACTCGAGTTGTCGCGACGATTGGGCACCCATGGGTTCGCCGAGTCTGTCGAGACGCTCGACCGTCAGCTCGAGGACGCACCGGCCGGCGTGGCGGACTTCGGATACGCCGTCCACCGGGCTGCTAAGTCAACCGGGATTCCGGCCGATCGCTTGGCGGTCGAGATCGCGACGGGGTTTCCGCTGAGCGGTGGCCTCGCAGGCGTCACGTCCGAGGGCGCCTATGTGAACTTCCACGCCGACACTCCTCGCCTGGTTCAGGCGACCCTCGAGCTAGTGTTCGCCCGTGGCGCGGAGTACGGCCGGGGGCCCCCCCGTGCCGAGAAGGCGTGCGTCGAGCACACGAGTGCGAATCCCACGGGCCCCTTCCACGTCGGACGAGTACGCAACGGGATCATCGGCGACACCCTGGCACGAACGCTGAGAGCTGCCGGTCTACCGGTGACTACTGAGTACTACGTCGACGACATGGGCCGGCAGTCGGCCATGATCACCTGGATCTGGTCGAAGCCCGTCGATCAGTGGCCGGAGTCGGTCCGCGAGGGAGCACGACCTCCCGCCGGGGCCTCCCCGACGACCGAGAAGGCGGACCGGTGGTACGGCCGGCCCTATCCGTTCGTCAGCGAACTGCTCAAGAGGGACCCGACCGCGGCGCAGTCGGTCGCAGACCTGGTACGTCAGATCGAGTCCGGAAATGCCCCGGCACGGCACCGGGAGCTCGCCCAAGCGGTCCTCGACGCGATGCTCGCGTCGCTCCGGCGCATCGGCATCCAGTTCGATTCGTTCGTCTGGGAGTCCAGCTTGGTCTCCGACGGCTCGGTCGCCCGGGTCATCGAACGGTTCCGGAAGGCGCCGGACGCTGTCGTTGAAGAGAACGGGGCTCTCGTGCTGGACGCCGCGAAGTACGGCCTTCCGAAAGAGACGGCCAAGATTGTCGTCACCCGGGGGGATGGCACGTCGCTCTACCCGACCCGCGACGTGGCATACCATCTCGGAAAGTTCGCACGGTTTGCGCGAGCGGTGGATGTCTTGGGCCAGGATCACCAGCTCCACGCGCGCACGCTCACGGCCATGCTCTCGGAGCTCGGAGAGGCACGGGCCCCGGAGTTCGTGATCTACCAGGACATTACCGTCCCCGAGGGCGGCCGAATGTCGACGCGGAAGGGCCGAGCCGTCTATCTAGACGACCTGCTGGACGAGGCCGTCGAGCGCGCACAAGCGGAGGTCCTGCAACGACGGGAGGATCTTCCCTCCGAGCAGGTGGCGGAGATCGCGGAGCGAGTGGGGGCCGGCGCCGTCCGGTATCACATCCTGCGGGTAGCGCCGGACAAACCGGTCAGGTTCCGGTGGGAAGAGGCGCTGTCGTTCGAGGGACGCAGCGGACCCTTCGTTCAGTATGCCTACGCCCGGGCCTCCAGCGTCCTGCGCAAGGCCGGCGCCGAGGGGGCCCCGGCGGGTTTCGACGCGAAGTCGCTCTCCGCCCCGGAAGAGACCGCTCTGGTCCGGGTGCTGGCGCGACTACCCGGAACGGTGCAGTACGTCGCCCGGACCGCTCACGTGCATACGCTTGCGACGTACGCTCACGAGGCGGCCGAGTCCTTCAACCGGTTCTATCAGAATATCCCGGTCCTACGGGCCGACGAACCGATGCGGACGGGGCGACTCGCGCTGGTGGCGGCGGCTCGCCAGACGATCGGCAACACGTTGGACTATCTGGGACTCGCGCGGCTCGAGCGGATGTAGCGGCGGCGGACCTGCAGGGGGTCCGGCCGACCGGCCTCCGCGAACCCCTTCGCTCTCAGGACGCACGAGTCACAGCGTCCGCACGGGCGCACACCCCCGGCATAGCAGCTCCAGGTCATCGCCCACGGAACTCCTAGCCGTTCGCCGAGACGGACGATGTCCGCCTTGGAAAGACGCAGCAACGGCGCTTCGACCCGGAGGGTCCATCGCTGCTCCACCCCGGCGCGAGTCGCGAGTCGGGCCAAGTGCTCGAAGGCCCGGAAATACTCCGGTCGACAGTCCGGGTAGCCCGAGTAGTCGATGGCGTTCGCTCCGATGTAGACCGAGTCGGCGCCGACACTCTCCGCATACCCCAGAGCTACCGAGAGCAGGATCGTGTTCCGCGCCGGAACGTACGTAGCGGGAATGGCGCCCCGGCGAGCGGCCCGTCCGGCGTGGGGCAACGGGCGGGACCGATTCGTTAGTGCCGACCTCAACAGGGGTCCCAGCGGCAGCCGGACGACGTGGTGTCGATCCACGTGGAAGAACCGCGCCAAGTTTCGGGCGCTGCGGACTTCGCGAGCGTGGCGCTGGCCGTACAGGACCGTGAGGCAGTGGACGCTGCGGTGACTCGCTGCCGCCACTGCCAGTGCCGTCGCGGAGTCCATCCCTCCGGAGAGCAGGACGACCGCTGGGCGGAGGCGGCGCCCCGCCGTCACGCGAGGCTCCCACCCAGGCTCAAGAGCAAGCCCGCGCCGAGGCCGACGGTCAGTAGCATTGCGACGAGATTGGTCCCGCCCTTGGTGAGAAGGGATCGGTTCTCGAGCGTCTCGCCCAGGATGCTATCGAGCTGGCACCCCAGGAAACCGGCCAGTAGTACGCCGAACACATACGTACCCAGCAGGGGGATGGGCGCTGAGAACAGGCGGAAGAGTCCGGCGCCGACAAGCGCCGTCGTGAAGGCTCCGACAAACGCCCAGACCTCCCCCAGGACGGACACGCCCCCGTTCGTCCCCGCGGGAACCACGCGCCCGGTGAGTAGGCTCCGGGCGCGCCCGGAGAGGACCCCGAACTCGCTCGCGAAAGTGTCGGCGGCCCCGAAGGCGAGCGCGGCCGTGTAGAGGAACGCGGTCGCCGCGGCCGAGAGGACGGATGGTACGAGCCACATGATCGCGACGAGGCCCGTGGGAACGATGACATGCGCGAGGACGTTCGTGACTCCACGTTCGCCGTGCGTCCCTTCCTGCACGTTCTTCCGGCGCTTGTCCTCGAACCGGTAGCGCGTGGCCATGACGCTCGCAACCACGAAGAGAACGAGCAGCGCGAGATACGGGAATCCCCCGACGATGACGATGAAGCTCCCAAAGGCCGTGGCCACGACGCCGGCGAGAAGGGTGAGGGCTTCGGCCCGAACCGCACCGGCCGACAGCAATGCCGTAGCCGCTACGCCGATGACTGCAGGAAAAAGCTGGAGCACCACGAGGGTCTCCGCGCGGGGAGCCAGGGCGCCTTTAGAAGCTTTTGTCTCGAAGGTCATCCTCGATGGAGGACAGCAGCCGCCGCGGCTCCAAAGTCCGAGACAAGGACGTCCGGGTGGACCTCCTTCTCGAGCAGCTCGGACTCGGTCGCCGTCTCGTGGCCCACCTCGGGCACGAGGACGGTGAAGAGGCCGAGCCGGCTCCCGGCTTCGATGTCCGCGGCCCGATCACCGATGACCGCGCTGCTCCGGAAATCGATCGCCCAGTCCTCGGCCGCTCTCAGGAAGAGAGCCGTTCCGGGCTTTCGGCATTCGCAGTTCTGCTCCGGGGTGTGCGGGCAGAAGTAGAAGGCGTCGACATGCGCACGGTAGGTCGATAGCCGGTCGTTCAGCCGACGATGGATGGCGTGGACCGTGTCTTCGGTGAAGAGGCCCCGGCCGACGCCCGATTGGTTGGTCACGCAGACGATCAAGTAGTCGTGCTGGCGCAGCAGCCGCAGGCCGTCTCCGACCCCGCGCGCGACCTCGGCGGCGCCGGGATCGGCGAGGTAATGCAGGTCGGGCATGAGCGTTCCATCGCGGTCGACGAAGACCGCGCGTCGCTTTGGCCGTGACCTCGGAGCCGGAGTACTCACGGGTCGCCGGTGGGATTGGAACTCTTAACCCTGCCCGGACCCTTCGCTTCGCCGGAGGGGCGGACCCTGGCGGCATCGCGCGAGGATCTGAGGCGCGCTTGGGGGGCTGCGGTCGGCCGTACGGCGGCGGGGGCGGCTGAGTGGGCGGTGCTCTACTCCGGGGGCTTGGACTCGTCGTTGGTCGCCGCAACTCTGGCCCGGAGCAGGACGGTGAGTCTCGTATCAGTCGGGTGTCCGGGCAGTGACGACCTCAAGGCGGCCGAGCGCGGAGCCCAGCTCCTCGGTTTGCCTTGGCGGGGCTGGGCAGTCTCGAGAACCGAGGTCGAGCGAATGCTCTCGGACGAGTCCCCGTTCCTCGAGAACTGTAGTCGGACGAGTCGGTCGGTCCTGGTCGGATTCGGTCTCGCGCTGGAGGCCACTTCGACCGCCGCGGTGGCCTGCGGTCAGGGGGCGGACGAGCTCTTCCTCGGGTACGCCCACTTTCGAGGCCTCTCCGACGCGGACGCCGAGTGGCAGCGCGCGAAGGACCTGGACCGCCTCCTCACAGAGGACTGGCCCCGGACGACAGCCCTCGCCTCAAGAAAGTCGCGAACGATCGCCTCGCCCTTTCTCGACCCGGCATTCCTGCGGGAGCTTCGAGACCTTCCTGTCGCCCGTCTTCGTTATGGAGCCGGCACCAAGCCAATCCTCCGTCAGCTGGGGCGGGACATCGGACTGCCGGCTGAGATCACCGATCGACCGAAGCGGGCCTTCCAGTATGGAAGCGGCATCGAGAAACTGCTTCGAGGGGTTCGGTAAGCAGCGGCGGTTCAATCCGGAACGATCCGGGTCCCCGTCTCGTTCCGTATCGCTCGTCCTAAGGACGGCGGGTCGGTGATGATCGCGCGTCGGCCGCCCGCCTGGAGGAAGCTGAGCGCCGCTTCCACTTTGGGTCCCATGCTCCCGCCCCCAAACTCTCCCCGACGCAGGTACGACCGGATCTCCGAGGTCGACACCTGCCCGAGCCACCGCTCCCACGACTTTCGATACCCGACCGCAGCTCCCGGTACATCCGTCAGGATGACGAGCGTGTCGGCGTCCAGGGCCGACGCCACGAGCGCCGCGGTCCGGTCCTTGTCGATGACCGCCTCGACACCTTCGAACATCCCGTGGCCCCGCTCGAC
>JASHPT010000168.1 GCA_030037955.1 Thermoplasmata archaeon
TCGTAGGGCGCGAGATTCTCGCCCCGCCGTCGGATGACGTCCTTCTTCCGGTCGAGGAAGTAGAAGTAGCCGTCCGCGTCCTGCGTCATCAAATCGCCGGTGTGGAACCAGAGGTTCCGCCACGCCTCGACCGTCTTCTCCGGCTTCCGATAATACTCGAGGAACATCGTGAACGGCTCCCGAGGACGGACGATGAGTTCGCCCGGCGTCCCGGGAGATACCGGTTCGTCGTGTTCATCCACAATCTGGGCCTGCACGAAGCCCAGGGGCGTGCCCACGGACCCCACCCGGATCGCGGTCGGGGGATTCATCAGCGTCGTGCATCCGCACTCGGTCATTCCGTAGAGCTCGATGATCCGCAGGCCGAAGCGGCTCTCGAACTTCGGCCAGACCTCCTTTGTCGCACCCGCAGTGAGTGCCACCCGCACTCCGTGACCTCGGTCCGACGGCTTGTCCGGCTGTTTGTAGAGCACGTTGACCATGGCGATGAGCAACGACACATGGGTCGCGCCGTAGGCGGCAGCAGTTTCCCAGTATGTCGTGGCATGAAACCGTTCGTCGTAGGCGGCCGTGAGATCGTTCAGGAGCGCCGTGAGTGTGGTCATTTCCTGGGCGTTGCAGTGGAAGAGCGGGAGGCCGGTGAACAACACCGAGTCCGGTTCGAGCTGGCTACGCAGCCCTATCTCGTGCGGGGTGGCGATGTACTTCTCGTGGGGAATCACCGCGCCCTTCGGGGGGCCGGTCGTGCCGCTGGTGTAGAGGATGGCGGCGGGGTCCGAGGGTGCGGGTGGCGGGGTATCGGGTGGTGTCCGGGCGGAGGGTACCTCCGCCCACCGGGCCATGCCCGGCGGCAGCTCCTTCCCCGTTCCCTCCCGTTCGGTCACCCATTCCCGGACCAAGTTGAGGGACGCCCGAACCGGCGCGTACACCCCGAGGAGGGCGGGGTCGATGACCAGGAAACGTGCCTGACAGTCGTCGAGTTCGTATCGGAGTAGATCTCCTTTGAGAGCCGTGTTGAGCGGGACAAGGACCGCACCGAGTTTCGCGACGGCGAACCAGAGAAGCGGAAACTCTGGACGGTTGTAGAGGAGGGCGGCGACGTGTGTGCCGCGCTCGACCCCGGCCTCGGCGAGTCCGGCCGCTACTCGATCGCTCTCGCGGTCCAGCGCCGCGTAGCTGAGTGTCCGGTCCGAGAACCGGAGCGCTGGGCGGTCCCCATTCTTTCGAGCCTTCGACCGAACGAGTGTGGCGAGGTCGTGGTACTCTTCCCTCGACTCGAGCATGCGGCTCTTCCGCGGAGCAGCCCGAGGGGGATAAAAACAGAAGCTAGTTTCTTAGGCACCTCGGGCCTGAGTCCCGCGTGCCCTCGCGGTCTGAGCCCTACCGAGCGGACCGACCGTCCGTCGCCGAACTTGCGGCCGGCGCGGTAGTCGCTCGCGCCCGGGACGGGACCGTCCTCCTGCTCCATGAACGGGTCGAGGACCGATGGGGATTCCCCAAGGGCCACGTCGATCCGGGTGAGTCTCTCCTCGAGGCCGCCCGTCGCGAGGTCTCCGAGGAGACGGGGTTGACGGACCTGGACCTCCGCGAGGAGCTCGGTGAGGTCTCGTATCGGTTCTATGACCCCAAGAAGTCGGTGAATGTGCTGAAGACCACAGTCTACTTCCTGGCCTTCACCACACAGACACGCACCTCTCTCGAGCCGTTCTTCGACGAGGGTCGCTGGTCAAGCGTCGAGGCTGGCCGCCGACTGGTCCGGTTCGAGACAGACCGTCGAATGCTCGAGGCTGCAGCCTCCCGGTTGTCGGCGCAACCATAGGGTCGGGCGCGACTCCCTGACGGGTGCTCACGGGATCCGGAACCGGGCCCCGGGGAGGAGGGCCCGGGATTCTGGGTAACCCGCGTCGGCGTGGCGGGCAACGCCAATGCCGGTGTCGTTATGGAGCACCCGAGAAATCCGCTCGTCAGCGTCTGCGGTACCGTCAACGACCAGAACCAGCCCGGCATGGATGGAGTTCCCGATCCCCACTCCTCCCCCGTGATGGACCGACACCCAGGACGCGCCACCGGCTACGTTGAGGAGCGCATTCAGGATCGGCCAGTCCGCGATCGCGTCGGAGCCGTCCCGCATTCGCTCGGTCTCCCGGTACGGACTCGCAACGCTGCCCGTATCGTGATGGTCCCGACCGATCGCGATCGGGGCGGTGAGCTCCCCGGACCGCACCATCGCGTTCACGAGATGCCCGAACCGCTCTCGCTCGCCATACCCCATGTAGCAGATCCGAGCCGGCAGTCCTTGGAATTGAACTCTTTCGCCGGCGAGGCGAATCCAGCGGCACAGGTGGCTGTTCGAGGAGAATTCGCGAAGGATCATCCGGTCGATGGCGCGAATGTCCTCGGGATCCCCGCTGAGAGCCACCCAGCGGAAGGGCCCGCTTCCGACCGCGAACAGCGGCCGGATGTACTTCGGGACGTACCCCGGGAAGTCGAAGGCGTTCGAGACGCCGGCCTCGAGGGCACGGGCCCGGAAGGCGTTCCCGTACTCGAAACCGTGCGCCCCCCGTTCCAGCATCGTGAGGATGGCCCGGGCCTCGTTCGCGATCGAACTATACACCTTGGCCTGGTAGGTTGCGGAATCGGACGCGCGCAGCTCCGCCGCGGCCGATAGGCTGTAGCCCTGAGGGATGTATCCGACCGCCAGGTCGTGGGCCGCTGTCTGGTCCGACACGATGTCGGGGGTAATCCCGCGACGTACGAGCTCCGGATAAACGTCGGCGGCGTTCGCCTGAAGTCCCACGGACACCGGTCGGCGAGCGGCGACCGCGCCGCGAACTCGCTCCAGGGCATCGTCGAGGTTCCGAGCTTCCTCGTCGAGGAACTTGAGACGGAGTCGGCGGTTGATCTTGTCCTGATCCACGTCGACAAACAGCCCAACGCCACCGAGCAGCGTGACGGCGAGTGGCTGAGCCCCGCCCATTTCACCGAGGCCCGAGGAGAGCATCCAGCGCCCCTCGAGGGTCTCCGAACGAAACTCCGCGCGAGCCAGTGCGGCCAGGGTCTCGAAGGTGCCTTGGAGGATGCCTTGGGTTCCGATGTAGATCCAGCTGCCGGCGGTCATCTGGCCGTACATCGTGAGGCCCCGGGCCTCGAGATCCCAGAAGATCTCGTCCGTTGCCCAGCGTGGCACGATCAGGGCGTTCGCAATCAGGACGCGGGGGGCTGCCGGGTGGGTAGGGAAGATGCCGACGGCCCGACCGGATTGCACCAGCAAGGTTTCGTCGCTCCGTAGACTCTTGAGGGCGGCCACGATCTTGTCGAAGTCCGCCCAGCTGCGGGCGGCTTTGCCGCGTCCCCCGTACACGATGAGGTTCTCGGGGTCGCGGGCGACTTCCGGGTCTAGATTGTTCATCAGCAGCCGGAGCGCCCCTTCCTGAGCCCATCCTTGGCAGGTAAGCTGGACGCCCCGAGGCGCCCGGACCTGCCGTGCGGCTAGAGAGGCAGTGGCCATGGTCCCGCCATTCGGTGCAGGCTACGAAAGCTTGTCGGAGAACTTCCGCCGCGCGGCCCCACAGGGCATGCGACAGTGCGGTTCATATCGGTGAGCGCCTGAATCGGGTTGGTCGGGTAGGCAGCGTCGCGGATACCCGGCCCGGACGCGACGCTCTGCGAGCGGCCCGGTTCTGCGCCCGGTTCGGGATCATGGAGGAGGCGCTCCGACGGAGGATCCCGGACAATCCGGAACCCGAGTTCTGGGAGGGACTTCCCAACCGGGCGTACTCACGCACAGAGACCTAGTTCCACTCACACCGACACGGACGGTTGTGTGCAGCAAGTGGTCGACGAGGGTCTTGCGGGAGCGGGCGAGCCGTGACAGGGCGTGTGGCCGGCTTCGCGTAGACACGGGTTGGTACCGGGCCCCGCTTCGGACCCGACGCTAGATCGTCAGCTGATTCGTTTCTACCGCCGTGTAGTTGTAGGTCAGTGTGAAGGTCGCGGACACGGTAACTACTGTCGGAGAAATCGAGTCGAGGTTCCACAGGTACCCGCAGGGGAACGGGAACGCGCTCACGAAGCTGGTGCCTCCGGACGACGAGTTGAAACCCTCGTAGAGCACGACCGGGATTCCCAGGGGCATCGTTGCGTTCGGCGGCAGTAGGGTCCAGAGTCGGGTGTTGTTTACGAGGGTGGGGGGGCTTGTGGCCCAGACCATGGATACGACAGGCTCAGTGATTGCACTCGCCGGCGGGCAGAACAACGCCCCGTCGATGGGAGTGACAATGTCGGAGTTCGGCTCCCCCACGACCGAGTAGTGGAACCAGTCAACCTCAGTACGGATCACGACGGACCTGCGCTCGAGCGCATACGGGAGTACGACAACAACGATCAAGAGGACAACGAGCACGACAGCCGCGACGCGCCACCACCGAGGGATTGGCTCGGCGATCTGCGCGGGTCGGGGACTCATCTTGCCACTGATGGGCATGCGGAGGCTAGGGGCTCGAAGGCGCCGGACTTTCGGCCGGTTCGTCCCATTCCACCGTCACCCGGATGTGTTCAGGGACTCCCTGTTTCGGAAACCGACCTAGGCTCACGGCCAGAACCAATTCGTCATCGACGAAGCTGAGCTTCTTGAGTTGGCTTTCTTCCCGATAGGTGGCGAGCAGCGTGACGTCTGCTACGTGTGGACCGCGCCACCCTGAGGTCTTTATCAGGGTCTTCTCGAGCTGCCCCATCTTGGCACCTCGACACCGAAACAACTCGGCCTTCTTAGAGCAACCGTGGCCATACGTCGTCCTATGAGACCCAGCTCTCCCGATCCATCTCGCGGTCGGGCTGGACCGCGATTGGCCCCCGCGAGTCTCAGCTCTCCCCGGCTCCGGAGTGCCTCTTGAGCCTGAACTCGACCGTCGCTTTCACGACGCCGACGACCACCTCGAACGTCAGGTCGGCCGCCAACAACTTCTTCGCAGCCGAACTCCTACTCGACATCAAGAAAGATTAGGTCTCACCGTGCCAGCTGGCATGTGTGCTGTCACCGCTACAACCCAATCGAAGACGCAGGACTGCGGCTACCTTGAGGCTCACAACGTGGAAAGGTATGACACGCTAGTAGTGTAATTGTACGTGAGCGTCATTCTGGCTGCCACCGTGACCGGTACTAAAGAGCTGTCGTCGAGGACCCACATGTTGCCGCAGGGAATCGGGTAGGGGGACTCGAAGCTGGTCCCTCCGCTCGATTCGTTGTAGCCGTGGTACAGAAACAGGATGTTGGGAAACGGAACGTCAGGATCTGGGGTCCACAGTCGGACATCCTCCACGCGGGTTCCGTTCGAGGCAAACCACGTCATCGAAAAAACCCCTACCGTTACTGCGTAGGAAGGCGCGCAGAATGTGCCCGGAGGAATCTCAGTAAAATTCGTACCATTGGTTCCTGGACCCCCAGGCGCGGAGTAGGAAAACCACCGGACCTTGGTCAAAGTCTCTTGCCGTTGAAGTACCAGAGGTAGGATGAGCAGTACTAGGATAACGGCCACAAGCACCACCCCAGCAACCCTCCACCAGCGCGAATGCCCCGGAGGGGGTCTTGTCACCGCCAAACGCTCGATCCGAGGATCGGCACCGCTCGACGGTGTGGCTCCGCTTCCCATCGCCACCATCGGTCCCCGGGGCTTAAGCAGTGGTCGCCCGATTAGTTGTCATTTTCTCAGAACCCGCCGCTCCCGCTCAACACACATCACTTGAGTCCGAGCCCTCCCCACAGTCTCGCCCGGGGTCTCCCGAGAGTCTTCGATGGGTTCTTAGTGCGATGACCAGTAAGTGGCCGCCGGGCGTGGATCGCTTCGATCTTCTTGAGACGAGCGCCGGCCTGGGGCCGTTCGTCCGCCACGACCGCCGCGTGTTAGGGGCCGTTCTGGCCTTCCTTCCGACCTGCGCGGCGGTCATCTTTGCCGTCACGGTTCCCGCCATCACAGTCCAACATTTTTCCACGATTGGAGGCATGAAGCCTGGGCTGTGGCTCGAGACCGCAGGTTCGTGCTGCGCGGTAATTCTCCCCGCTCCTATGCACCGGAGGCTAGGCGCGACTGGGCTCGACGTTGGTTCGGACCGGTTCGAACCTACTTATCCGGGTGGAGAGAGAGCCCTGCTATTCTGGAGGGATCCCGCACAGCGGGTTGAAGTGACGGACCCTACCGGAGTGAACCCTTCGAAGTTGCGCAGCCACTTCCCCTACTCAGTCGCTGTTCCGAGGGTCCGCTCGTCGCTGACAATGGAACCCATCCAGGTCTGAAGCAAGGGGTCGAACAGCACAAGCTACTCGTGGTGGCGACGCGGGACCCGGCATGGCTCTACTCGCCCGACGCGAACCCAGTCATCTACAAAGTCATGGCGCCAGCGAACTAATCGGCGGAAACGTAGAATCCGTCCGCGGGTCCTCCCCCTCGCTGCACTTGGAGCCCCGCCTGTGTCCTCGATGGGTTCGTGGCGCGCGGGCGGGGTGTGGGCCGTGAGCGCGGAGGCAGGGAATTAAGTCACCACACCCCTGCCCGGAAACAACCAGGATCAGGCAACGTCTCTGACGTGTGCCGCTATAGCCCAGCAGGACGCCGCCCGTCAGGGGTTTTGCCCGGAACAGGCCCTTTCCGGGCCGGGGGATTTCGACACGTCCTGGGTCGAGAGATCCTTCGTCGCCCTCGCCGCCCGTCTCAACGCTCGTCCGCTTGTTCGGTCCTCCACCGAAACGCGTAGAATGTAGCCAACCCCTTGCGGGGGCCCGTCAGGGCCCCCTTATTTTCCGAAAGTGGCAGGGGCCTGAGGGAGCCCCTCAGCCGTAGCATGGCGGCGACCCACTTGCGAGGGCCCGCAGATATTGCTCTGAGGCGAGCTCCCTGAAGCGAATCTCCCAAACTCCACCCACGATTTGAACCCTGGGTCCCCGGCCCGCTGGACCGGGGAGCCCCGAAGATTCGTCGCAGGTAAACGGGCGGCGTGAACGGGACCTTCGAGTCGATCACGAGCGAGGTCCCGTTCATGGGCTTCTTGGGCCCGGTGCTAGGGGCGCTTGCGAACGCGACGGTGGTGACCGATGGACTCTACGGGGCTCCCACAAGCACCACACCCTCTCCTACGTCGAGCAGTTCGTCGGTCTGGGGATGGCTCTGGGACTCAGCCGCCGCCGTGGTCCTGACGCTCGCCCGAGGGATTGTGACCTTGGTCGAGATCGCGTGGACATCGGAATTCGCCGCCTGGATTTATCTCGCGCACCTGGTTCGTGAGGCGTCCGAACTCGGGGGCACGATACTCTCTCGATCTGCTTCCGTGCTAGCAGCGGTGGGCAGCGCTGCCGTGGGCGCCCTCGGCGAAGTCCTCGACTGGGCGCTCCAGCAAATAGTGCGCTTCCTAAGCCCCATAGTTGCGCCGCTGAAGAACTCAATGGAAGGATGGGCCGCTTCCATGTGGTCTGAATTCCTCCCGGTCTGGTCGCAGTACAACGCCTCTCCCACTGATGTTAGCGGCAGTCTATCGGCCAGTTTGCTTGAGACACTCTTCGGAAACTTGTTTGTGATGCTGCTTGCGATCAGCGTGGCTACGGCGGTGGCGCTCACCGTCATTCAAATAGTGGGCATGGGGGCGGGGACCGTGGTTTCGACCCTCGTCAGCCTCATTCCGCCCCCGTCCGAGGCAGCGGGTTATGCTCTAGGTGCCTCCCTGATTCCCGTTGGCTACTTCAGCGTGGCACTCGTCCGTGCTGCCTGGACCCTTTACAACGATACTACATCCGTCCTTTCCCCGTACTTTGGTCCCCTGCTTTGTGTGTTTGGGAATGGGATTGCTGCGATCCAGCTGTACAGCGACGCTCCAGTGGCTGTCGAGACGGTTGAGGGTCTAACACAGGGAACTGTGCCGCAGCTCCTCGTAGTTTGGGAACCCATAGTCGCGGCTGTGACCGGGCTACTTTCCATCGCGCTGGACATCGCAGGTCATCTTCTTGGGGGCGGAGAGGGCGCGTTTGTGGAGAGTCTTGGGCTGATAATCTCAGGGGGTGGCGCATTGTTTTCGCTCTTTGTGCTGCTGAAGTACTGGAGCGACCTCCGAGAAGCCCTCCAACTCAATCAACAGCTCATAGGGTCCGGGCTAGATGCTCTGGGCCTCGCAATTGGTCTCGGAGAACTGAAGCTGAGCGCCTGACTCAGGATTGACTGGTTTCAAGCCCCTGGTTTCTATCACCCTGCCACGGGACGGTCTTGATGAGGACCCATTCGGATGCGACCGCATCGGCTCCTGCTTACAGGATGATCGAGATCGACGGCTCGTCTCGACGATCGTTCGCGGAGGCGTTCCTGTTCATCATGGGAGGCACCGCGTTGTTAGTGTTCGGCGTACTTGCGTGGTTGCGCATTCCGCACGCATTCGATACATGGCTCTTGCCGCTGGTGGCCGCCATAGTCGTGCTGAGCGCCATTCTCGCGCGCTTTGCCTCGTTTCAGGTCTCTACGCTAGTGAGGATCTCATCGACCGGGATCGAGGCCGCGTGGAGCGGGCCTCTCGGGGGCCACACTGTACAGACGTACCCGTGGGACGAGTTACTTGGTGTCCGGAGCTTGGATCGGCTGGCCGGCACATGCGTCCTTCGCACCAAGGTCGCCTTGCGCAATCCCCAGGTGACATTGCGCCAGGCACGCGCAATACTCAGCTATCCTGCTTGCCGTATCACCGACCTGCCCGCCCAGGTACGAGCCCGGATTGGGCTGCCGGCTTCAGACGAAGCAACAGTGGCTTGACCCCGGAAGTCCCGGTCCAGTTTCCGGCACCCCCGGCGGGCGCGGCAGCGCCCGAGGGGTCTCCAACTGCCTCGGGGTCACGCATCGCGCGCGCGAGGCAGTTTAGCTCCGCGTTGACCAGGCCCCAGCCCAAACTAAGGAATTGGCAACCGAGGGCTGCCTGGGGTCGGATTGAATATCCTCGAGCAGCGGTCCCCCTAGCTCCGCTCGGGGTTCCCCCCGCGTCCTCGATGGGTTCTCGGGACTCGGCGCAGTTCACAACCCCGGGTCTTCCTGAATGGCTGGGACAAGCGTACCTGACCCGGTCTCTGTCCGAACCACCGGGTGGACTTGGCTAGACCGCATGATCCAGGTGGTCATCTTGGTACTCTTCCCAGTTGGTCTCTTGATGGTCACCGCCCTATCCGGCCCTCGCTTTCCTAACGACTTCCTTCAACGGGTCATCGTGATCGCGGCCTTCCTGCTTGGGCTCGACTTCACGGCAGAGGCACTCGGTTCGCTGCGCAAGGTCACCCTCGACGCGGAGGGGATTCGGTTCGAATATCTGCTGCACAAGGAGCAAGGCCGATGGGCCGACCTGAGGCCTGGCGCCGAAGCCCCGGTCCATGGCATGTGGTATCTGTTGCGAAACCTCCACAACAACAGCCGGCTTCTCCCAGAGCGGAGCCACCAGATTACGCTCGAACAGGCCCGAGCTGTTCTGTCCTTTCCGGCTTGTCCCGACTGGCCGATTCCCGATGAGACCCTAGCTCAGATTGGCGCACGTCGGAACGGGGCTGTTTCCTCCTAGCGTGGGTCCCTCCTGCTCGCTCCGCCCGCAGGCCCCTACCCCGTCTTCGATGGGTTCTTGGAGAGCGCGCG
>JASHPT010000022.1 GCA_030037955.1 Thermoplasmata archaeon
CCGCAGACCGCCGGCACCCGCTCCGGCAGTCCCTGGCTCGAGAGCCGGGCAGCGAGCTCGCCGAGGCTGATCGCTGAGGTGTGGATCCGGGACCCCCCGGACCGGAGGTATCGGTCCCGGAGCCGCGTTCCGACGTCGGTGCCATGCAAGTACTCCCACCAGGCCCAGGTGTCGAACAGCACGTCAGATCCGGTCACGCCACAGGCCTCCCTTCCGGCGCTGGAACGGCGTGAAGGGAAGGTCCTTGAGGAGACCGAACGCGTCCGGTACGCCGCTCTGAATCACGGCGTCCACTGGATCCCCCACCGATAGGCCCGCCGTCCGCGCCTCCCGCACGGGGATGAGCAGCGCGAGCCCGTTCCCGACTCTCCGAACGTGCCCGGAGACTCGCAGGGTCTTCACGTTAAACGAATTGGCTTTACGGCCCCTTAACGATTTCCGGGTCGCTGACCGGTGCGACTCGGGCCCGGACGCGGTCGCTTGAGTCTTGGCCATGATGCGGGAAGGGGGCGGGGCTTGAAGTGCCCTGCGCCGCGAGTGCCCCCCGGAGTGCAGCCGCGTGGGGAAGGCCGTACGCGAACCGGACCGCGGGTCGCGGTCCTCTAGCCCCTAATGTGTCGGAGGGCCTGCCCGGATCGGGGACCGAGGGATGTCGAGGAAGGTCAGCATCACCATGTACATGACTCTCGATGGATTTGCGGCGCTGGCCGATGGTCCGGAGGACCCGGAGGCCGACCGGCAGTTCTGGGAGGCGATGTGGGACGGGCCGATGGACAGCGTCGACACGCTCCTGCTTGGGCGGAGGACGTACGAGGGGTGGGCCGCGTTCTGGCCTGCTCAGATGGATTCCGAGAACGAGCATTGGCGTGCCTTCGCTCGCTTCGCGACCCGGGTGGAGAAGGTCGTATTCTCCCGTACCCTCCCGACGGCCTCGTGGTCCAACTCCCGGATCGTTCGGGGGTCGATCGCAGACGAGATCTCCCGACTACGGTCCCTGCCCGGGAAGAACATCATCGTCGCGGGCGGAGTGCAGCTGGTTCAGTCGGTGCTCGCCCAGAATCTGGCGGACGAGCTCTGTCTCACGGTCAGCCCGAGCCTCATCGGCCGGGGGCTCCCGCTCTTCCACATGGAGCCCACACCGGATCACCACGACGACATCGTCCCTCTCGGGGCTCCCGGCCGGCACGATTTCCGGTTGTTGGAGTCGCGGGCGTTCCGATCGGGGGCCGTGTACTTGCGCTACGGCCTGTCCGAGAGAGCCACGTCGTGAGGACCTCGGCCCTCCGAGGAGGCTCGGAGACTCCGTCTCCGACGCTGCGGGGGTCTGCTCCGAGCTCCTCTAGAACACCGTTCCCGTGGTGTTGGCGCCGTGGAGGTTCGCATCGAACAGGTTCGCTCCGGTGAAGTTCGCGCCGGCCAGGTCGGAGTACGAGAGGTTCGCAAACGCGAAGTCCGTGTTGACGAGGTCATCGCCCGCGAAGTTGGCGCCGACCGCCGTCACGCCCTCGAAGTTCGAGGTCGCGAAGTCGCTTCCCGCGAGGTCCGCCGCCGCCAGGTCGGCGCCGAGGAAATTGGCCCCGATGCCCACGTCCCCGTACAGGTCCGCCGCGTAGAGGTCCGCGAGTTCCAGGGTGGCGCCGTTGAGAGTGGCCCCTACCAGGTCCCCGAACGCGAGGTTCGCCAGCAGGAAGTTGGCCCCGGCGAGGTCCGTGATCCCCAGGTTGGCGTCGAGCAGGTTGGCGGCCTGGAACTTCGCCCCGACCGCGACGTCCCCGTAGAGGTTGGCCTCGTAGAGGTTGGCGAGGTCGAAGTTGTCGCCCGAGAGCTGGTCTCCGAGAACGGTCAGCGAGGCGGTGCCCAGGCGGGAGGCGCCGTCGACCGAGCCCGTCGCGGTCAGGGTGAAGACCCCGATCGGGGTCGCGGACGAGAGGTCGGCCCCCGCCAGGTTCGCGCCCAGGAAGTTCGTGCCGGAGGTGTTGGCGCTCGCCAGCGTCGCTCCCTGCAGGTTCGCGCCGGCCAGGATGGCATTCGCCAGGTCGGCGTATTCGAGGTTCGCGTTCTGCAGGTTGTCGAACTCTAGGTTGTAGCCGACCAGGTTGCAGTGCGCGAGGTTCTGGCCCTTGAGGTTCTGGCCTCCGTGAGTCGACACCTGCGGGCAACTCACGTAGCTGCCGACCCCGGCCGTCTGCACCGTGAAGGTCTGGCTCGCCCCGATGGCGAGCACGGAGGGGAAGCCGACCGCGACGACGCCGGCCGGCAGACCGCTGAGCGCGAGCGCGACGCTCGGTAGATCGACGGTGGTCGAGCCGGGGACGAGCGCTACGCTGACCGTCATCTTGGCGCTGGCTCCCTGGGTGAGGGTGACGGAGGCCGGAGTCAGCGTGACGGTGAAGTCGAAGATGTGGAGATTGGCCGAGCTGGATCGGGCCCCGTCGCTCGGCCCCGGAGCACTCGCCGTCACCGTGAAGGTGAAGTCGCCGAGCGACCCGCTCGGTGGCCCGGCGGTCGTCACTTCGAGCGACTGACAATCCTCGAGCGTCTCGAAGGTGCAGCCGGCCGCCGTCGGGACGATCGTTGCCGCACTGAACGCGTAGCTCGCGTCGGACGGAAGTCCGGCCACGCTCAGCGAAAACGCCGGGATCCCGGTCGTGGACGAGCCGGGCACGAGGGTCAGGTTCACCGAGTAATAGCTCGCGGTTCCGCCGCGAACAACGGTCTGGTCCATCGGGGCGAGGTCCACGGTGAAGTCAAAGATGTGCAGGTTGGCCGAGGCATCGCGGTACCCGCCGCTCGCGCTCGGGTCGGTGCCGATCACCGCGAAGGTGAAGTCGCCCAGCGAACCGGTGGGCGGTCCGGCCGTCGTCACCTCGAGCGACTGGCAATCCTCGGGCGTACCCGACGTGCAGCCGACCGTCGTGGGGACGATGGACGACGCACTGAAGGCGTACGTCGCATCGGAGGGCAGTCCCAGCTCCGAGAGCTGGATGCCCGGCAGTCCGGTCGTGGAGGAGCCCGGAAGCAGGGTCAGGCTCACGGCGTAGGAGGTCGACCCGCCCCGGAGGACGCTCTGGTCGGACGGCGACAGGTTCACCGTGAAGTCGTAGACGTGCAGATTCGCCGTACAGGTCTCGGCGAGGCCCATGAAGTCGCCTTCGACTGTGAACGTGAAGTCGCCCAGGCTACCGGACGACGAGGTCGCGATGGAGAGGGTCGACGTCGACGTCGGAAACACGGTGGAGGGCGAGAAGGACGGCGTGGCGCCGGACGGCAGCCCGGAGACGACGCTCAGGGCGATCGGCTCGGAGGCACCGGCGAGGAGCGTCACGGTGACCTCGTAGGTGGCGGTCTGCCCGTTCAGGACGGTCACATCCGAGGGGCTCACGGAGCACGAGAACTCGAGGGTACCTTCGGTGAATTCGATGCCGGCCGTGCTGTTGGTGCAGACTCCGAGGTAGAGGTTGTTGTACTCCCCGGTCACGACGCCGGACCCGCAGTACGGCGAGACGGAGTTGCCGCTCTGGTCCGTCACGTCTTCGGAGACGGTGATCTCGGTCCCGGCATTGAAGACGGCCTCGGACCCTCCCGCCATGCCAAACACGTTGAACTCCGAGATCAGCCAGTTGTCGCCCAGGTCGAGTACATTATCCGGATTGGACGCCGGCCCGTAGCACCCTCCCCCGGAGAGGCAGATCTGGACCTGGTCCGTTCCGCTGCCGCCATAGTTCGCCTCGGCGGAGAGGGTGAGCAGACCGAGGTCCGTAATCGGAAATACCGGAGCCGCCACGATCGCGCTGTTGGCGTAACAGTTCTTGGGCTGAGTCGAGAAGACGTACCACCCAGAGCCCCCCGGAGGTCCCGTGCTCGGGCAGCTCGTCACGCTGCCGGTGACGTAGTTGGTCAACGTGTAGTCGATGAACACCCCCGGCCCGTAGAGACCGTCCACATTGGTCTCGTAGACAAACTGCTCCCAGCAGGTCGTCGTCAGGCCGCCGGTGTAGGCGGTGTTGCACGAGAAGGTGTTCGTGTTGATCTGGAGGCCGAAGGCGCCCGAACCGGACGTGCTATCGGTCTCGCTGGTCAACCCGGTGACGGACGGGAACGTTCCGGTGGCGCTCCCGATGATCGAGCTAGGAGACTC
>JASHPT010000023.1 GCA_030037955.1 Thermoplasmata archaeon
GTCCGCACGTTCTGCGTCCAGACGCTGCCGGCGAGACCGTACTCGACGCCGTTCGCGATCTCGAGCGCCTCGTCGAACTTCTCGAACTCGATCACATCCAGTACCGGCCCGAAGATCTCGTGCTGGGCGATCTGCATGTCCGGAGCGACCTGGTCGAAGACGGTCGCGTTCACGAAGGCACCGGCCTTGAGCTTGCCCCCCGGTTCGGCGCCCCCGACCCGAAGCTTCGCGCCCTCGCTCTTACCGGTCTGCACCCAGTCCAGCACCTTCTTCTGATGGCTTGCGTGGACGAGCGGCCCGAGGTCGGTGGACCGGGACAGCGGGTCGCCGACCCGGATCTGCTTGATCCGCTCGAGAAGCCCTCGCTCGAACTTCTCGCGCACGGAGGAGTGGATGATGACCCGGGTGGCGGCCGTGCAGTCCTGGCCGCCATTGACGTAGCCGCCGACGATGGCGCCCTCGACCGCGGCGGGAATGTCGGCATCCTCGAACACCACGAAAGGCGCCTTCCCGCCCAGCTCGAGCTGGACTCGCTTCACCGTGCTGCTGGCCGATTCCATGATCTTGCGGCCGGTGGCCGTGTCGCCCGTCAGCGAGACCATGTCGACCTTCGGATTGACGCAGAGCTCGTTGCCCACCTCCTCTCCCGGCCCCGTCACGACGTTGAGGACGCCGGTAGGCAGTCCCGCCTCGGTGAACGCCTTCGCGAGCTCCAGCGTGCTGAGCGGTGTCCAGCTCGCGGGCTTCAGGATGACCGTGTTCCCGGTGACCAGGGCCGGGCCGATCTTCCAGACGGCCATCATGAACGGATAGTTCCACGGAGTGATCGACCCGACGACACCGACCGGCTCGCGGCGGAAGATCGTCGTGCCGTCCCCGAGAAACTCCTGGGGGCTCTTCGCGTCGAGCGTGCGGACGGCGCCGGCGTAGAAGATCAGGTTGTCGATCGAGCTCGGAATATCGACGTCGGCCGCCTGCTTGATCGTCTTACCCTGGTTCCGGCTCTCGAGCTCGGCAATCGCAGCGGCCCGCTGCTGAAGCAGCTGAGCCGCCTTGAGGTAGACGTCGCCCCGGGCCCGGGCCGGCAGCCGGGGCCACGGCCCCTTGTCGAAGGCCTCTCGGGCGGCATCGATTGCCTTGCGGATGTCCTCCCGACCTCCCTTCGGCACCTCTCCGATCTGCTTTCCCGTGAACGGACTGACCACCGAGATCGTGGCTTCCGAGGAGGATTCCACCCATTCGCCTCCGACGAGCATCTTCGAAACGGCCATACAACTCCCTCAGAGGGCGCCAGACCGCCGCGGATAAAGATGTTATCGAGGGCCGCCTGCAAATCGCTTCGACCGGCGAAAAATCGGCCCTCGGTCCGAGTGCTAGGGTTTAAGAGAGGGTGCTTCCTCTTCGCGCCCACCGCTGGAGGGGTTCTGTGAATCCCCGGTCTCTTCGTGCAGGTGCTATCGTCGTTGCATTGCTGACCGTCATTTCGGCGAGCGGAGTTTACTACGGCCTGAGCAAGGCCGCATCTCAGGCGTCCACCTGTTCGCTCGGGACCACGAGCTCGATCGTCGTCGACCAGCCGGAGGTCCCGGATTCGCTGGATCCGGCCGTCACCTACACCACGCCCGGCTGGGGGATCGTTCAGCAAGTCTACCAGACGTTAATTTTCTACAATGAAACCGAGTACGGTCCGGCCAGTACCGCCACATCCACGCTGGGACCGAACTACCAGGCTCCGCTGCTCGCAGAGAACTGGACCACGTCGGCCGACGGCACCCACTGGAACTTCACCCTCTGGCCCGGCGAGCACTTCTCGAACGGGGACCCGGTCAATGCCTACGTGATGTGGTACTCGCTCAATCGGGGAATGGTGATGAACCAGGCCCTTGTCTACCTCGAAGAGGAGAATTTCTTCCTGCCCGGCCTCACGTATGATGCCGACGCCGGCACCACGGCTCAGACGGACTCCCAGAACTGGCTGGCGGGGGTCCTCAACTCGATGAACACGCTCTCCATGGTGACCGATCCACCGGCCGGTCTACTGGACATCATGGAGGCGCAGAACCAGTCGTTCCAGGTCATCAACGCCTCGACGATCGAGTTCAACATCGGCGCCGGCTCGGTGGACTACAACGGCCCGGCGCCCTACCCCTTCCTGCTGGACCAGGTCGCCACGCCGGGCTTCGCGGCGGTCGACCCCATCTGGGTCGCGCAGCACGGCGGGGTCCAGGTCAACGAGGTCAACACCTACGTCTCGAACAACATGATGGGCAGCGGCCCGTACGAGCTCACCTTCTGGTCCCCGTCGACGGGATACTCACTGGTTCCGAACCCGGATTACTGGGCGACCTCGATCGCCGCATCGCACCCGCAGTACAACAACCTGCAGCCGGCCAAGTCCTCCGTCGATGTCTCGTTCCAGGAGAACCCCACGATCGTGGTCGAGAACATGGAGACGGGCGCGGCGGCCCTCGGGTCCTTCGCCTACATCGGGCCGTCGCAGATCGACCAGCTCAAGGGCCAGCGGTGCCTCTACGTGAACCCGCTCCCGGCCGTCTTCGGGGCGCTCAGCTTCTCGCCGTGGATCTACATGGACCAGAACGGTTCGATCCTTCCCGGTGAGCCGATGAATCCGTTCACCAATCTCTCGGTGCGGGCTGCGGTCGCTCACGCCATCAACTACGAGCAGATCATCTCCTACGGCTTCGGCGGGTACGGGACCCCCTGGGTCGGTCCCATCCCGACCGGCTATCCCGACTACGACCCGACGGGCCTGTCGCCCTACAGCTACGACCTGGGCCTCGCCGAGCAGGAGATGAACGCCTCTCCGTGGCCGATGTCCAGCGGAGGCCTCAACCACCTGTTCCCGAACGGCATCAACTTCGAGTACATCCAGGGCGGGGACTGGAACGTGGTCGCCGAGCTGATCAAGGCCGACCTCGCCGCGGTCGATATCCCGTTGAACCTGGTGCCGATCAGCATCGACCAGCTGGCCGATGAGCAGTACACCGAGACCGACGGCTCCCTCGGGACGGTCTGCGTCTCCCAGACCTCCGCCAACGGCGGGCCGTTCTACATCGGGCTCGATTACTACACGGGCGACTATGTCGGTCCGGACGACCCGACGGAGCTCAACGCGTGGAGCGCGGGCGGCTACAACATCTGCATGGCCGAGTTCGCGAACCAGACCGTCGACCAGTGGTTCTACGACGCGGCCGAGGACCTGAACGTCGCGGGCGCGGCGCAGTACTACGGCGACATTACGAACTACATGTACTACAACTACACGGACGCCTGGCTCCCGATCCCGACCTCCTTCCAGGTCTACAACGTCGATGTCCAGGGCATTGTCCAGAACCCGATGGGCAGCGGGATCGGCTTCCAGCTGATCTACAACACGGACTATCTCAAGACCTGACGGGGAGCCCTCCCCCGTCGCCTCAGGTCGCCGTCGTCCCGACGAGTTCCTTCCCCGGAGCGATCGGCGACGGGGCGCCGCTGCCTTCCATGGCCATCAGCGTCTCCGGCGCGATGTCGACGACCTCCTCGGCCCGGTGACAGGCCGCCAGATGGGTCGGGTCCTTCCCGATGGACCGGAGGAGCGGTTCCTCGACCCGACAGCGGTCGATGACGAACGGGCACCGCGTCGCGAACCGACAGCCGGGCGGCGGCCGGATGAGCGTCGGGATCTCCCCGGAGATCCGGTACCGGGCCCGGCGTCGCCGGACATCCGGCACGGGCAGGGCCGCCATGAGCGCCTTCGTGTACGGATGGGTCGGGTGCTCGAGCACCTCCCGCACCGTCCCGACCTCGGCGAGCTTGCCCAGGTAGAGCACCGCCACCCGGTCGGCGACGTACTTCACCGCCGACACATTGTGCGTGATGAGCAGGTAGGCGAATCCGTACTCCGACTGGAGCGCCACGAGGCGGTTCAGGATCTGCGCCTGGACCGCGACGTCCAGCGCGCTCGTGGGCTCGTCCAGCACGATCAGCTTCGGATGCAGGCTCAGGGCCCGTGCGAGGGAGATCCGCTGGCGGCCGCCGCCCGAGAACTCGTGGGGGTACTGGTCGAGGATCTCCGGCATCAGCCCGACCGTCGGCAGGAGCTCGGCGACCCGGCGCCGGAGCTCGGCCTTGCGGAGACCGGACTCTTGGGCGCGGATCGGTTCGGAGACGATCTCCCAGACGCGCATCCGCGGGTCGAGGGACCCGACCGGGTCCTGGAAGACCACCTGAACATTGCGCCGCCAGGCCCGCAGTTTGCTGCCCTGCAGATGCGCCACGTCCTGGCCCTCGAACAGGATCCGACCGGCGGTGGGCTCGTGCAGGCGGGCGATCAACCAGCCGAGCGTGGTCTTGCCCGAGCCGGACTCCCCGATCAGGCCGACCGTTTCGCCCGGGCGGACGACGAACGACACCCCGTCCACCGCCCGGATCGCGAGCTTCGCGTGTCGACGGATCGTCTCGCTCAGCGACCGCGTGAGCGGGAAGTACTTCTGGATGTCCTCGACCTGAACGAGGGGCGGTGCTCCGCTCATGGCATCGAGGGCACCTCCTCGGGAAAGTAGCAGGCCGACTTGTGGAGCAGGGCCTGGGGTCCCGGGGGCAGGATCGCGAGCGGCGGCTCCGGCTTGTGCTTGCAGACGTCCCGGGCGAGCGGGCACCGCGGATGGAACGTGCAGCCCTCGGGCAGGTGCGAGAGGTTCGGCACCGAGCCGGAGAGGGACGGGAGCACGCCCTCGTCCTTGTACTTGTTCGGGATCGACCGGAGCAGCGCCTTGGTGTACGGGTGCCGCGGAGAGCCGAAGATCTCGGCGACCGGGCCGAACTCGACCAGGTGACCCGCATACATCACGCCCAGCTCGTCGGCCATCTCGGCGATGACGCCCAGGTCGTGGCTGATGAACAGGATCGAGGTCCGGACCTCTTCCATCAGCTCCTTCATCAGGGTCAGGACCTGCGCCTGGATCGTCACGTCCAGCGCGCTGGTGGGCTCGTCGGCGATGAGCAGCGCCGGCTTGCCGCTCAACGCCATCGCGATCATGATCCGCTGGCGCATCCCGCCCGAGAGCTCGTGCGGGAACAGGCTCACGATCCGCTCCGGGTCGTTGATCCGGACCAGCCGCAGGAAGTCGAGCACCTCCTGGTGGATCTCCTTCGTCATCGGGACGCCCCGAGCCTTGAGCGTCTGGGAAACGTTCGGCGGAATGAACGGCCCCGTCACGACATCCGAGGCCTTCGGCAGCTCCCGCTTCGAGTAATCGAACCCCTTGACCTCGGGCTTGATACCGGGCATCAGGCCCCGCTCCCGCAGCTTGCGGATGCGGACCGACTCGGCGATCTGGTCGCCGACCCGGAACGCCGGGTTGAGCGAGTTGATCGGCTCCTGGAAGATCATGCCGATGCCGGTCCCCCGGATCCCCGGCATCCGCCACTTCGGCAGCCGCAGGAGGTCCGTCCCCTGGAAGATGATCTTGCCGGCCTTGACCTTCGCCGGCGGCTCGGGGAGCAGCCGCGGGATCGAGTGCCCCAGGGTGCTCTTGCCGCAGCCCGTCTCGCCCACGATGCCGACGACACGACCGGGGAGCAGGTCGAGCGACACGTTGTTCAGCGCCCGGAACGTCCCGGCACCGACCGTGTAGTCGACGGTGAGGTGCTCGACTCTCAGGAGGGCATCCGCCAGAAGATCACGCTCCTCCGACCCGGGGAACCGACGCGGGCGTCACGTGCCCTCCCCGGAGTGCGACGCGACGGTGGTCGTCGCCATGATCCGCCGGCTGCGCGGGTCGAGGATGTCGCGGAGTCCGTCGCCGAGCAGGCTGAAGGCCAGCACGGTGATGAAGATCGCCGCGGTGACGGAGAGCACCGTCCACGGCTGCGTCAGGAGCAGGTCCTGGTACTGGTACATCAGGTTCCCCCACTCGGGGACGGACGGGGGAACGCCGACCCCGACGTACGAGATCGTCGAGTAGGTCACGATGACCGTGCCGACATCCAGGCTGAAGTAGACGGCGAGGGGCTCGAGCAGGTTCCGCACGACGTGGCGGAACAGGATGGTGGTCTCGGAGACGCCGGCCGCCCGGGCCGCGATGACATACGGCTGGACCTTGATCGAGAGCACCTCTCCCCGGGTCAGCCGGACGTAGAAGGGCCACCAGGTCACGATGACCGCCAGCTCGGACTGCACCTCCCCCCGGCCCCAGGCGGCCGTGATCGCGAGGGCGAGCACCAGCGTCGGGAACGAGAGGAAGATGTCGGTGATCCGGAGGATCCCGATCGAGGCGACCGAGCTGAGGGTGCCGGGAGTGTCCCAGAAACCGGCCACGAGTCCGAGCAGGCCCCCGATGATGAGCGACACGCCGGCGACGCTGAATCCGATCCCGAGGTCGGTCGGCAGCGCCGCCATGACGTTCGACAGCACGTCGGTGCCGGCCTGGTCCGTGCCGAGCAGGTGCGCGAACGACGGCGCCTGGTTCGCCGGGAAGGCGGCGGTGTCGAGCGCCGGATAGGGCAGGATCGATACCGCCCGGCCGATCAGGAGCGTCGACACGGCCGGGACCGCGACGATCAGAAAGGCCGTGACCGAGACGATGACGACCAGGATGAACCCGACGAGCGTGAGCGGGTTGGCGGCCAGGATCCGGAGGATCAATCGCACGTTGGCCCGGAACGCGCCCCGGGGACGGGCCGGGGTGGTGGACCCGGCGCGGACCGCCTTCGACGCCGGGAGCGTGGGGGTCGACATCTACCGCCACGCCACCCGCGGGTCCAGGATGCCGTACAGGATGTCGGAGATCATGTTCGCGACGACGACCACGATCGCGAAGAAGATCACGACGCCGATCGTGCCGGCAAAGTCGTACCCGGTGATGGCGTCATAGGCGTAGAGGCCGATGCCCGGCCACTTGAAGATCGACTCGATCACGACCGTGCCCGACACCATCGTGCCGGCCGTGACGCCGAGGACCGTCGTCGTCGTGATGAGGGCGTTGCGCAGGGCGTGCTTGTACAGGACCCAGAAGTCGCCGAGCCCCTTCATCTTGGCCGTCTTGACGAAGTCAAGCGGCAGGATCTCGAGCATGGACGAGCGGGTCATCCGGGTCGCGATGCCCATGTTGAGGAAGGCGAGGGCCAGGGCGGGGAGGAGGAGATGCACGATCGCATCCCCCGTGGCGGACGGGTTGAGGGCGATGATCGCGTCGAGGACCGACATGTGGGTGATCTGCGGCACGGGCGCGCTCGTGGTCGAGAAGTCGCCCCCGGTGACGCCTAACAGGGGTCCGAGGCCGATCGCCAGGATGACGCCCGCGATGTAGGTCGGGGTCGCCCAGCCGCTCAGGTAGAAGATCCGGACGAGGTGGTCGGCGATGCGGCCGTTGCTGGCCGCCGCCACGACCCCCAGCGGGATGCCGACGAAGATCATCATCACGGTCGCCGTGAGCACCAGCTCCAGCGTCTCCGGGAAGGTCGTGAGAAGGTACGGGAGCACCGGGAGGTGGAACAGCGGGTCGACGCCCCAGTTCCCGCTGAGAAGTCCCTCGATGTAGTAGTAGAACTGGACCGGGAGCGGGTCGTTGAAGTGGTTATTCCGGATGCAGGCCTCGATCGTCGACGGAGAGGCCTTCGGGCCGGACCAGATGGCGCAGGGATTCGAGACGGCGATGTGGGTGAAGAAGAACGTGATGATGATCACGCCAAGCAGGACGGGGATGAGCTGGACCAACCGCTTCAGGATGAAGACGACCAGGTCGCTCCACGAACGGCCCATCTCGTGTCGGCCCCCCCCACGGGTTGAGGGCTAAGAACCCTTCCCCGGCGCCTCGCGGGCCGGGGAGGGGTTCGACGGTGGCGGGTCGGGGGGTCCGGGGCCGGACGACTCCGCCGGGGCGAAGACGACCAACAGTTCCAGGGCTTCGGTCACCGTGTGGAACCGATGCTCGACCTCCCGAGCCACGAAGATGGTAGCACCGGCCTCCACCCGTCGGTCCTTGCCCGCGATCGAGACCATGGCCCGGCCCCGGATGACGTAGTAGACCTCGTCCTCGCGATGGGGGGTCTGGGGGTCCACGCCGCCGGCCGGCAGTGCGTAGAAGCCGACGCTCATCTCCGGTATCCGGAGGAACTCCACGTAGAGCTCCCCCGAACGAACCCGTCGCTCCCGGATCTCCGAGAGCGGATATACGGCGCCCGGCGCTCCGGAAGTCGACATCGCTTCCCTCAGCGCGGAGCCCCAAGGGCTCCCTCCGGGCCTCCGTGCAGGTCCTCGAGGATGATCTGCGCCGCGTTGTGACCGGCGGCCCCGGTGACTCCGCCCCCGGGGTGGGCCGCCGAACCGCACAGGTAGAGTCCCCGGAGCGGGGTTCGATACTGCACCCACCCGGGCACCGGCCGGAAGGACAGGATCTGGTCGGGCGTGATGTCGCCCTGAAAGATGTTGCCGCCCGTCATCCCCAGCGTCGCTTCGATGTCCTGGGGCGAGACGACCTGGAAGTGCTCGACCACGCGACGGATGTCCGGGGCATACTCGGCGATCGTGTCCAGGACGCGCTCGGCCGCCTGCGGCTTGAAGGATTCCCAGTCGGTGTCCCGAAGCTCCGTCGGGGCGTACTGCACGAAGCAGGTCATCGTATGCTTGCCGGGGGGCGCGACCGACGGGTCGAGCGCGCTTTGGAAGAGTATCTCGATGAACGGATGCTCGGAGAAGCGCCCGTCCCGGGCGTCCCGGTAGGCGCGTTCAAGATAGGCCAGCGAGGGCGCGATATCGACCGTCGAGCGGTGGGCGTCGCTCGGAGCGCCGGGGTCGGCGGTGAACTCCGGGAGGGCCGACAGCGCGGCGTTGAACTTGAGCGCGGCACCGCGCGACCGGATCCCCCGGACCTCCTTCACGAATTCCGGCGGCAGGGAGTCCGCCGGGGCCAGCTTGAGAAAGGTCGTCTGCGCGTCGGCATTGGACGCCACGACCCGGGCCGAGATCCGCTCGCCGGCGGTCGTCTCCACCCCGGTGACCGCCCCGTGCTCGACCACGAGGGACCGTACGCCGACGCCGGTGCGGATCTGGACCCCGGCGTCGGCCGCCGCCGAGGCGAGGGCACGGCTGATGCCCCCCATCCCGCCGACCGAGAACCCCCAGACCTGCGAGTGGCCATCGAGATTGCCGACGTTGTGGTGCGCGAGGACGTAGGCCGTTCCCGGGGTGTCGGGGCCACACATCGTCCCGATGACGGCATTCGGCGCCAGGACCGCCTTCACCTCGTCCGACTCGAACCACTCGTCTAAGAGGTCCTGGGCGCTGCGGAGGAAGAGGTCCCGGACCAGCGTCTCCGTCTCCGGAGTCGAGAACATCTGGAACATCTCCGCGAGCGGCGCCGGCGGCGCCAGCATCACGGGCTCGATCAGTTCGAGCACGCGGTCCCAGTACTCGACGTACTTCGGGTAGGCTCGGGCGTCCTTGGCGGAGAACTTCGAGATCTCCGCCGCCGCTCGGTCGGTGTCGACCCAGAGCTTGAGCGCCCGGCCGTTCGGGAACGGCATGCAGTACTGGGGGTCGTAGAGGATCGTCCGGTAACCGAATCTCGGCAGATCCAGTTCCTGGACGATTTCGGGCCGGAGGAGACCCGCCACGTACGAGAACGTGTTGATGTGGAACCCCGGCCACGTCTCCTCGGTGACAGCGGCGCCTCCGACGACCTCCCGGCGCTCGAGGACGAGCACCCGGGCGCCGGCCCGGCCCAGATAGGTCGCTGCGACCAGCCCGTTGTGCCCTCCCCCCACGACGAGGACGTCCCACGAGCTCACGCGCCCACCCCCGAGGAAGGCACGGTACCGCTCAGAGCGCGTAGTCTCGAGGGAGGGACTTGAGCTCGGTGAACGTCTCGTGGATCACCGAGAGGAAGTGCTCGACGTCCTTGTCGGAGTGCGTGGTCGAGAAGGTCAGCCGCTCGTAGTTGTCGGGATGGATGTAGATCCCGCGGTCGAGAAGCAGCTGGTGGTGGCGGAGGTAGAGATTCCAGTCGATCTGGAGCGACTCCCGATAGTTGGTGATCTTCTTGCGACGCGTGAAGAAGAACTGGAGCATGCCGGGAACGGACTGGACGAGGACAGGGAGCTTGGTGTCTCGGGCCGCCGCCTCGATGCCCCGCTCCATCTTGGTCGTGAGTCGGGTGAACCGGTCGTAGATCTCCACGCCGCCCAACTGGAGCAGGCGAAGGTTCGCATACGCGCCGGCCAGCGTGAGAGAGTTGGCGAAGTAGGTCCCTCCGAACGAGATCCGACCCGGGGCGATGAGGTCCATGTACTCCGCCTTGCCGGACACCGCGGAGATCGGGACCCCTCCCCCGAGTGCCTTCGCCCAGCAGGAGAGGTCGGGCTGCACCTTGTAGACGCCCTGGGCGCCGCCCGGAGCGATGCGGAACCCGGTGAACACTTCATCGAAGATGAGCAGCATGTCGTTGGCCGTCGTGATCTCCCGGATCTGTTTGAGGTAGTCCGGCGCCGGGGGGATGATCCCGGCGTTGGCCATCACCGGCTCGAGGATGACGGCGGCGATCTTGTCCCGGTAACGCTTGACCATCCGCTCGAACGCGGGGATGGAGTTGTACGGCGCGACGGTCACGTAGTCGGTGACTCCCGGCGGGATGCCGGCCGAGTTGGGTAGCGGTCGAGGGTACTCATCGAGCCCGGCCACGATGGGCGGGGCTTCGGCGCTGATGAGTGCGTAGTCGTGCTGCCCGTGATAGTGTCCCTCGAACTTGAGGATGCCGTCCTTCCCTGTGACCGCCCGCGCGATCCGGATCGCGTTCATCGTCGCGTCCGAGCCGTTCGAGCAGAACGCCACGCGTTCCGCGTTCGGGACCAGCTTCTGGAAGAGCGTCGCGACCTCGATCTCGAGCTCGGTAGGCGAGGCGAAGTGGAGACCGAGCTCCGCCTGACGCTGGATCGCCTTGACCATCTGGGGGTGCGCGTGACCGTTGATCAGACACCCGTAGGCGAGGTTGAAGTCGAGGTACTCGTTCTCGTCCTCGTCCCAGACCTTGGGCCCCTTCCCCCGGACGATGAACGGAGGACACGGGTCGTAGGAGGCGACCCGGATGAGCGAGCTGGTCGAGTTGGGAATGTGCTTCTTCCCCTCCTCGAAGAGCTTCGCGCTCTTCTTGAGCTTGGGAACGAGACGGGCGATGGAGATCGGCAGCGGAGCCGGCTCCTCGACGGTCGGCTCCTTCTCCTTGGACTCTTTGGACTCCTTGACTTCCTTGGCTTCCTTGTGTTCCTTCGGGGCGCTCGGTTCGGCCGGCGGCGCCGCCGGAGGCTCGACCGCCCCGGGAGGGGTCGCGTTCGCTTCGGCCCGAAGACCCGGCCCGTGAGTCGGAACGACGGGGTCAGAACTCAGGAGGCCGTCCCTCTCGCGGTCCGGAATCGACTCCGGAGAGGCGACTTCCCGGTCCGACATAGAAAACACATCCTAAGAGGTCCGGGCCAGCCGAACGACCCTATATATAATTGGCGCGGCGAGAGAACTTCATATGGAGATTTACAACCTAAAGCACGATTCACGTGGAGTTGTACATTGTGGATGTATTGTTCGAATTTGATACTTTACGCGCCTAATTTCGAGTGTTTTGGCGCTGAAACGACACCTATTCCCACCGGGACGGCGTACTGTCCGTCACCCGGAGCGGGGGTTCCGGCGGGCAGATTCGGGTGACCACTCCGCGGGCGGCCAGCATCTCGCGGAACGCTCCGGGGGGCATGCAGCGTTCGGGGGGCACGACCCCCGGGCCGACGGCTTTTCCTTGGGCAATCAGGATGGCGGCGATGGAGCCGCAGACCCCCACCGCGATCTCGGTGGCGGCGACACCCCATTCCGGCTTCGACCGGAACGCGGCGTAGGCATGTCGGGTGACCGGCCCTTGCTTGCCATGGCCCTTCACCTCTACATCGACGATCTCGCGGTCCTCGACCCGGACGCCCTCAGGGTAGCCGAGCAGTTTCTCACGCTTCAGGACCGCGAGCAGCACCTCCTTCGGAGAGACCGGCTGTCCACGTACCTCGACCGCGGTCGTGGAACCGAAGCCGAGGGCCGCGAGCAGTTGCAGGACGTCGATCCCGGGGCCCCCTTCCCGCCACTCGCAATGCTGCAGCCCCTTTCCGCGGAACGACTCCGGAAACGTCGCGGGCTCCGAGTGGAGGGTCCGGTAGAGCCGGGTCCGGCCGATGGGAGGTGGGAACTCGTACTCTTCGCCTCCGCTCATCGCGGGGTGTTCGTGGTACGCACCGCCCTCCCAGACCATGGCGGGCAGCACCATCTCGTCCAGGAACGTGCTGGGGGACCACGTGAAGACGACGGGAGGGGCCCCCTCCGTGAAATCCCGCCAGCCGTCGCGGATCATGATAGAATCCACCCGATCGAGGTCCTCGGCCGCCGCGGCGGCGAGCACGTTCGAGATGCCCGGAACCTGCCCCATGCCGGGCACGGCGAGCAATGCCGCTCGTCGGAATCGCTCGTTCAAGGTGAGCTGCTTCAGGGTCGTGTGGAAGAGGCCTCCAAAATCGAGGTAATCAACCCCCGCCTCGAGGCAGCCCTCCATGACGTCCAGATTGAAGGTGTACTGGACGGCGTTGACGCAGACCCGGGCGCCCCGGAGCAGATCGACGAGCTCAGAACGGTTCCGCACGTCGATCCGGTGCGCGGTCACGTGACTCTTCGGCGGCGCCTTCCGGGCGGCCTCCTCGGCCAGACCGTGGTCCAGGTCGCCCACGCGGATGTTCTCGAAGACGCCACTCTCGGCGAGGTCCCAGACCGCACAGCGGCCCGTGAGACCACCACCCCCCAGCACTACGACGTCCACAGAGAGCCCCGGCCTGCCCGGAACGACGCACCGATATGAAAGCCGCCGGACGGGGCCGGCTTCGCATCGCCTTCAAGTGGCGACAGGTCTGAGGGGGGACGATGCCCGAGGCCGGCCCCGTCGGCGTCGACCCGGCCCGGTTCCGTCAGCTCATGTCCCGGTGGGCTACGGGAGTGTCGGTCGTGACGACCCGACACGAGGACCGAGATCGGGGCTTGACGGTGAACGCGTTTCTCTCGGTGAGCCTAGCGCCTCCCCGGGTCCTCGTCTCGATCAGTACGGACGCGGATGCATTGCCGGCGCTCCGTGCCTCGGGGACCTTTGCGGTGTCGATCCTGTCGGCGACGCAGCGGTCCCTGAGCCAGCGCTTCGCGGGGCGGGTGACACCGGAGGAGAAGTTCGCGGGGCTCGACGTGCATCGCGGCCGGACCGGAGCCGCCCTCCTGGACGGCGCGATCGCGACACTGGAGTGTCGATTGGTACAGGAGGTTGCGGCCGGGGACCACGCCCTCGTGCTGGGAGAGGTCGTGGCCACCGAAGAGGGCGAGGACGCCGCTCCCCTCCTGTTCTTCCGAAGCGCGTATGCCGAGGCGGAACCGGACGAACTCCTCCGGCTTCCGCGGGGAAGGGACCCGCGGTGAAGCCGACCGCCGCGAACGCTTAGAACCCCCGGTCCCATTCGCGCGAGCATGGCGGAGGAGGCCAGCTGTCCGCGTTCCCGTGTCGTCATCGTGGGCAGCGGACCCGCCGGCCTCACCGCCGCGATCTACACCGCGCGGGCGAATCTCAAGCCGACCCTCGTGAGCGGCGTTCCCGCCGGCGGTCAACTCATGATCACCACGGACGTGGAGAACTTCCCGGGATTCCCGGAGGCGATCCAGGGGCCCGAGCTCATCGAGCGCATGAAGGCCCAGGCCACGAGATTCGGCACCGAGTTCGTCGACGACCGTGTCGTCTCCGTGGACCTGGGCCGCCGGCCGTTCCGCCTCAAGCTCGGCACGCAAGGAGACCTCGATGCCGACGCCCTCATCCTGGCCATGGGGGCGAATGCGCGATGGCTGGACCTGCCCTCCGAGCGGCGCCTCATGGGGCACGGGGTCTCTGCCTGCGCGACCTGTGACGGGTTCTTCTTCCGGGGAAAGGCGCTGGCCTGCATCGGCGGCGGCGACTCGGCGATGGAGGAGGCGCTCTTCCTGACCCGGTTCGCCACGCACGTCACGATCGTCCACCGTCGGTCCGAGCTTCGGGCGAGCCGGATCATGATCGAGCGTGCTCGGCATCACCCGAAGATCTCGTTCCAGCTCGACTCGGTCGTCGAGGAGGTCCTGGGCGAGTCCACGGTGGAGGGTGTACGACTTCGCAACCTGAAGACCGGCGAGACCTCGGTCCTGCCGGTCCAGGGCATGTTCGTGGCCATCGGCTACGACCCGGCGACGGAGATCGTCCGCGGGAAGCTCGAACTCGACGAGAACGGTTACATCAAGACCCACCGAAACACCCGCACGTCGGTGGAGGGAGTGTTCGCTGCCGGCGATGTCTACGACCACCGGTATCGTCAGGCCATTTCCGCGGCCGGCCTCGGTTGCATGGCGGCCATCGATGCCGAACGGTGGCTCGAAGAGCAGGAAGCGATGCTCGCGAAACCGCCGATGGCCCGATAGCCCAGGGCGCCTGCGAAAAACCCTTTATATTGCAGGGGGCGGTGACACGCCCGAGACGGCGCATGCCGAGCAAGAAGACGCTGCACATCGAGTCCAGCGGTCAGATCTGCATCTATTGCGGGGCCTGCGTCGGCATTTGCCCGCTCAACTGCATCTACCTCGACGAGACGCGCATCACCTTCGATGAGAAGGTCTGCACCCGATGTGAGATCTGCGTTCGGGCCTGCCCGGTCGGCGCGATCGAGATCGGGTGACGTGGGCGCGCGGAGGGGGTCGTCGTGCAGAATCTGAAGACGGACGTACTCGTCATCGGCGCCGGCCCGGCCGGTTCGATGACCGCCAAGTGGGCCGCGATGAGCGGCGCCAAGACGGTCATGATCGAGAAGCGGCAGGAGATCGGCTCTCCGGTCCGCTGCGGAGAGGGGATGAGCAAGGCCTGGCTGCCCGACGTGGGCATCAAGCCCTCCTCCCGGTGGATCAACGTGGAGGTCGAGGGCGCCCGCATCTTCTCGCCCGCCGAAAAGGTGCTGGAGATCAATGAGAAGCATGCCGGGAACGAGGTCGGGTACGTCGTCGAGCGCGACGCGTTCGACAAGCAACTGGCCATCGATGCTGCGAACGCCGGTGTCGAGGTGATGCTCAAGACCTCCGCCATCAGCCTGCTCCGGGACGACGGGCACATCGTCGGTGTTACGGCCAAGCAGTTCGGCCAGACCTTCGAGATCCGGGCCCCGATCACGATCGGAGCGGACGGATTCGAGTCCCAGGTCGGCCGGTGGGCCGGCCTGCCGACGAACCTGGCCCTGCGGGACATGGACTCCTGCATCCAGTACCGGATGACGAACGTCGATTCGGATACCCGGTACTGCGACTTCTATCTGGGCAAGGTGGCGCCGGGCGGTTACGTCTGGATCTTCCCGAAGGGGGATGGCCTCGCGAACGTCGGCATCGGCGTGCAGGTCTCCAAACTGCGGAACCCCGCCGACGTGAAGATGTATCTCGACAAGTGGATCGCCGAGCACCCGGCCTATTCGAAGGGTAAGAAGATCGACATGGTCGGGGGAGGAGTCTCCATCTCCGCCCCGATGAAGGAGACCGTCACGAACGGGTTCATGCTCGTCGGGGACGCCGCCCGCATGATCGACCCGCTCACCGGAGGAGGCATCGCCAACGGGTGCATCGCCGGCAAGATCGCGGGCGAAGTGGCGGCGAAGGCCGTCACGGCCAACGATACGTCGAAGCAGTTCCTTCAGGCCTACGAGAAGGGCTGGCGAGCCAAGATCGAGGACAAGCTCTACCGGAACTGGCTCGCGAAGGAGAAGCTCTGCACCCTTCCCGACGAGACCTTCGACAAGATCATCGACGCGCTCCAGGGAGTGAAGCTCGAGAAGCTCACCGTCCTCAACATCCTCAAGGCGGTCCACGACAAGTACCCCGAAGTGACGAAGGAGTTCGAAGCGTTCCTCTAGGGGACGCGGAACGGCCGATGCCCGGCGCCCCAAACAAGCCCCCGACGATCGACAGCCCGCCCGCGGCCGCACCCCCCGAGCAGGGAGAGAAACGGCAGCACGCGCTCCGGCGGCTCTCGCCGGACCGGCTGGTGCTTCGGCTCCCGATCTGGCGGGGCCCGCCGAGCCTCGACCTGGTGAGGCCCCTCGAGCGAGTGGCCCAGTCGATCACCGCCGGCGAGTTTCCGGATGCCGAGAAGGCGCTCGACCAGTTCTCCGTCCGGCTCGCAGAGCCCCGGTGGCCGACGATCCCCGAACCGTGGGTACGGTTGCGAGTGTCCATCCCGGCGCCACAGCCCCCGCACTGGAACCCGGACAATCAGCTGAGCCCGGCGGACCGAGATGCGAAGCATGCCCGGGAATGGGCCGATACCCAGCTCCGGCTGCTGCGCGCCACCTTCGAGCTGGCCCCGAGCCTCAAGGTCGACCTCGCCGACGTGGCGTCGTGCGTGGACGAAGCCCAGTCGGCCCTGGAGCAGGACGGCCCGAGCCCCGCGTTCTGGGCCCCGGTCGATCGGGTATGGGACGCCGTGGAATCCCGCGTCGGCCTTCCTGCCGTGGCGGCGGCGCGGCCGGCTCCGCCGGCGAAGCTGCCGCCGGGCATCGCCCCCGAAGAGGCCTGACCCGCCCCTTGGCTCATAAGCGCCGGGCGCTCCCCCGGGGGTCTATGGCCGCCGGCTCAGTGTCCCCTCGAGGGACCTTCTCCATCGTCGCGTGGGACCCGCAACGTCGCGAATGGGGCGTGGCGGTCCAGTCGAAGTTCATCGCCGCCGGCTCGGTGGTTCCCTGGGGTCAGGCCGGCGCCGGGGCGCTCGCGACTCAGGCCGCGTCGGATGGGTCGCAGGGCGCGAAAGGTCTCGCGCTCCTCCGGCAGGGCGTGTCGGCGCGCGAGGTCGTCGATCGGCTCACCCGAGAGTCGCCGGACCGGGACGTCATCCAGCTCGGCGTCGTGGACGGCAAGGGTCACGCCGCCGCCTACACCGGCGCTCAGTGTCTCGAGTGGGCCGGTCATCACGTCGGCACCGGGTACACGGTCCAGGGCAACATCCTGTTCTCCGACCGGGTCGTGGCGGCGATGGCCCAGACGTTCGAAGCCACGCCCGGAGACCTGCCCGAGCGCCTCCTCGCCACTCTCGAAGCGGGTCAACGAGAGGGTGGGGACCGTCGCGGGATGCAATCGGCCGCGCTGAACGTCTGGAGGGAGAGCGGGGGCTACCGGGGCGGGCTCGACCGCTGGATCGATGTGCGGGTCGACGACCACGCCACACCCATCCAGGAGCTGGCCCGGATCTTCCGGATCTACGACATGACCCTGCTGGCGCGCGAGGACCCGGCGACCCTCCGGCCGCTCGACCCCGCCACCACGATGACGGTCCAGCGAGCGCTCGGCGTGCTGGGCTACCTGATCGGCCAGAAGTCCGGCCAGTGGGACCCCGCGACCCAGCGGGCCTTCGAGAAGTTCATCTCCGAGCACAATTTCGAGAACAAGGTCCGTAGCGACGGAAAGATCTGGCCCTCGCTCGT